>NZ_CP015881.1:1527500-1736943 GCF_000697965.2 Ensifer adhaerens | reverse complement strand
TTATCCTGCGGCGAGGCGCAGCTTCGGTGCCGGTTCGTTGCCGGAAAAAGCGAAGACCTCGATGGGTTCACCGATGCCCCTGACCGGGTAGGCGCCGAGATGCTCCATGCTCGAGGCGCAGCCGGCCAGCTCGACGAAGGCGCGCGACAACAGCACCGGGCGTTTGGTTTCCTTGGTCAGGCTCTCAAGCCTTGAGGCGATGTTGACGGCGGGGCCGATGACGGTGAAGTCGAGCCGGCGGCGCGAGCCGATATTGCCATACATCACGTCGCCGACATGCACGCCGATGCCGTAGCCGAGCGGCTCGCGACCTTTCGAGAGGTTGTCCTGGTTCAGGACGGCGATGGCTGCCTCCGCCTCCCGGATCGCCTGGAGCAGATTCTCCGCGGCGTCGGGGTTGCTTAGCGGAAAGATCGCCAGCAGCCCGTCACCCATGAATTTGAGGATCTCGCCTCCATGGCGCTCGATCGGTTCCGACATGGCGTCGAAATAGGCGTTCAGCAGTTCGATCACGTCGTCGCGCGGCCAGAGATCGGAAAGCTTTGTGAAATTGCGCAGGTCGCAGATCAGGATGGCGGCACCGACGGTGACGCCGCTGCCCCGTGTGGTGGCGCCGGCAAGGATCTGTTCGCTCGCGTGCGGGCCGACATAGGTTTCGAGCAGCGTTCGGACGAAACGGTTCTTCAGCCTGATTTCACTGACCAGCGCCAGCGCCGGCACGATCTTCGCGAGAAAGGCCAGATGTTCGTCTTCGAAGCCGCCCTTCCGGTCGCTGGCAAAGGTGACGATGTGGCGTTTGCCGAGCGTGTGCTCAAGCGGCCAGGCGATGTATTCGGTCAGGCCCTCGGCCCTGAGGTCAACATAGAGCGAGCTCTGTTCCTGCTCTTCCGTCAAGTCCTCGAGGTTGGTTCGAACCTCGGTGCCACCGTTATTGATCACGTAGAGCGGGCTGTTGAGGTAGAGAGCGGTGTTCTGGGTGCCATAGTCGTAGAGATCGATTTCGCCCTCGGCCAGCCCCTTGCGCCACAGGATGCGAGCGCCGAGCCATTGCGGATGGTTGATGCGGAAGTGCAACGTGGCGCGCGCAACCGGAATACCGGCGGCCTGCAGCCGTTCGCCCAACTCGACAAGGATATTGTCAATGAAGCGCTCGTTGCGCGTTTCGATGATCAGCCAGTCGAGCACGCCTTGGCGTCGAGCCGGAAAGCTGCCATCCTCGGGTGAAGGCGAGGGGGCCTCAGATGGGGTCTGCATTGCTGTTCTCCATGGCGCTCAAGCGGGTGAAGCCGCTTAAGCCGAACGATGTATCGCAGCAAATGTGGAGCATCGGCACCGCCTTGATAAGGGGCAACCTGAAAAGCTTTTGAGAAATCTGGGGCGGCATGCCGCCGCTTCTGTCAGACGATCGGGCGTGCCGGCGCGGCCGCAGGTCGGCTTCCGTCGATCAGCGGCAAGTGCAGGCGCACCCGCGTGCCACGCCATGGACCGGTGAGAATGTCGATACGGCCGTCGTGGAGCCGGGCGATCTCGCGCGCGAGATTGAGCCCCAGCCCGGCGCCGGTGGAGCGCGGACGCAAGCGATAGAAAGGTTCGAAGACGCGATCGCGCTCCTCTACCGGAATGCCGGGGCCTTCGTCGTGGATTTCGAGCCCGCCGGCGGCATCGACCAGAACGGTGATCGTGCCGGCACCGCCGCCATGTTCGATGGCGTTGCGCAGAAGGTTGGCGACAGCCTGCTCGATCTGCCGCGGCCGCGCGCTGACCAGGGCGCCCGGCGCTTCGGCTTCGAATGCCAGCTCGTAGCCGGCTTCGAACGCAAGCGGTGCGAAGTCCGCTGCCATGACCCTCCCGAGAGAAACGAGGTCGACCACCTCGAGCGGACCGCCGGCATGTTCGAGGACTTGCCGGTCGAGAAGCTGCTGGGCGAGATGCGACAGGCGCTCGATATCGAGCCTCAGGCGGGTGGTTTCGGGGTCTTCCTGCAGAAGCTCGGCGCGGGTCCGCAGGATCGCGATCGGGGTACGCAATTCATGGGCCGCATCGGTCAGGAAGCGGTTGCGCTGGTCGTATCCCTCTCCCAGTCGCGCCAGGGCCCGGTTGAAGGCCCGCACCAAAGGGGCGATTTCGGTCGGCACTTCCTCGGTTTCGAGCTGCACCGCGCGGTTGTCGATGTCGATGCGCCCCGCCTGGTCGGCGGTCGAGACGAGGCTCGCGAGCGAACGGCGCACGACGGCCGGCGTCGTCAGCAGAGTGGAGACGCCCATGACCAAGACGATCGGCAAAAGGAAGCAAAGGACAACAAGCACGAGCGTCGGCATGACCTCCATCCACGCCGTCCTGCCGTCGAGGTCGCGCGCCATATCGACATTGATGCTGATCTGCACGTCCAACGGCTCATTGTCGCGGCGGGAGGAAACTGTCGCCGCGAGGATCTGGACCCGGCCGGCTTCGGTCTCGACATTGTGGAGGACAGCGTCCGGAAGCGTACCGCCTTCTTCGAAAAGCAATTTCGCCCCCTCCACCCGTTGCAGCAGGTCGCCACCGGCTTCTTCATAGGGGGCAGGGACGTTTCCGTAGCGCACGACCTGGCCGGCGGCGTCGCGGACGATGTACCAGAGATTGGGATAGGACTGGCGAAGCTCGCGCAGGTCCTCGGTCTCGTGCACGGCCAGCACGCCGTTCGCGTCGCGCCCGACGGCGCGGTCGAGCACATCCAAGGCGGCTTCGTTGTCGACGAGCAACCGTGGCTGGGCGATGAACACGCCCAGGAAAAGCAGGCCGATGAAGACGAACAACGTGGCCGCCTGCAGGAGGATCAGCCGACGGACGAGGACCCATTGCAGCGAGCGCGGACGAACCTTGATCATGTCGTCGCGCGCAGGAGATAGCCGAGATTGCGGATCGCCCGGATTTCGACGCCGGCGCCGACGTCGTCGAGCTTGCGGCGCAGGCGCGAAAGATGGGAGTCGAGCGCGTTGGATTCGATCTCGTCTTCCATGGCGTAGACCGATTCTTCCAACGTCGCCCTGAGCACGGTTCGGCCGGGCCGCCGCATCAGCGCTTCGAGCGCAAGCCGTTCCCGGCGCAGAAGGTCGAGAGGCTTGTCGTCCACGGCGGCCTCCCGGTGGCGGAAGTCGTAGATGAGCCGCCCGACCTTGGTCTGCTCCGATTTGAGCGTGACCGGACGGCGGGCAAGCGCGCGCAGCCGCGCCATCAGTTCCTCGACGGCAAAAGGCTTGGAAAGATAATCGTCGGCACCGGCATCGAGCCCGCTGACCCGGTCGTTGATCGATCCCAATGCCGTCAGCATCAGGATCGGCGCCTCGACGCCAAGGCTTCTGAGCTTCGGGATAAGATCCAGCCCCTCGCCATCCGGCACCCGGCGGTCAAGCACGACCACGTCATAGGGCCAGAGTTCGGCAACGGCCTCGGCGTCGGCGAGCGTCGAGACATGATCGACGATCACCTGGCGCCGCGCCAGGGCAGCCTTGAGGGCCGAGGCCATCTCCGGCTCGTCTTCCAGCAGCAAGATGCGCATGCCACTTTCCCTTCTGTGCCCGCATCTATGCGGGTCGCTGATCCGTCACGTCGACTGCCCGAGGCGTCACTCGCATTCCAGCTTCGGCTGGCGGAAGTTGGTGATGTACCAGCGGCCGTGCTGCATCCGGGCGTAGAAGCTATAGAAGCACTCCTGTTCCTCGACATAGCCCGGCGTCGAATACTCCTCGTAGCGCATTCCGCGCCGGGTGTCCCTGATTTCGCCGCTGGATGTGCCGGAGACGACATTCGTTGAGATCTTGCGCCATTGATAGGCGCGCTCGTTCCAGCCGAGATCGAGAACATTGGTGGGCGGACCATAGTCGATGATGACGGATTCGACCGGCTGGCCGATATAGGTCTTCATCGTATCGGATGCACAGCCGGCCAGCAGGGCGGCGGTGGCGGCGAACCAGGCGAGGGTGCAAAACCCCTTAATGGAGAGCATGACGGATCCCGGTTTTCCTGCAGCGCCAGTCGTCCACGGGACGCGCGAAGCCAGCAGTTGTCGTTGACGTGCCGCCCGTCCGGAACGACTGCGATCCGGAGCGATGCGACGGCTGACCGGGAGCTAAAGGGCCAAGATTACAGGGGCATTGCAGGGCCGGCGCGAAGCTGGCGAAAGCTGCGCCGACGAAGCCGGTGGCGGGGGCAACGGATGTCGTTACTGCCGAAGAAGCGCTGCATACTTCCTAGGCAGCGCGGTCTGTGTCACGTGTTTGCGCTACCTTGGGATCAGCCGCGTAAACCAGGCCCGGCTTGACGATCCACTCGCCCGTGCGAAGTGCCAGTACATCAAAGCCGCCGCTCACCAGGCGCGGTGCCACGCCGACGAAACGATAGACAAGGCCCTCTCCGTCGCGCACGGATTCCCGTATCGGACAACTGCCCAGAGAGCCGATAACGTCGCCCTCGAACGCGACATCCACCAGCATGAAATATTCCGTCGGCAGACGGCGGCTGGCTCTGGAGGAGAGTTTGAACCCGTTTGTGAATTTCATAGTCTTGCTCGTCTGTGACGCCTTCGGAACCGGACATGCCGGTACTGGCAAGCGTCTGCGCTGTTCTGTTGCTTTCGCGTCCGAAGCCGGGTGGGTTGCCGCCAACGCAAATCCGGCCGATCACAGGAAAGGTGAATGCTGCGGCACCGGGTGTTGCGGCGCGGCACGTCTCAAGCCATCCAAAAGCGGCACCAGCATGGCAGCATGCCTGAGGCAAAACGACCTACAGGCACATTGCCGCCCGCTCCTTCTATCGCGCAGATCGGCATAGGATTTCGCCTGGGAAGATGGGATGGAAAGATCAGGAAAGCATAAGGGGAGGGAGTGCAGTGCGCTTGAATGATTGCGCGCGACGCTAGCAGAGCATCGCGGTTTGAGCTGGACGCAACTCGCCGCCAAATAGTGGGCTGAGGGTCGGTTCGGAGAGCAGGAACCCTTGCACGTGCGTTGCGCCGGCGCCTTGCGCGGCCTCAAATTGTGCATAAGTTTCAACACCTTCGACCACAACGACGGGAGCGACGCAGGACGCCAGACCCACCATGTGCAGAAGGAACCGCTCCGCGTCGGGACGTCCGAGCCGCAGGAAGAAGCCGTCGATCTTCACGATGTCGACGGGCAAGGACAAAAGTGCCTCCGGCGTCGAAAATCCCGTTCCGAAGTCATCGACGGCGACCCGATATCCAAGCTCGCGTACGCTTCGAACGAAACACCCGGCCGTCGGGAGCGCTGAGATCGGTAGGCTTTCGGCGAGTTCGAGCACGAGGCGCGGTGCCAGCCCCCGATGGGTCGACAGCAGATCCAGGAGCAGCGTCCGGTTACGTTCATCGCAGATGCTTTCGACCGAGATGTTGCAGCCGAGGTCGCCGGTTGGATGATGCGCCAACCAGTCGAAGGCGAGCGTGAGCATGTGCCTGTCCAGCGCAGCAATGCGGCCGGCCGCCTCCAGATAGCGTATGAACTCGCTGGCGGTCATGACCTCGCCGTCGGGTCGGATGATCCTTCCCAGACACTCCGAATAGAGCACGGTGCCGACATCGGCGACGGCATTGACGTGTTGAAGTGAAAACCCGACGCGCCCTTCTTTTGCTGCGTGGTCGAAGATTTCCACAACACGGTCAAACATTTAAACTCCATTGGCTTGGACGCGGGTCCGGATGCAGCCACCGGCTCACCAAGTGAGCCGGTGGCCAGTTCCTCGTTATTGGGCGGTCTCCGGCTCCGGTTCGACAACAACCACCGTCTGCGGCGGCAGCGTGCCGCGGATTTCGTCGATCTTGCCAACGGCGGGGCCGACCCCGAGAATCCCCTTGGCTTCGTCGACCATGTCGTCGGTCACCACGCCATCCTTGGTGAAGCCCGCTAGCGCCTCGCGCAGCGCTTCGTCGCTCAGCGCAGGATCGGCTGGGATGGCGTCGACGCCATTTTCCGCCTCGAACTGCGCATAGGCGATTGCGTAAGCGGAAACGGCCGCCATCTTCGGATCGTTTGAATTGAGATAGGCGTGGTAGTTGCGGTTGAGCGAGTTGAACCCTCGCTTAGACTCGGGCGCCACAACGGGATCGACTACCGGATCGACCACCGGGTCCGATGCAACCACGACCGATTTGGCGGGTTTCTCGGCTTTTGCCGATTTGGCTGCCTTGGTCGCCTTGGTCTTGCTGCCGGAGGTCCCGGATTTGTGCTGCGATTTTCCACTGGACTTGCCAGTGCTCGTTTCCTTGCTTCCGCGGGAAGTGTCGGATTTGCTGTGGCCAGAACCGCCACCGTGGCTCCCGCCATTGCCACCACCGTTGCCCCCGCCGTTACCGCCGCCGCCACCATTGCCACCACCGCCGCCATTGCCGCCTTTGGCGTAGGCGGAATCGATCAGGCTCAGGGAACCGGCAGCCATTGGCGCGACTGCCAGCGTCAGCGCCATGATGCTCCGGGCGATCAGCTTCGTCACAGGCATAGATATCTCCTCATTTCCAACTGGTCGTTCTCATTTGCTTACGGATCGAGACACGACGTTCGATGTGAAGACGATATCTGCGCCTCCGAGACGGCGCCATCGGCCCCCGACCATTGCCTTTTCGCCTAGGACCTAGGTCCTATTCCGCAGCATCAAAGGTCCGAACAGTTCGGTCGCGATGGCTGCGCCATTGACCCTGTCATGAGAGTGGTTAGGTTGGCGCGGCCTTGCTACAATCGTCGCGCCGCACGAGCCGGCGGCCCGATCCGAGAGACCTGGTGCGCGTCCAACAGCTTATCACCCGCTGGAATTCTCAATCTCTAGCCACCCAGTTCCTGCTGATCGGAGGAGCGGTCGCCGCTTGTGCGATGGTTCTGGTCGGCGCCTTCGTATCGAACAGGATCGAAGACGCAGTCACCCGGAATTCCGCCGCAACGACGGCGCTTTACGTCGACAGCGTGATCGCGCCGTTGCTGCCCGATATGCAGACGAATGAAGTGCTCGATGAAACGGTTGCCCGTGCGCTGGACGAGACCCTTGGCCAGGGCGCGCTCGGCGAACGCCTCCTCTCGTTCCGCCTTTGGCGTGCGGATGGCACGCTTCTCTATTCGAGTGACCAGGCGGCCGTCGGCACCAAGGTGGAGCCAAGCGAGGAACTTCAGACGGCATTTTCAGGCAAAATGGTCGCCCGCTTCGACCAGGCCGGGGATGGGACGGCGGACAGGGCTACGGCCGAGCCGGCGCTTGCCATCTACAATCCGGTGCTCCAGCCCTGGTCCGGCCAGGTGGTGGCCGTGTCGGAATTTCATGAGGTGGCCAATGATTTCGAACAAAGCCTCAATCAGGCGCGCGCACACACCTGGTTGGCGGTCGCAGCCTTCACGCTTGCCTTCTTCGTCGTGCTGTCGGCGATCGTGCTTCGGGGCAGCAAGACGATCGAGAGCCAGCGGCATGCGCTCGCCCAGCGCGTCGACGAGCTTTCGGCATCGCTGGCGCAGAACGAAACGTTGCGCGGCCGGCTGCAGCGCGCATCGCAGCGCGCCACCGCGTTGAACGAAAGCTATCTGAGGCGCATCGGCGCGGACCTGCATGATGGCCCCGCCCAACTCGTCGCCTATGCTTCGCTAAGACTGGGCAGCGAGACCTTGAAGCGCGACGCGACGCCGGCGGCCACCCGTGCGCGCGAGATCGGCGCGATCAAGGCGAGCCTCGACGAGGCGATGCAGGAGATCCGCACAATCTGCGGCGGCCTGGTCCTGCCGCAGATCGAGACGGCCGGATTGGCAGAGATCCTGCAGCGTTGCGTGAAGGCCCATCAGCAGCGCACAGGGGCGGCGGTCGAGCTCGCCCTGGCCGATCCGCCGGACCGTCTGTCGCAGGCGGCAAAGATCTGCATCTACCGCTTCGTGCAGGAAACCCTCAACAACGGCTACCGGCATGCCGGCGGCGTGAGGCAGCAGGTATCGCAACGAACAGTCGGCGACCGTGTCACCATCGAGGTCGCCGATGGCGGACCCGGATTTGATCCGGACAAAGTTCCGCCCACAAGTCTTGGTCTTGCCGGCCTGCGCGAACGGATCGAAAGTCTCGGCGGAACGTTTGAGCTCATCATCGAGCCGACCGGCACCACCGTTCGCATGACGACCAGCGTCAAGGAGATCTGACAATCATGACGTCAAGGATACGCGTTGCCGTGGTCGACGACCACCCTCTGTTTCGCGAAGGCGTGACCCGGAGCCTGTCGGAGATCGAGGGGTTTGAGATCGTCGCCGAGGGCAGTTCGAAGGACGACGCGACCGGGATCGCGCAAAGCCTCGGACCGGATGTGATGCTCATGGATATCTCCATGCCGGGCGGCGGGCTGGAGGCGATACCGGCGATCCTGGAGGTCGCTCCGTCGCAGAAGATCATCATGCTCACGGTTTCCGAAGACGGAGATGACGTGACCACGGCGCTCGACCGGGGTGCCACCGGCTATGTGCTGAAGGGGGTCGGCGCCTCGGCGCTCGCCGAGGTCATTCGCACTGTCGCTTCGGGCGAGCGTTACGTGGCGCCGACCCTTTCGGCCAAGCTTTTGTCGACGAAGGGCCCGGCCCAGCCTGGAAAATCCGGTCTGGTCGCAACCCTGACGCCCCGCGAGAAAGAGGTTCTGCACCTGGTGGCCGCCGGCATGAGCAACAAGCATGTCGCCATCGAGCTGGACCTGCAGGAAAAGACCGTGAAGCATCACATGACGCAGATCATGACGAAGCTGGGGGTCGCAAACCGCACCGAAGCGGCAATGGTTCTGCGCGACGCGCGCGAGCTTTAGTCTCTGAGACCGACCGATACCGTCGCACCGCCGACGCTGATCGGCGGCGCGTGCTAATGCGCCAGGGTCTCCATGCGCTGCTTGTCGGCTGATGTCGCGCGCCGGTTGATGATCGTCCGTCCGCGGGCATCCTTCATGATGTAGCGCCCCTTCCTGACTTGCTCGGTTATGCCGCCCTTGTGACGGATACCGGTTTCGCCATCGTCGGTGGCGTCTTCATTTGCACGGGAGGCCTTGGAGTTTCCGCCGGAACGGTTTTCGTTGGAATTCCCGTTTCCATTGCCGTTGCCACCGCCATTGCCGTTATTGCCGCCGCCGTTCCCGTTCCCTCCGCCATTACCACCACTATTTCCACCGCCGTTGCCGCCGCCACTATTGCCGTTCTTGGCGAGGGCGACCGTCTCGGTCATCGACAGACCTGCGCGGGTCAGATCGAGCTTGTAGGGAAGGGTCGTCACCAACAGGACTGCGGGCCAGAAGAATGCAGCAAGAAAAATCCGGCGATTGGGCATTTCAGTCCTCTGGCGATGTCGCGGCACAGGGTGGGCACGCTCCGGCGGATACCGGCAAGCTCGACTTTGCTCATGGCCGGCATGGCCAGTCAACGCGCGTCTGCGCTGGTTACGCTTTCCCAGACCTTTCCCCGGCGACGGCCGGACAATCGTCGGATTCCCTTAGGACCAAAGTCGGGTTCAATGCGTCGTCGTTTGGCGGCTGTGGCCTGCGCTCTTGCCGAGCAGCGACCGTGGCGTGACGGGTAGTCAGGCGATGGCGCGATTGAAATTGTCATGCACGCCGTTGCATCGTTTCATTTGGCCATATTCTCGACACCGAGATCGTTGACGTCTCCGGCAGGCTGGGACCACCCGGCGCTCATCGAGCGCCCGCTCCTGCGCCTCTTCGGAGGCCCGGGGGCGGGCGTTTTGCGCCTTTTGAAAGATCAACACTTGTCACACGACAAATCGACCGGGCACGTCAAGAAACGCATCGTGCTGCATTTTCCGGGCTTCGAGCCGCTGGATGCCGTCAAGCATCAGGCGCGCTACAAGCGATCGGCGGTCAAGACGGCGAGACTTCAGGATTTCGATGTTCAGGTCGGGCAGGTGGAGAGCGAGGGACCCGGCCGCTATTTCGACGTGGATAGCCAGGGCGCCGACTGGCAGACGGCCAGCCGCGTCTACATCTTCGATCACGACGAGATCGTCCGACGCCTGAATGGCCGGGGCACGCTGCATCGAATGGTCGCGGGCTACCTGAGCGCCCTGCGCGTCGTCTGGGAAGGCGGCGCATTCGGCTACTTCCGGCATGCCTGGCGGTTCGGCCTGTTCTTTCTCTTTCCGTTCCTGCTGGTGGCAATTGGCGTCGCGGGGAGCGTGTTGATCGGCACCGCCCCCTACTGGCTTGCGCTTGAATCATCGCTTCTCGTCCTGAGCGCGATCGTCGCCTACCTGGTCTTTTTCAAGCTGTTTCTCCCCTGGTCGGAGCGGTGGCATACCCTGCATCTCTTTTCCGACTGGGAGCTGGCGGTTGCCGTTGCGCGTCTGGAAAAACCATATTTAAAGCAATGGGTTGAAGACAGCCTGGCATCCGTGCGGGCCGCGCTCAACGAACCGGCCGACGAGTACGTCATCAGCTCTCACAGCATGGGCTCCAGCATCGCCACCCAAGTGATCGGCGCCCTGGTGGAGCGGGAGCCAGGCCTCTTTGCCGGAAAACGCATCGTCTTCGTCACGCTCGGCGGCGCGATCCTGCAATGTGCGCTGCTGCGCTCAGCCGAAGTGTTGCGCGCGCGCGTCGGCGCCATCGCCCGGGTGAAGGATATCTTCTGGTTCGACGTCCAGTGCCTGACCGACGCGATCAATTTCTACAGATGCCAGGTGGTGGCGCTTGCCGGACACGGCGATGCGCCCCAGCCGCCCATCGTTTTCATCCGGCTCAAGCATATGCTGTCACCGGAGCGCTATGGCCGGATCAAGCGCGACTTCCTGCGTGTGCACCGCCAATACGTGCTCGATGCCGACGTTCGCGCGCCCTTCGATTTTACGATGATGACGGCCGGGCCGCTCCCGGCCGCCTCATTCGCCAACGCGGCCTGAAGGCAAACAGTCCTGTCGGGGCAGGGCTGTTGCTTGCCGCTCACGTACTCAGCACCGAGAGACCGCTCTCCCGGTCGAACAGGTGCAAGCCGTTTGGCTCGATTGTGAAGGATACGGCTTCCCCCGGCCTGGGGCAGCCGCTGGCCTTGACCAGTGCGCCAATTTCCTTGCCGGCAAACAGAAAGGTCACGAGCGCGTCGTTACCATGAAACTCGACCAGGTCGGCGATGCCCTCGACACGATTGAGCCCGCTTTCCGCCGGCGCCAGGTCGGCGGGACGTATGCCCAGCACCAGCGTCTGGCCATGGCGAAGCGTGAACCTGTCGTCCGAGATCGCGAAGCTGCCGCCCGCACTGCGCAACAGCCAGCTGCCTTCGGTCTTTTCGGCCGTCACGTCGATGAAATTCATGTTGGGTGTGCCGATAAAGCCGGCGACGAAGAGCGTGCGCGGGCGTTCGTATATCTCGGCGGGCGTTCCGACCTGCTCGATCGCGCCACCCTTCATCAGGACGATCCGGTCGGCAAGTGTCATCGCCTCCAACTGGTCGTGGGTCACATAGATCGTCGTGGTCTTTAGCTTCTGGTGCAGCCGGGCGATCTCGACCCGCATGTGATTGCGCAGCTTCGCGTCGAGATTGGAGAGCGGCTCGTCGAAGAGGAAGACCCGCGGCGTCTTGATCATCGCGCGGGCGATAGCGACGCGCTGTTGCTGCCCGCCGGACAGCTCGGTCGGCTTGCGGGCGAGATAGGGCTCGAGGCCGAGCGTTGCCGAAACAGCGCGAATCCGCGTATCGATCTCCGCCTTCGGCACCTTCATGCGCTTCAGTCCGAAAGCGATGTTGTCGTAGATCGTCATGTGTGGGTAGAGCGCATAGTTCTGGAAGACCATGGCGACGCCGCGGTCGCGAGGCGGCAGGTCGTTGACCGCCCGCCCGCCGATCGAGACAATGCCGCCGGATATGTCTTCGAGACCGGCAATCATGCGCAGCAGCGTGGACTTGCCGCAGCCGGATGGACCGAGAAACACGATGAATTCATGATCGGCGACATCGAGGTTGAAATCCTTGATGACATCAACGGCGCCGTATTGCTTGTCGACATTGGAGCAGACGATGTTCGCCATGGCTCAATCCTTCCCACTGTCCATGCGGATCTGTAGTTTGATATCAGTCGGTCGGGCGGATGCGGCCCGCTCGAATGCCCTGATGCTGTCTTCGAAGCGGAAGGTTTCAGTGATCAGCGGCTTCAGATCGACCTTGCCGGACGCGATCAATTGCAGGGCGCGGTCGAAGATGTTGGCGTAACGAAACACCGTTTCGATCCGGACTTCCTTGGAGATTGCGCCCGGAACGTCGAATTGTACCGGTTCGACCGGCAGGCCCACCAGAACCACGGCACCGCCCGGGCGGACCAGATCGAATATCCCGGAAAAGGCCTTGGCGCTGCCGCTCGCCTCGAAGACGAGATCGGCGCCCCAGCCGCCGGTTTCCGCGGCGATGACATCGGCAAAAGGCCGCTCGGCGATGTTGACCGGGATGATGCCTGGATACTGAGCGGCGATCGCCAGCTTCTCCGCGCTGAAATCGGAGATGAAGACACGGCTGCAGCCACTGGCAAGGGCTGCGAGCGCCACCATGATGCCGATCGGCCCGCAGCCGATCACCGCGGCGACATCGCCCGGTGCAATCCGCGCGCGGGCGGCTGCCTGCATGCCGATGGCGAACGGTTCGACCATCGCGCCTTCGGCAAAGGAGATGTTGTCGGGAAGCTTGTAGGTGAAGGCGGCGGGATGGACTGCGAAGGGAGCGAGCACGCCATGAACCGGCGGCGTTGCCCAGAACCGCACCTTGGGATCGACATTGTAGATGCCGAGTTTGGAAGCCCGGGAGGTCAGTTCTGGAACACCCGGCTCCATGCAGACCCGGTCGCCGACGTCGAGCGTTTCGACATTGCTTCCGACCGCGACGACGGTGCCGGCCGCCTCATGACCGAGCACCATCGGTTCGCGCACCACATAGGGGCCGATGGCGCCGTGGGTGTAGTAGTGCACGTCGCTGCCGCAGACGCCGACCGTGTCGATGGCGATCTTGACATCATCGGGACCAAGTTCCAGCGGGAGATCGATCTCCCGGATTGCGAGCTTGCCTTTTTGCTCGAGGACCAACGCTTGCATGAAGGATTTCCTTGTTTTTCCAGTCTTGGGATTCATTGGGTCTTGCGCTTGAAGGCGCTGTTGAGCATGCCACTTAGAACCCCGATGAAGAGCAGCGGCGGGATGGAGAGCAGCACGACGGAGGCGTTGAGGATGCCCCAGGGCACGTCGCGACCGAGTTGCGTCAGCTCCGAGGCGACGATCGGCAACGTCTTGGCGTCGGACGTCGTCAGCATCAGCGCAATCAGGAATTCGTTCCAGACGAGCACGAAGGCAAAGGCGACCGCTCCGATCAGCGACCGAAGGGCAATCGGCAGCGCGATAAGGAAGAAGATCGCATAAGGACCGTAGCCATCGACGCGGGCAGCCTCCTCGACTTCCTTCGGCACTCGCGCAAAGGCCGGGACGCTCAGCCAGATGATGGTCGCGAGCGTCAGCAGCGAATAGGTGACGATCATCGACAGGCGGGTGTCATAGAGGCCGAAATCGAGCCAGATCACCATCAGCGGAATGGCGATCGCGACCGGCGGCAGGAAGCGCAGCGACAGAACGAAGAACTGAATGTCGCGGGACCAGCGGTTGGGATAGCGCGCGATCGCATAGGCGGCGGGCAGGCCGAGAGTGGCACCGATCAGCACCGCAGCGCCCGATATCAGCAGCGAATTGACGAGGCCGGCAAAGACGCTTTCGCGGCCGAGCACATAGGCGAAGTTGTCGAGCGTCGGCTCGAAGAAGAAGAGCGGGGTCGGTGTCACGATGTCGACCCGGTTCTTGAAGGCATTGAGCGCGGTCCAGAACATTGGAAACACGGCAGAGAAGGCGGCGGCGGCAAGGATGAGCCGGCCAATGAAGCGGCCAAGGGCGTGGGCGGTCATCACTGAACCCTCTTCCAGATGAAGGTGAAGGCGATCGAGGTGGCGATCATCATCAGAACCGCCATGCTGGAGGCGTAGGAAATCCGGCCGGACTCGATGAAGCCTTGCGAGAAGGCGTACATGTCGAGCGTTTCGGTCGCGATGCCGGGGCCGCCGCGGGTCATGACGTAGATCAGGTCGAAGGCGCGCAGCGACTCGATCATCTTGACGAAGGCAAGCGAGATCAGCGGCGCCTTCAGCATCGGCAGCGCGATGAAGGCATAGATCTCCCATGTGCGGGCATGGTCGAGCTTTGCTGCCTCGAAGGGTTGCGGTGGCAGCGTTTCCAGGAGCTTCAGCACGATGACGGCGAAGAACAGGCCCCATTGCCAGACATCGACCAATGCGACTGTCGCAAGTGCAGTCGCCGGATTGGACAGGAGATCGAGTGGCTGACCGATGATTGCCTTGTAGGGATAGGTGGCGATGCCATAGAGCGGATGGAAGGCGAACTTCCAGACGAAGGCGGCCGAAACGCGTGGCAGGATCACCGGTACCAGAAACAGGAGCGCCAGCAGGTTGCGCGTTCGCGGCGAGACGCATTCGAACAGCAGAATGCCAAGGCCGACGGCGATGGCGAGCGTCATGCCGACGGTCACGGCTTCCCAGGTCAGGGAGACGCCGATCGCATTGATGAAGCGGCGGTCCGAGAAAAGGTCGATATAATTGGCGAAACCGACGAAGCTGCCGTCCGGACGGCTGAGTTCCCGGTTTTGGAACGATATGTAGATCGCATAGGCCGTCGGCACGAGGGCGAGAACGGCAAGGATGCCCATGGCCGGGGTGAGGAACACCGCCGGCAGGCTGTTTTTCTGCTTCATGTGATCAGTCCTACGGCTGGGCTTTGAACGCCCCCGATGGTGCGGGCCACCGGCGGCTTTGCCGGCCGATGGCCCTTGGGAGGAACCGGCTTACTGGCTGCGGGCAACCAGGTCTTGGGCGAAGCCGTCGAGTTCGTCGAGGCCTTCCTTGATGTCGGTGCGCGTTCCGGTGATCAGCTCCTCGAGGATGATGCCCCAGCGGTCGCCAAGATCAGGCCATTGCGGGTTCTGCCAGAAGTTGACGGCGGTGACCTTGCCGGTATCAGCAAGCGCCTGGCCGAGATCGGGGCCGTAGAGCTCGGCGAATTTCGGGCTGGTCATGATGCTGGTGCGATTGAGTTCGCTGAACTGTCCGGCTTCGAGCCGCCGGGCCTCGTTTTCCTTCGAGGTCGCCCAAGCTACGAACAGACCGGCGCAGGCCTTGGAGGCCTCATCCTTGTTGGCCTTCATGCCGATTGCCAGACCATGGCCGTAGCCGCCGCCCGTCAACGGTGCCGGAGGCGGCAGGTAGCCGACCTTGCCGGCCACCTTCGAGGACTTCGGATCGATCGCCATGCCGACGAGCGGGGTGGATTCGATCAGCATCGCCACCTGGCCGGAGGTAAAAGCACCAACCGCCTCGTCCCAGCCGCCGGTCTGGCTGCCCGGTGCCGAGTACTTGAAGAGTTCGAGATAGGTCTCGGTCGCCTTGACCGCCTGTTCGCCGTCAAAGACCGGCGTCTTGCCGTCGAACCAGTTGCCGCCGAAGCCCTTGAAGAATGGCATCCAGCGCCAGACATTGGCGCCCGAGCCGCGCTGGCCGCGAAGGGCTGTGCCGTAGATACCCTGGTCGGGCTGATTGAGCTTCTTCACTGCGGCAACATATTCGTCGAGCGTCTTCGGCGGCGTAATGCCGGCCGCCTCAAGCAGGTCCTTGCGGTAGACCATGAGGTCCCCGCCGCCAGTGACCGGCGCAAACCAGACCTTGCCGTCATAGGTCGCGACCTTCTGGCGGCCCGGATCGAAATCGGCGTAGTCGTAGTCGGCAGGATAATAGTCCATCAGCGGCGCGACCCAGCCGGCCGACGCAAATAGCGCCACATTTGCCTCGTCGATGTAATAGACGTTGTACTTGCCGATGGTCGAGGCGTCCGCCTTGGTCTTGGCGCGGCGGTCGTTTTCGTTGAGATAGTCGATCTCAAAGGATGCGCCGCCCGAGAGCTTCTCGAATTGGGACTTGTAGTCTTCGAGCAGCGTCAGGCCGTCGCGCGGCTGGGCGAGCACCTTGATCGTGCCGGAGCATTCGGCAGCGACCGCAACAGTCGTCAGGCCGGTGGAAAGAAGGCATGCGAAGGCGATGCTCGAAACGAGCGTTTTGGCTTTTTTCATTGTGAAAAGACCTCCCCAGGTCTGCGATGCGCGCCGGATACTCCTCAGATCCAGTGCGTTTTCCTCATAGCGAACCGTTTCGCTGGGTTCGATGATAGGCCTTACGCTCTGCCGAACTAGCGTGCGCGATGCGGCAATTCTGTACTTTCTTGCAGAAAATTGCCAGATGCCAGGCGTTTGCAGCGCAGCAAACGCAAGGATTCATTGCCTGGGTGGGTGAAACGCGCCTAAGAACGGGAAGTACGACGCTGGCCCGTCAGCCGCCTGTAGGCCGAAGGCGTCATCTTGTGCTGGCGCAGAAAGGTGCGATTGAAATTGGAGATGTTGAGGTAGCCGACCTCGAAGCAGATGTCGGTGATCGGCACGTCGGTTTCGGCAAGCAGCTTGCACGCCTGCCAGATGCGCAGCTTGTTGACGTGGTCGGTAAAGGTGTTGCCGGTATTCTTCTTGAAGAAACGGGAAAAGGCCGTTTCGCTCATGCCGGCCTGCCGGGCAAGATCGGCAAGATGAATGTCGGTGGCGATGTTCTCGTAGATGAAGGCCAGAGCGCCGCGCAGCACGTCAAGCGATTGTTGGTCGAGTTCTGGCGCGAATTCCGGCGAGGAGAGCAACTCGTATTCTTCGGTGTTGACCAGCAGATCGAGCAGCTGGATGAACAGCGAGAAGCGCGAGAGCCCTTTCAGGCTGCCCATACGTTCGATCAGATCGGCGCCCTTGGCGCGGGCTTCGCCATGAAACACCAGGCCGCGCTCGGCGCGGGCGAAGAAGGCCTCGAGCTCGGCAAATTCCGGTAGGGCGTCGGTGATCTCGCGCATGCGATCCGGGTGGAACTGCATGACGATGTCACGGCCTTCGATAATCTCATCGGGTTCGGTAACCGTTACCCAGTCATGCGGCAGGTTGCTGCCGATGACGGTGAGATAACCCGGACCGAACTGGCCGATATGATCACCGACGAAGGCAAGGCCCGAGGCCTTGCGGATGAGATGGATTTCGATCTCCGGATGGAAGTTCCAGACGTTCCGTTCCCAGGGATAGTTGTCGAGACGCCATAGGAACGTCTCGTTGACGCCGGTGACGATGTGCTCGAAGGTCGGCGGGTTGGTTGCGAGCGAAGCGGGCTTTGCCGGCGCGCGTTTTGAGCCTCGCGCCGTACTCATCGCCTGACCCTCCTTCGCGCCGTGTCGATCGGTCGTCTCCTTTGGAGAAGGAGCGGCTGCCTATTGCACCCAAGCCGCCCCGTTTTCCGGACTATGTCAGGCGCGTTCGGCCCAGATCTTGGCGAGCTCGACCAGCGTCTTTACGCTGCGCTCCATGTCCTGGCGGCTGACCCATTCGAGCGGCGAATGGAAGGCGTGGCCGCCGGCGAAGAGGTTGGCCGAAGGCAGACCCATGAAGGAGAGCCGCGAACCGTCGGTGCCGCCGCGGATGCTGCCGCGCACCGGCTGCATGCCGGCCCGGCGGATCGCCTCGATGGCGTTTTCGACGATCTCCGGATGGCGGTCGAGGATGGCCTTCATGTTGCGGTACTGCTGGACCTCGAAACTGTAGGTGGAGCCCGGATAGGCCTTCATCACGTCCTTGACGATGCCTTCGAGCATGGCTTCCTTCGAGGCAAGGCCCGCCTCGTCGAAGTCGCGCACGATGAGGCCGAGCTGCGCCCTGTCCATCGAGCCGGTCACGCCGGTCGGATGCACGAAGCCGTCGCGGCCCTCGGTGCCCTCGGGCGAAACCTCCCGCGGCAGCCGGCTAATGATGTTGCCGGCGATCTTGATGGCGTTCTCCATCTTGTCCTTGGCAAAGCCCGGGTGGATGGCGACGCCCTGAATGACGATCTCGACGCCATCGGCGGAAAAGGTCTCGTCCTCGATATGGCCGGCGGTTTCGCCATCGACCGTATAGCAGAATTGGGCCCCAAGCTTCTTCAAGTCGACCTTGTCGACGCCGCGGCCGATCTCTTCGTCGGTGGTGAAGAGCAGCTTGATCGTGCCGTGCTTGATTTCGGGATTGTCGACGAGAACTTGAGCGGCCGCGACGATCTCGGCAAGCCCGGCCTTGTCGTCGGCGCCGAGCAGCGTCGTGCCGTCGGTCGTGACGATGTCATTGCCGATCTGGTCGTTGAGAACCGGGTGGTCGGCGACGCGGATTACCTGCTGCGGATCTCCCGTGAGCCTGATATCGCCGCCCTGGTAGTTGCTGACGATCTGCGGCTTGACGTTCGTGCCGGTGAAATCCGGCGCCGTGTCCATGTGCGAGCACCAGCAGATGACCGGCACCGGCTTGTCCACGTTCGAAGGAATGGTGGCATAGACGTAGCCGTTTTCATCGAGATGGGCGTCGGCAAGGCCGATCGTCAGCAGTTCCTCGACGAGCACGCGACCGAGGTTCTTCTGCTTTTCCGTCGACGGCTGCGTCTTCGACCTCGCGTCGGACTGGGTGTCGATGACGACATAACGAAGGAAGCGGTCGAGAACGGTATCGGTCATGGCGGGAATCCAATGCTGGTGGGCGTCAGACCGCTATACCCCCAGACCGAGACGAGGGAAAGTCGTGACCGCCCAACGCATGCGGTTGGTCGTGGCCTGACTGGCTCCTCCGGTCGCGGCGCAGACGATGCCGATCAGTAGATTTTTCCAGCCGTCGTCTCGGTCTCGCCTCTGGTACCCTTGAACTCCGCTGCCAGCTTCGACGTGGCGCCGACCAGCAGGCCGACATCGTTGCCGACCGCCACAAAGGTCGCGCCTAGTTCTAGGTAGCGGCGGGTAAGGGCCTGATCGGAGGTCAGGATACCGGCCGCCTTGCCGTGCGACTGGATGCGAAAGAGCGCCGCCTCGACTGCTTGTTGTACCTCCGGCGCACCGGGCTTGCCGAGGAAGCCCATGTCGGCGGCAAGATCCGCCGGGCCGATGAAGACACCGTCGACGCCTTCGGTCGTGGCGATCTCGTCGAGCGCGGCAAGGCCGGCCCGGCTTTCGATCTGCACGAGCAGGCAGATCTCGTCATTGGCGGTCTGCAGATAGTCGGGAATACGGTTGAAGGCCGATGCCCGGGCAAGGGCGGCACCGACTCCACGCACGCCATGGGGCGGATAACGCACGGCGCGCACCAGGGCGCAGGCCTGTTCGGCGCTTTCGACCATCGGCACCAGCAGCGTCTGCGCGCCGATGTCGAGGATCTGCTTGATCATCCAGGTCTCGCCGATCGGCGGCCGGACGATGGCGTGGCTTGGCGATGCGGCGAGCGCCTGGAGCTGTGCCGCCAGAAGCGGCACGTCGTTCGGCGCATGCTCGGCGTCAAGCAGCAGCCAGTCGAACCCGGCGCCGCCGCAGATCTCGGCCGTATAGGGATTGGCGAGCGCCAGCCAGAGGCCGATCTGCGGACGCTTGTCAGTGAGGGCCTGTTTGAACGGATTGCGCGGAGCGGGCATGGGCGTTCCTATTCGAAGAAGCAGCTGACGGTGCCGGACGGGCCGAAGTCGGCGACGATGGTGTCGCCATGGCGGGCCTCGACCGGGCGGATGAAGGAGCCGGCAAGCACGATCTGGCCGGCCTCGATACGGTCGCCGTAGAGCGCCAGGCGATTGGCGAGCCAGGCGATGCCGCGGGCCGGGTGGTTGAGCACGCCGGCGCCCAGTCCTGTCTCTTCGACCTCGGCATTGCGCGAGACGATCGCGCCCATCCAGCGCATGTCGATCGCATCGGGCCGCATCTGTCTTCCGCCAAGCACGATGCCGGCATTGGCGGCGTTGTCGGAGATGGTATCGACGATCGTGCGCGCCTTCTTCGTTTCCGGATCGACGCGCAGGATCCGCGTATCGAGGATTTCGAGCGCCGGCGTCACGTAATCGGTGGCGTTCAACACGTCGAAGACGGTGACATTGGGGCCGGAAAGCGGCGCCTTCATCACGAAGGCGATCTCGGCCTCGATGCGCGGCTGAATGAAACGATTGCCCGGAATGCGCGCGCCGTCCTCAAACAGCATGTCATCGAAGAGCACGCCGGAATCGGGGATGTCGATGTTGAGCGCATATTGCATCGCCTTCGAGGTCAAGCCGATCTTCCAGCCGATCACCCGGCGTCCAGCGGCGATCTTCTTCTTCACCCAGGCGGCCTGCACCGCATAGGCGTCGTCCATGGTCATGTCGGGATGCTGGAGCGACAGCAGTCCGGTCTGGACGCGCTCGCGTTCGGCGATGTCGAGTGCCGTCGCGGCTGACTCGATCTGGTTCTTGTCGAGCATGGGTCAGGCCTCGTCGGCAACTGGGTTGATGAGCGTGCCGATGCCTTGGGCCTCGACCTCGACGATGTCGCCAGGCTTCAGCCAGATTGGCGGATCGAAACGGGCACCGGCGCCAGTCGGCGTGCCGGTGACGATGACGTCGCCGGGCACCAGCGTCGTGAAGGTAGAGACGTAATTGATGATCTTGCGGAAGGAGAAGATCATCCGGCTGGTGCGGTCTTGCTGGCGAACCTCGCCGTTCACGCGGGTTTCCAGCTTGATGTCGGCAAGCTGGGCCTCGTCGGTGAATGGCACCAGCCAAGGACCGATCGAGCCGGTGCGGTCGAAGTTCTTGCCCTGGGTGACGTTGAACTTGGCATGGCGCACCCAGTCGCGGATCGTGCCTTCGTTTGAGAGCGAAAGCGAGGCGACGTGGTCGAGCGCCGTCGCCTCGGGGATACGACGACCGCCCTTGCCGATGACGATGACGATCTCGCCTTCATAATCGAGTTGTGCGCTTTCCGGCGGGCGGATCAGCGGCTGCCCGTGTCCGGTGAAGGAGCGCGGGAAACGTATGAACAGCGACGGGTTGGAGGGTGCCACCTGCCCGTCCTTGTATTCCTCATTGCGGTCCGGAAAATTGACGCCGACGCAAATGATCTTTTCCGGTGCCGGTATAGGGATCTCGTAGCGGATATCGTCGAGCGAAATGTCCGCCGGCAGTCCGGCCGCTTCGTCGGCAAGCCGGGTAAGGGCACCGGCTTCGATCACCTCGCGCAGCGTCGGAAAGGTCGATCCATATCGTGTGCTAAGGACGATCAATCCATTGCCGGAAACGAGGCCGTAGCCCCGCCTGTTTCCGGCCGAAAAGGTGACGAAACGGGGAGGTGTCATCGGGAAGCCTTCGTTTTTTCGTGTTGTCCGTCGAGCGCGGCGGCGACCTCGACAATGACCTCGAACGCCGTCTCGGCATCCTCTTGCGTCATGTCGAACTGGCCCGCCTGGAAACGGATCGCCACGCGACCATCGACGCGCGTCTGGGTCAGGTAGATGCGGCCGTCATCGTTGATCGCGTTGACCAAAGCGATGGTGTGGGCGTCCGGATCCCCTTCGCTCAGATGGCGGAACGAAAACAGCGACAGCATCGGTGCGGTCACGATCTCGAAATCCCGGTGCTCGGCCAGCCGCTCCGCCAGTTGCCGGGACCAGCGCACGTGGTTGCGGATCATCGTCTGCAGGCCTTCGAGACCATGGAAGCGCAGCAGGAACCAAAGTTTCAGAGCCCGGAAACGCCGGCCGAGCGGGATCGTCCATTCGGAATAGTTTATGATACCGTCGCGCCCGTGCGTCTTCAGATATTCCGGCTGGATCGCCAACGTCTTCACCAGATCATCGGGACTGCGGATGAAATGCGCCGAGCAGTCGAACTGCGCGCCCAGCCACTTGTGCGGATTGAAGACGACGGAGTCAGCGTTTTCGACGCCGGCCCAGAGTTCGCGAAACTCCTCGCAGATCATCGCGGCACCGGCCCAGGCAGCATCGACATGGACATAGAGACCGTGCGCATGGGCGACCCGTATAACCTCGGCGATGTCGTCGCAGGCACCCGTGCTTGTCCCTCCGGTGCAGGCGATCACGCCCGCCGGCACGAGGCCTGCTGCCTTGTCGCGGAGGATCGCCGCTTCGAGCGCCTGGCAGTCCATCGCCCGCCGCGGCCCGTTCGCCGGGATTCGCACGAGGTTCTCCTCGCCGATCCCCGAGACCCAGATCGCCCGGTCGATCGAGGTGTGAACCTGATCGGAGGAATAGATGCGAAGTTGCTGCTGGCTGGCGAGGCCCTTCTTGTTGCCGTTCCACCCGAGCGCCTTCTCGCGCATGACAAGCACGGCCGAGAGTGTCGCCGAGGACGCCGAATCCTGGATCACACCGGAGAAGCCCTCGGGCAGACCGATCGCCTGGCGCAGCCAGTCGAGGACCTTGGTCTCGAGCTCGGTCGCCGCCGGCGAGGTCTGCCAGAGCATGCACTGCGCCGCCATGGCGGTGACGAGGTATTCGGCGACGACGGAGACGGGTGCCGCGTTCGCCGGGAAATAGGCAAAGAAACGCGGATGCTGCCAATGGGTCATGCCCGGCAGGATGATCTTCTCGAAATCCTCGAAGATCGCCTGCATGTCCTCGCCGGTCCGCGGCGGCTGCGCCGGGATCTGGGCGGCAATTGCCCCCGGTGCCGTCTGCGCCCGCACGGGGCGGTCACGCAGCGAGGCGCGATAGTCCGCACCCCATTTCGCCGCCTTCAGCGACCATTCGGTGAAACTCTTCTCGTCCATTTTCTACTCCCGTTCGATCCCAGGCCCTTAGCCGATCCACTCGCCAAACGTCACGGCGCGACGATCGGTTGGGCTTTCAGGATCGAGTCCCTCGCCTCGGCACCGGCAAAGGCGCTGCCTTCCTCGAACCAGGATTTCGGTGCCGGCGCGCCCCAGAGCGTCTGGCGCTGCGGGTCCTTCAGGTCCCACTTGATCGGTTCCAGATCCGGATCGACGGTCTGGTAGTCGGAGCAGTAGATCTCGATGCGGTGTCCATCAGGGTCGCGGACATAGAGGAAGAAGGCGTTGGAAATGCCGTGGCGGCCGGGGCCACGTTCGATATTGGCGAGCCAACCGGAGGTCGACATCAGGTCGAGCAGGTCGATGATGTTGAGCGGCGTCGGCACCCAGAAGGCGGTGTGGTGCAGGCGCGGGCCGCGGCCGTTGGTAAAGGCGATGTCGTGCACGCCGCCCTTGCGATGGGTCCAGGCGGCCCAGAGACGTCCCGTCTCCTCATCGGCCGTGTATTCCGTTACCCGGAAGCCGATCTCGTTGTAGAAGGCGACCGCTTCGTCGACATTGGGCGAGAAGCAGTTGAAGTGGTCGATGCGCAGCGGTTTGACGCCGCGGTAGAGCGCGTATTTCTGGTGGATTGGCGGCAGGCGGTCCATCTTCGAATAGAATTCGAGCGGGATGCCCTGCGGGTCACGGGTGCGAAAGGTGCGTGACTGGTAGGGGCGTTCGATCCACTCGACAGGCAATTCTTTCGCTTTGAAGAAATGCGCGGCCTTTTCGAGATCCTCGTCGCCAAAGACCTTGAAGCCGAGGTCGCGAGCCTCAGCGCTCGCCGCCTTCTTCAGAATGATGCAGTGGTGGCCGCGTTCCTCCATGGCCCTCAGATAGATCGTGTCCGCCGTCTCGTCGGTGACCTGCAGGCCCAGCACGTCGACATAGAAGGCGCGCGATTTGGCAAGATCGGTGACGGCGAGCTCCACATGGCTCAGCCGCACGATGTTGAAGGGCGGGTAGAGGTTCGGTTTCGGCAAGGGCATTGATGTCTCCTCCAGATTTTTTTGCCAGCGCGCTCAGCCGCCGAGCTTGGCGATCGCATGCGCCGAGCTGGCAAAGGCGATGTTCTTGGTTTCCATGTAAAAATCGAACGACCAGTCGCCGCCGTCGCGGCCAATGCCCGAGCTCTTGACGCCGCCGAACGGCGTCGGCAGGTGGCGCACATTCTCCGAGTTCACCCAGATCATCCCGGCCTCCAGATGATCGGTGAAGCGGAACGCGCGGGTGACGTCGGAGGTCCAGAGATAGCCGGTCAGGCCGTATTGCGTGTCGTTGGCAAGCGCCAGCGCCTCCGCCTCGTCCTTGAACGGGATCGCCGTCAGCACCGGCCCGAAGATTTCTTCCTGGGCAATGCGCATGCCGTTATTGGCGCCGGTAAAGAGCGTCGGGGTCACATAGCAGCCACCGCCCGGACCGTCGAATTTCTCGCCGCCGGCAGCAATGGTTGCACCCTCCTCGCGGCCGATTCGGATATAGTCGAGCACCTTCTTCTCATGCACGGGGTGAATGAGCGGGCCGACGACGGTCTCGGGGTCAAGCGGATGACCGACCTTGATGCGCTTGGCCTTCTCGGCGACGAGCGCGGTGAACCGTTCATAGATGCTGTCTTCGACCAAAAGGCGCGAGGACGAGGTGCAGCGTTCGCCGTTCAGCGAATAGATCATGAAGACGGCGGCGTCGGCCGCGCGTTCGAGATCGGCATCGGCAAAGACGATCACCGGGTTCTTGCCGCCGAGTTCGAAATGGACGCGCTTCAGTGTCTCGGCACCCTGCTTCATGATCATCGAGCCGGTGCGGCTTTCACCGACGAAGCCGATCGCCTTGATATCGGGGTGCTCGGTCAGCGCCCGGCCGGCGTCTTCGCCGAAACCGTTGACCAGGTTCCAGACACCTTTCGGCAGCCCGGCCTCCTCGGCGATCTCCACCAGCAGCCGTGCGGTCAGCGGCGAAAACTCCGCCGGCTTGTGGACGACCGTGCAGCCGGCGGCGAGCGCCGGGGCGATCTTCCAGGTCGACAGCATGAAGGGCGTGTTCCAGGGCGTGATGATGCCTACTGGGCCGATCGGCACGCGCGTCGTCATGTTGATCTGGTTGCCGCCGCGCAGCATCTTGCCGTCGCGTGCCTCCGGCGCCCGGTCGGCAAAGAAGCGGAAGTTTTCCGCACCGCGCAGCGCCGCCTTGGCCATGAACTTCAGCGATTGTCCGGTATCCACGCACTCGACGAAGGCGATCTCCTCGGAGCGCGCGACGATCGCATCGGCAATTTTATGCAGGAGCTTCTTGCGCGTATCGCCGGGCATGGACGCCCATTCGGCGAAGGCTGCTTTCGCGGCCTTGGCGGCGCGGTCGATATCGGCTGCCTTGCCGCGCGCGATCTTCGCCAGCGGTTTCAGGTCGATGGGCGAGATGGTCTCGAAAGTCTCGCCATCAAGCGAGGGAAGGGCTTCACCGTTGATGTAGTTGAGCACGCCTTCGCGTCTGAAGCGGGCAAGATAGCGTTCCGCCTTGGCGAGGTTTTCGGCGAGCTTGGACATGATGGTCTCCGATGCTGGCGCAGACTTCGCCGCGCACTGCTGTGTTTTTGTGGGAGGGCCGCGCTCAGCCGTTGGAGGCGCGCAGCCTGGGGTGAATGGCGTTCTTCTTCCAGCTCAGCTCCGGATCGATCTCGCGGATCTCCAGGCTGAGGGCGAAATGCGGCGTCGAGAAGAGCGTCGAGAGTTCTTCGCTGACGGCCTTGAAAATCGCGTCGCCGGTCGCCTTCTTCTCCGCTTCCGTGCGGCCGCGGCCGATGCGGAAGGACAGGTCGATGAAGCCGTTTTCCGGCAGGAGGTCGGCGATCGCATAGTCGCGGCTCTGGATCGTGCGCACCCTGATGGCGCCAAGCTCGAAGAGGCCGGTGCCGAGGATGGTCGCGTGCACCGTGCGGCACAGCTTGGCAAAGTCGACGCGAGTGTCGAGGTTACCGGAATATTCGATTGTCAGATGCGGCATCTTTCCTCCCGATGCGCTCTCATATATTTAACACGTTAACGAAATTGCCGACGGTGTCAAGCAGCCCGTTTCCCGCAGCTGCGACTGCCGATTGCAGAACGAAAGAAAATGTCCGATAGAACGCCTATGAGCCGCGAAAAGCCTCCCACCGACCTGGGCCACGACGCCCTTTTGCCGCACAACACGCGCCGTTCGCTGCCGATCGCGCTTCTGCGCGCACGCGAAGCCGTCATGGCGCATTTTCGACCGATGCTGGCGCGTCACGATATTACCGAGCAACAATGGCGGGTGATCCGCATTCTCGCCGAAGCCGGCCGGGTCGATGCGTCCGAGATGGCCGACAAGGCCTTCATCCTGGCGCCAAGCCTGACGCGCATCATCCGCTCGCTCGAGGAGCGCGGCCTGATCACCAAGCATAAGGACGCCGACGACGGCCGGCGCGTTCTGCTCGAGATCGCGCCCGAGGGCATGCGGGTGATCGCCGACGTCAGCCCGGAAAGCCGCGCGATCTACGAGGAGCTCGAAGCTCGCTACGGCCACGAGCGCGTCGAAGTCCTGCTCGATATGCTGGACGAACTCGCCAGTCTCAACGACTGAGTGCTTCGACGGCGCCCTGATCATCGAACCCCCAGTTCTTCCGCAAGCGCCAGCGTCTCGTCGGCATATCGCAGGACGCGGTCGCGCGCCGCGGGCAACTCCGGCCGCGAGGCAAACCAGCCGATATAGGTGAGGCTGCGAAGCACGAGGAACAGCGGCAGGCAGGAAAACGCTTCGTCCGGCAGGGCGCGGCGGCTTCGATAGCCTGAGATCAGCACAGCCTCGATCGTCTCATATGCCGGCTCGCGCCGGTTTTTCAGGAGTGCGGTCGCGATGTCGAAGAGGCGAAAGCCGTAGCCGGCATCGTCGAAATCGATGACGGTCACGCCGTTCTCGGCAACGAGCACGTTCTCCCGAACGAGATCGGCATGGATCAGCCCAAAATCCTGCGCCGGAGTCGGCATCGTTGCCAGGCGCCGCCGGAGATCATGGCGCAACGCCGAAAGTGCTCTTGTCTGCGCCGAAGACAAGCCGTCGCAGTCCCAGAACCGTCCCCAGAGCGGCCGCTCGCCGAGCAGTCCTTCCGCATCCCAGGCGGGGCGCCAGAATCCCTCCGGCGACGTCCAGCGGTCGGCGAGATTGTGCATCTCGGCCATGGTGGCGCCGAGTGCCGAGAAGATCGCGCCGAGCTTTTCGGGTGTGTGGGACAGCGGCTTTCCGCTTTCGCCGAGCGTCTGTCCGTCCATCCAGCCGATGATATCGGCGTGCTGCGCGGCAAACGCTTCATCTTCCGGCAGGGCAACAAGCAGGCATCCGTCCGCCGTTGCGATCGGCCGCGGCAGCGCGAGACCGCTATCGACGAGTGCTGCCATCCATTGCAGTTCCGAGCGAAGGGCCGCTTCGCCGTGATAGCCGGCGCGGTGCAGCCGCAGCGCCGCCGACCGACCATCGGCGAGGCATACGCGAAACACCGCGTTTTCCCGATACTTCAACAGTTCCGGCCGTTGGTCGGCGACGCCCCAATGGGCGAGCGCCTGACGGGCGCGCGCGTCGAGCGCGGCGCGAAAATGCGGAGGTAGGGCGGCGACCATCAGCCGCTCACAGGCCCGAAAGCACGTCGTCGAGCGTCGACAGCATGACGTCGGCATTCTCGCGGGTAAACGGCATCGGCGGCCGGATTTTCGTCGTGCATTGGTGGATACCAAGCTTGCCCATCAGCACGCCTCGCTCGCGCATGCCGTTGATCACCTTTGTCGCGAGATCGCTCGCCGGTGTTTTCTCGCTGCGATCGGTGACGAGTTCCGCACCGAAGAACAGGCCACTGCCCCTGATGTCGCCGATCACGTCATGTTTGTCCGCAAGCCGCGCGAGACCCGCCTTGGCATAGGCGCCCACGGTGGCGGCGTTCTCGATGAGCTTCTCACTTTCGATCACATCGAGCACCGCCATGGCGGCAGCGCAGGATACGGGGTTGCCGCCGAAGGTGTTGAAGTAACGAAACGCCTTGCGGAAGGCATTGAGTGTTTCGCTTCCCGCGACCACGCCGCCGATCGGGTGACCGTTGCCCATGGGCTTTCCAAGCGTGACGATATCCGCAAGGATGCCGGCTTTCTGGTGCCCCCACATGTGCCTGCCGGTGCGACCGAAGCCCGGTTGGACCTCATCGGCAATCACAAGGCCGCCCGCCTTTCGGACGGCGGCGACGGCGCCGTCGAGAAAGCCGGATGGCAATTCCGGAAAGCCTTCGTTGGCGAAGAAGGGGTCGATGATCAGCGCCGAGAAGCCGTGCGGGCTCTGCTCAAGCGAGGCGATCGCTTCTTCGACCTTGGCGGTGAAGGCGGCAGCGAATGCGTCACCCGGCTCGCCGCCGAGCGGTCGGTAGCTGTCGGGTGCTGGCACGTGGCGCACGTGGCCGCCGAAGCCGCCGACCGGCGGCATTCGGGTCGAAAGCTGCGACACGGCCGCGGTGTTGCCGTGATAGGTGTGGTCGGTGGCAATCACCCCGGTTTTGCCGGTCACGGCTTGAGCCATGCGCAGCGCCACGTCATTCGCCTCGCTGCCGGTGCAGGTGAGGATCGCCGCGTCGAGGCTCTTGTCGAAGGTCGCGGTCAGCCGCTCGACATAGTCGAGAATGCCTTCGTGCAGATAGCGGGTGTGGGTGTTGAGGGTTGAGGCCTGCCGGGCGATCGCCTCGGTCACCCGCGGATGGCAATGGCCGACATGCGGCACGTTGTTGTAGCAGTCGAGATAGCGGCGGCCATCGGCGTCGAAGAGCCAGACGCCTTCGCCCCGCACCAGATGCACCGGCTCCTCGTAGAACAGCGACATGTTGCGCCCGAGCAGCCGCTCGCGGCGCGCGATCAGATCCGCGTTGCCTGTCATGGTTTATCCCCGTGCGGCGGTGAGGCCGGCGTCCAGCGCCGTCAGAATACGGGCGACATCGCCGGCGGTGATGACGAGTGGCGGCGAGAGGATGACATTGGCGCCCGAGGTTCGCACCATGACGCCGGCGTCATAGGTCACGTCCTGGACCTTCTGCACCACATCCTTCGCCGCAGCGGTCTTCTTCTCGCGATCCGAGACCAGTTCGAGCGCGCACATCAGACCCTTGCCACGCACGTCGCCGATCAGTTCGTGCCGCTCCTTCAGCGCTTCGAGACCGGCGATGAGTTCCTCGCCGCGGGCACCGGCATTCGCCGCCACGTTCTGCTTGCGCGTCTCCTTCAGCGTTGCGAGCGCTGCCGCAGCACCGACCGGATGGCCGGAGTAGGTGTAACCATGGCCGATGGATCCGGCAGCCGTCTTGTTGCTTTCGAAAGCCTCGGCCACCTTGTCGGCGATCATCACTGCGCCGAAGGGATAGTAGCCATTGGTGATCGCCTTCGCGGTCGACATGAAGTCTGGCTTCACGCCCCAGAGACGTGAGCCGGTCCAGGCGCCGGTGCGGCCGAAGGCGGTGATCACCTCGTCGGCAATCAGCAGAATGCCGTGGCGGTCGCAGATCTCGCGCATCAGCGGCATGAAGGTCTCGTGCGGCACGATCACGCCGCCGGCGCCAAGCACCGGCTCCATGATCAGCGCCGCGATGGTGTCGGCGCCCTGAAAGGCGATCTCGTCCTCGAAGAGTCGCGCGATCGACTTGGCGATGACAGCGCCGTCGGTCGTGTCGAACGGGTTGCGATAGGTATAGGGCGCCGGCAGATGATAGACGCCGGGCAGCAGCGGCTCGTAGTTGCGACGGAAATTGGCATTGCCGTTGACCGAGGCGCCGCCGAAATGGGTGCCGTGATAGCCCTTCTTCAAGGCGACGAACTTGGTGCGCTCCGGCTGGCCGTTGAGCTTGTGGTATTGGCGGGCGAGACGCAGGCAGGTCTCGACCGAATCCGAGCCCCCCGAGGTGAAGAACGAGCGCGTCAGCCCGTCCTCGCGGAACCATTCAGCGAGCTCGTAGGACAGCTCGATCAGCGGCGAATTGGTGGTGCCGCGAAAGGTCGAATAATAGGGCAGGTCGTCGAGCTGGCGGCGGATCGCCTCCTTCACCGGTTCACAGGAATAGCCGAGATTGACGTTCCAGAGACCGCCGACCGCGTCGAGCACCTTCTTGCCGTGAATGTCGACGATCTCGACGCCTTCGCCGGCATTGATGATGCGCGGCGGCGTCGCCTGCATCTCGGCCGGATGCGCCATCGGATGCCAGAGGTGGCGGGCGTTGTTCTCGATGAGGAAGTTGGTTTCGCGCATGCTCATGCTCCTGTCAGTTCGAGGCCGAGCATCTGAAGCGCTCTGGCATAGCTTTCTGCGGGGCGGGTGACGTCGAAATGGACGTGAGGCAGGCCGACGGCCCGCGCACCCTCGATGTTCTTCAACTGGTCATCCACGAAGACGCAGGCTTCGCGCGACAAACTGAGCTGGCTCAGCACCAGTTCGTAAGCGCGCGGATCGGGCTTCAGGATGTTGGTGTAGGTGGCGTCGACGATAATCTCGAAGAGCTCGATCAGCGGGAAACGCTCGCGGAACGCGACGCCATAGAAGAGGTCGAGTTCGTTGGAGAGGATCGCGAGGCGGATGCCGGCCCTGTGAGCGGCAAGGATCGCGTCGCGTGCCTCGGGCCTGAGCACCAGCTCCGGTTCGGCCCCGCGCGCCCGCTGCACGAAGGTCTTCATGTCGCTCCAGTCTTCGTCGAGCAACTGTCCAACCTCGCGCGTGCGTGTCGTCCAGTAGTCCCGTTCGGTGATCTCGCGCCGCTGCATGGCGGCCCAGAGCGGGTCGGTCGCCGGATCGAAGGGGCCGCGCCACGTGAGCGTGCCCGGCGCAAGGCCAAGTGCGCGCTCGGTGACGTCGTGGGTCTCGAATAGCGTTCGGGTGACGACGCCGCCGAAGTCGAGGATCAATGCCTTGTCGGTCATGTTCTTCGTCATGGCCGACCCTCGGGCACGATGCCGCGCGACACCCAGTCATCGAAGATCGCAAGTGCTGCTTTCGAGAATTCCGGGGCGTTGATGTGGCTGTCGACCTCAAGCAGCGCGACGCCTGACGGGATCGACCGGCGCATCTCGTCGATGAAGGCGTCGAGCGCCTCCGGTTCGAAGAGCGGCTCGTCGGGCTGATCCCACTCCTGAATCCCCTTGAGCGGCAGGATGAAGGCGACTTCGGCGCCGGTGCCGGCCAGTTTGCCGCCGATGACGCGAGCGATCTCGCGCCGCCCATGGGCTGACGTGGTGACCGAGCCGAGCAGCCGGTTGTGGGCGTGATAGGGGCGGTCGGCGAAGGCTTGCGGAACGGGCTGCCAGGCGGGCAGGTCGACCATGTCGACGGCGCCGGGCGCGACGATCTGGGGGATGCCGGCTCGCCCGGCATTTTCAAGCCGGTCCGGCCCTGAGGTGACGACCGTTCCGTGATGGTGGTTGCTGACCTCCTGGATGCAGAAGTCGAAGACGGCCGTGAAACCCTTCTCGGCCGCGATCGCCTCGAAAGCGCGCCCGCCCATGCCGGTCGAATGGAAGACGGCGACGTCGTAGCCGCGGCGCTCGAGTTCGGGTTTCAGGTATTTCATGTATTTGAGGCAGCTCGATCCCAGCGAGGTCATGCCGATCAGCGGCCGCGATCCATCCGGCTTTGTACCGAACCGCGCAGCACCGACGACCGCGCCGCAGGCCTGGGAGAGCACCGAGCGGCAGATGCCGTTGAGACCATAGAGCCCGCCAGCCCAGAGGATCATCATCAGATCAGGCGCGATGCGCTCGGGCGGCAAGAGGTGCGAATAGGCAATCGTCGAGACGATGAATTTCGGCACGCCGAGTGGTAGCGCCGCGGCGACGTCCAGCGCCAGGTCGGTGCCCATCGAGCCGCCGAGAATGATTACGCCATCGGCCTGGCCGGCCTCGTAGAGCGAACGGGTAAGGGCGGCGGCACCTGTTGCCATCAGCGCCATGGCGCTGTGTTCGTCGCCGCTGGATGCGATGGCCGCGATCGAGACGCCGGCCGCTTCGGCAATGTCGTGGCGCGAGTATTCAGGCTGATAGGGCGGGTCGCCGAGAATGCTGACATCCATCATCACAGGCAGTCCGCCGGCTTCGCGGATGACGGACGCCATGAACTGGAGTTCGTCGCATTTGGTGTCTCCCGTACCCACGACCAGGATATTGGGGAGACGGTTCATTGCATTCATCAGCCGGCCCTCCTTGCCAGCGGATCGGCAGCAACCTGCTCCAACCCGAAAAGTCTTTCGGAAATGCGTCTTGCCGCAGCCATAGCGGCGCGCCCCATCTGTTCCACCGTCTCCTTGTCGGCACGCGTTGCAGGTGCGGCGATAGCGATGGCGCCGACCGGCGTTGTGCCGGGCGCACGGATCGGGGCGGCGACGCTGACGACGCCGGTCTCAAGCCCGTGATGGCAGATCGAGTAGCCGCGCCGGAGCGTCTCGCCGAGCGTCTGGCGGAGTGCGGCCGGATCCGTCAGCGTGTGGTCGGTGAAGGCCTGGAGCGGTGCCGACAGGGCCGCGTCGATCTCCTTCTGCGGGCAGAAGGAGAGAAAGCCGAGCCCGGATGCAGTCGCGTGGAAGGGCAGGATGCTGCCGACGTCGACGATGACACGATGCGCCCGTTGCGAGTCCTCCACATGAATGGTCGACAGGCGGCCGGCGGCATATTCGGAGAGGTGGACGGTCTCGCCCGCAAGGCTTGCGAGTTCCCGCGCAAAAGGTGTCGCCACGCTCAGATAGGGAAAGCGCGCCTCGCGGATACGGGCGAGCCGCACCGGTGCACCGCCCAGCCGATAACGGCGCGTTTCCACGTCCTGCTCGACGAAGCCGTGTTTTTCCAGTTCGACGAGAAAGCGCCTGGCCGTCGCCTTGTCGAGCCCGCAGTGGCGGGCGATGTCGCTCAACCCCGCCTCTTTCTCAAGGCGCGAGATCGCGTCGAGCAAAGTCAAGGCCTTACCGATGGTGCTCATCCATTCCTCCGTTGTCGAGCGCCCCGTCAGTCCTCTTGCCTGTTCCCTCCTAAGGAGCGGTAGACCCGCTCTCCCGGTCGTTCTGGGTCGAGATACTTAACATGCGAAATAACTTGACAGGGCCAGATGCAATTTGCAAGTCTATATTTGAAGCTAAGGTTCAAATAATGAACCGAAAGACTTGCGCGGCGAAGACAAAAAGCAAGCCCCGCGCCTCAAGTCCGCTTCAGGGAGCAGCCGCCGGAGAGAAGGACCGGAGGCGAAAAGGCGTTCGCGCCAGCAAGGGGAGCCAAGACCATGACCAATTCGCCTGCGCCCGTGACCGGGGCGAACCAATTGCGCAAGAACGCCCTCGGCGTCGGCGCCGTCACCTTTCTCGTCGTTTCCGCCGCTGCACCGCTAACCGCGGTTGCCGGCGGCGTTCCATTGTCGATGATGCTCGGAAACGGTGCGGGCATTCCCGGCACCTTTCTGATCGTCACCGCGATCCTGCTTCTGTTCTCGGTCGGCTATGTCGCCATGGCGAGGCATATCCGCAATGCCGGCGCCTTCTATGCCTATACGGCACAGGGCCTCGGCGGGCTGATGGGCGGTGCCGCAGCGATGATCGCGATCCTTGCCTATAACGCGATGCAGATCGGCGTCTTCGGCCTCTTCGGCGCGGCAACGGCGGGGCTTTTCGCCGGCTTGGGGATCGATCTGCCCTGGTGGGTCTGGACCTTTATCGGCATCGCTGCGGTCGGCATTCTCGGTTATCGCCGCGTCGATCTCTCCGCCAAGGTGCTGACTGTCCTCGTCATCCTTGAATATCTGGTCGTGCTCGTCATCGACGTCGCGATCCTCGCCAAGGGCGGCGACGGCGGATTGACGACGGTTTCGTTCACGCCCTCGGCGATCCTCTCCGGTTCGCCGTCGATCGGCATTCTCTTCTGCTTCGCCGCCTTCATCGGTTTCGAAGCGACGACGATCTACAGCGAGGAAGCCCGCGATCCGGAGAAGACCGTGCCGCGTGCGACCTATATCTCGGTGCTGATCATCGGCATCTTCTACATGTTCACCTCGTGGCTGATGGTGAACGCCGCCGGCGCGGACAAGCTGGTGCCCGAACTGCAGGGCCTTGCCGATCCGACCACTTTTCTCTTCGGCCTCGCCGAACGCTATGCCGGCGGCTGGCTGCCGCCGTTGATGAACGTGCTCTTCGTCACGAGCCTCTTTGCCGGCGTGCTGGCGTTCCACAACGGTGTCGCCCGCTATCTCTACGTCGCCGGCCGCGAGCGCCTGCTGCCCGCCTCGATCGGCGTCACACATCCTGTCTACCACAGCCCGCATGTCGGCTCGCTGATCCAGACGGTTATTGCCGTGCTAATCGTCGCGCTCTTTGCGGCAACGGGCCAGGAACCGGTGCTGGCGCTGTTCTCCTGGCTGACCAACGTCGGCACGCTTGCGGTCATGACGCTGATGGCCTTTACCGCCTTTGCGATCGTCGCCTTCTTCAACCGCAATCCTGGGCTTGAAACGAACCCGCTGGTCACCAAGGTCATTCCCGTCGTCACCGGTCTGATCCTCGTTGCCGTCATCATCGCGATCGCGGCCAATTTCGGCGATCTCGCCGGCGCTACCGGCATGCTCGCGGTGTTCTTGCCGGGGCTCGTCGTGATCTTTGGGGTCATCGGGCTGTTCCTGGCGGCCTCGCTGAAATCGGGCAATCCGATTGAGTTCGCCCGCCTGGGTGCCGGCCAGGAGATCTGATCTCTCGGGAATATCGCTTTTGGGGATGGCGGCCCGCCGCCATCCCTGCAAACCAAACGGGACAGGACACGATGCAGGACAAGATCGATCAATTGCGCAACCTGCCCGTTGCGGCCCAAAAACTGTTCATCGGGGGGCGTTGGCAGGAGAGCCTCTCCGGTCAAAGCCTCGATGTCGTCTCGCCGATCGACGGCAGGCATCTGACGACGATCGCCGACGCGGCAGCCGGTGATGTCGATGCCGCGGTCCAGGCCGCCCGCGCCGCTTTCGAGAAGGGAAGCTGGTCGAAGGCTGCCCCGGCCCAGCGCAAAAAGGTTCTCACGCGCATTGCCGAGATCATCGAGGCGCAGGCACTCGAGCTGGCCGTTCTCGGCGTACGCGACAATGGCACGGAAATCTCTATGGCGCTGAAGGCCGAACCCGGCAGTGCCGCCGGCACCTTCCGCTACTATGCTGAGGCGCTCGACAAGGTCTATGGCGAGATCGCTCCGACGGCCGACAATATTCTCGGTCTCGTGCACCGCGAACCGATTGGCGTGGTCGCCGCGATCGTTCCCTGGAATTTTCCGCTGATGATCGGCGCCTGGAAGATCGCGCCGGCGCTTGCCGCCGGCAATTCCGTGGTGCTGAAACCGGCCGAGGGCGCCTCGCTCAGCCTGCTCAGGCTCGCTGAGATCTGCGCCGAGGCCGGTCTGCCAGAGGGTGTCTTGAATGTCGTGACCGGTCGCGGCGCGACCACGGGCGAGGCGATCGGCCTTCATGGCGATATCGACGTTCTCGCCTTTACCGGATCCGGCGGCGTCGGTCGTCGGCTGCTCGAATATTCCGCGCGCTCGAACCTGAAGCGCGTCTATCTCGAACTCGGCGGCAAGTCGCCGAACGTCGTCTTTGCCGACGCACCCGACCTCGACCAGGCCGCGCGCATTTCCGCCTATGGCATCTTCCGCAACTCCGGCCAGGTCTGCGTTGCCGGTTCGCGGCTGCTTGTCGAGCGCTCCATTCACGAAGCCTTCGCCGAGAAGGTGGCAGCGATCGCAGGATCCGTGAAGGTCGGCGACCCGCTGCGTCTTGCGACCGAGGCCGGTGCGATTTCGAGCGAGGTTCAACTCAAGAAGAACCTCGATTTCGTCAGAGAGGCCGAGGCTGAAGGTGCAAGGCTGCGCTCCGGCGGCAAGCGCATCCTCGAAGAAACCGGTGGCTCCTACATGCAGCCGACTGTCTTCGACGTTCAGCCGGATATGAAGCTGGCGAAGGAGGAGGTCTTCGGCCCCGTGCTTGCGGTCATACCGTTTAATGACGAGGTCGACGCACTCCGGATCGCCAACGCGACCGACTACGGTCTGGCGTCGGCCGTCTGGACTGCGAACCTGTCACGCGCGCACCGCATGGTGCGCGGCATCCGCGCCGGCGTGGTGCACGTCAATACCTATGGCGGCGCCGACAACACAGTGCCGCTCGGTGGCGTCAGGCAGTCCGGCAATGGTCACGACAAGTCGCTGCACGCGCTCGACAAATACATCGATCTGAAGACCGCCTGGATTCAGCTCTGACCCCCGGGACGACAAACCGTATCGGCGTTGGGCCGGGTAAGCCGGCTATTCCATCGTCGCCCGCAAGGCCCGGATGATCTCTTCGGCAAACATGGCGGCGGCCAGGCCGTGGCCGCGTCTTTCCCGCTGCACCAGCGAAAGCACGTTCTTTGCAAAAGTCCGGTCACGGATCTGCAGGTATGTCAGGACGCCGTTTCGCTGTTCCTCGGTAATGTCGAACTTGCTGAGGAAAGCGATGCCGTCGCCGGCCGCGGCCAGGAACTTCATCGCCTCGATGGAATTGGTGAGATAGCTCGGCTCGACTGTCAGCCCGGCCTCAGCGAAGGCGTCGGCGACGATGCCATGGATCTGCATCGACTTGTCGGCAAAGATCAGCGGGTAGAGCTGGCAATAGGCCAGCGGCAATGATTCCATGCCGGCGAGCGGGTGTTCCGGAGCAACGACCGCGCCGAGGCGGGTGTCCATCTTCCAGAGAGTCTCGACCTGCGGCGTCGGCGGGAGACTGAAGGCAAAGCCGAGGTCGGCCTCGCCACCGGCCACCGCCTGAACGATCTCGCGGGCGAACATTACCCGGATCGTGATCTTGAGGCGTGGATGGCGTGCGCCGAAGATCGCAGCCACCTTCGGCACGATGCCGCCGGCAAGGCCGTTCATTGTGGCGATGATCACCTCGCCGCTCTGCAGCGTCTTGATATCGCGAATTTCGGCTTCGACCTGGCTGTATTCCTTCATGGTCCGGCGCACATGCGCGACGAGGATTTCACCGGCCGGCGTCAGCCTGAGGCCGCGCGGCAGCCGCTCGAACAGCGGTTCGCCGATATCCTCCTCAAGCTGCAACACATGCTTGTTGATGGCCGAGGCAGCGACGTTCAGCCGTTCGCTCGCCCCGCGGATCGAGCCTGAGCGCGCCACCTCGTCGATATAGCGCAGCACGCGTGAATGCAGCATGGTCTTCCCCATTTAATCGTTCTCGAAAAGCGAACGGTACGAGCAGAAAATACTGCTTTTCGGAAGCGGTGCAATGACTTCTTATGGTTGGCGAGGGGCGCGCTGCCGGCACTGCACCCGCTGAATATGGCGGGTTATGGGCAGGCGCCGACGACTCTGAAAGTGGAGGACTATTCGTGAACCAGACTGAAGCCGCGCATTACGAAAAGGTGCGCGCCATCTTCGATATCCTGAACGGCGAGCGGGAGGCGGATCTTCTTTTGAAGAACCTGAACATCCTCGATGTTCATGGAGAGACCGTCTACCAGGGGTCCATTCTCGTCTACGACAAGCGCATCGTTGCGCTCAACCCCGACGAGACCGTCTTGAAGGTCAAGCAAGTCTTCGACGGCAAGGGCCTCTATGCGATCCCCGGCCTGATCGACGCGCATATCCATTTCGAATCCCAGCTCGCGCACCCGACGGCGCTCGCCGAGGCGATGGTTCCCTGCGGCACGACGACGATCTATGCCGAGTGCCTGGATCTGCTCAGCGCCGCCGGCAAGGAAGGCATCGAAGCGGCCGAGAGCCTTTTCCGGGATTACGAGCAGCTGCCCTATCGGCTCTATGCCTTCGCACCGGGCAAGAAGACGGCGGCATCGGTGACGGAAGCGGTGCTCAAGTTGGAACCGGTGATCGGCCTAGGGGAGTTCGAGCACTTCACCTACAGTTCCGGCAACGACGACGATTTCCGCAAGGCGGCCTGGGTCCGCGCCAAGGGCGGCTTTATGAACGGCCACTGGGGCGTCACGGCGCTCTCCGACATGATCCTCAACTACCTGCCGGCGATCGGCGTCTCCAACAATCACGACGTCTGGAACGAGAAGGATATCGAGAAGAGCATTCGTTACGGCTTCCCGACGCACATCAAGTTCGGGGTCGGCAGCAGCGAGGTGATCAAGGTGCTGTTGCGCGCGATCGTCGACCGCAAATGGCCGACCGACAATTTCATGCTCTGCACCGACAACATCTCGATCGAGCGACTGCTCACCATGGGCCACATGGACTGGATCATTTCGCTCTCGGCCGAAATGGGCATCAACCCGATCCACGCGATCAAGATGGCGACCTACAACACCGCGCGCTCTTTCCACATGGAAGACAAGATCGGTTCGCTGACGCCCGGACGGTTCGCCGATATCGTCTTGACCGACAGCCTGTCGAAGATCAATCCGCTCTACGTGTTCAAGGATGGCGAACTGGTCGCAAAAGACCGCAAGCTGCTGAAGAATGCCGACATCGACTATTCCGGCATGTGCAAGGACGGCGTTTCCGGCCTCGCCGATCTCTCGCCGGAGCAACTGGACATCGTGCCCCTGGAAGTGTCGGAAGACGGCACGCAGGCCAAGGTCTATTTGTTCGATGTCTACGGCCGCGGCCACGCCAAATTCTACCAGGAAATCTGGGTTCCGCTGAAGGATGGCAAGGTCGTTGCCGAGCATGAGGGCAAGAAGATGAGCCGGCTGTCGGTCGTCCAGCGCTATGCCGACGGCAAACGCCATGTGGTGAACGGGCTTTTCAAGGGCGTTCATGTCGATCGTGGCGCAGTGGCGACCTTTTGGCCGGCGCCGAAGCCCTATTTCGTCGTCGTCGGTCAGGACAGCGCCGAGATGTGCCATTGCCTCAAGCGGGTCGATACCCATGCCGGCGCCTGCATCGTCACCGACGACAGGGTGGAAAAGGCCGTCATGCCGCTGGAGATCTACGGGGTCATGGCGAACATGAGCGTCGAGCAACTGACGGCCAGTGCCGCTGCGATCGATGCGGCGCTCGAAGCTCTTGGCAACCGCAACGAAGGCGAACCGGTGGTCAACAAGCTGCTCAGCCTGTTCATCTCGTTGCACCGGTTCCGCTTCATGGCCTAGAGCCATTCAGAAAAAGGAGACGGGCGTTTCGGCGTCCGTCTGCCTGGAAAGTGGCGTGCTTCCGCGACAATGGGCGGACATGCCGAAAGATTTAAAAGCGCATCGCTGAGGGGGCGATGGGCCGGCGGGGTAAGGAGCTCCGCCTCGTTTCGAGGGAGGAAACAATGGCACACAATGCGGCGGAAGCCGAAATCGTCGATACCGGCAGCCTGACGCGGCGCTGGATCATGTATGTCGTCGGCATCTATGTGCTGACCTTCGGTGTCAGCCTGGCGATCCGCGCCGGCATCGGCATTTCACCCCAGAGCAGCCTGACGCGGACCATGACGCTGGTCTATCCGCCCTTCAGCCAGGGCACCTACAACTTCATGCTCGAACTGATCATGCTGTTCCTGACCTATCTGGTCCTGCCCAAGGACTTCAAGCTCAAGAACTTCGCCTCGCTGATCCCGGCTTTCGTGCTCGCGGTTTTCCTGGACTTCAACCTGGGGATCACCGAGTTCATCAAGCTCGAGGCCTATCCGCTGCGGGTGGCGCTGCTGGTCTTTGCCGATGCGGCGCTCGCCTTCGGCCTGTTCCTGATGATCCGCGCCAATCTGGTGCTGATGCCGATCGACATGTTCGTCAACACCATCTTCAAGCGCACCGGCTGGAAGTGGGGCAACATCAAGACCGGCTTCGACTGCACGCTGCTGGTTCTGTCGGCCTGTATCGGTCTGCTCTTCCTCGCAGAGGTCAAGTTCATCCGCGAAGGCACGATCCTGAACGCCATTCTCGTCGGTCAGTACATCAAGCTCTACTTCTTTCTGTTCAGGAAGTTCCAGGGCAAGGCGACACCTTCGCCGAAAGGCCTGGAAGCGGCCGCGGAATAGCACCCCGCGCGAAGATGCGAGAAGTGGCGCCCAACCGGCGCCCCTTCATCATGTGTCGTGATCTCTGCTTACGGGCGAACAGGCTTATCCGAAAGCGAGTTCGAGGTTCTGCCGGTCCCGTGCCACGACCTGGCACTTAGTTTCGAAACCGTCGCCGGCGACCACCAGGACGAGTTCCGGTGGTATGCCGGCGGAATTCGAGACCGTAACCGCCGCGCCATCGGCGCCCAGCGACCGGATGGTGCAGTCGATCCGTGAATGCCTGTCGTCGAAGAGAATGGTTCCGGCCTTCAGCACGCGCTGGCGCGGACCGAGCGGATAGCCGGCTTCGAGACTGCTCCATTCGACGCAGCGGTTTCGTCCTCCGGCCTTGGCGAGATACATCGCCGCATCCGCCTGGGCGAGCAAGGTCGCGTTATTCCTGCTATTGGCCGAAAGGGCGGCGGTGCCGAAGCTCGCAGTCACCGCGAGCTGGCCGAATTCACCGTGGATCGTCTGGGCGGCGATCGCTGCCCGCAATTTTTCCGCCGCCGTCAGCGCGCCTGTCGCGTCGACATGCGGCAGCATGACGGCAAATTCCTCGCCGCCGAGCCGCCCAAAGAGGTCGCTTGCTCGCAGATTGGACTGGCAGATGGAGGCAACGGCCTTCAAGACCTCGTCTCCTGCCGCATGCCCGTGTGTGTCGTTGACCCGCTTGAAATGGTCCACATCGAGGACGATGCAAGACAGGTCATGCTGGTGCCGCACCGCGAGCGAGATCAGCTTGTCCGCTTCCTCGCGGAAGGCGCGCCGCGTCAGCGTCCCGGTCAGTCCATCCGTCGCGGCCGAGCGGAGCAGATCGATCCGGTCCATCGCCACGCCCGCCAACTCCATCAGGATCGCAAGATCCGTCTCAGTGAACTGTCGTGGCGCGCGATCGATCGCGCACACGGTCCCGACTGTATGCCCGTCCCGCGTCTTCAGCGGGACGCCTGCGTAGAACCGAACATGTTCGGGACCGGCCACGGCCGGGTGCTGCGAAAAGCGTGCATCCTTCGTGGCGTCGTGGACGACGAGAGGCTCCTCGGCGACGACGACATATCGGCAGAAGGTCTCTTTGCGCGGGACCTCGTCGGCCGAAAGGCCGGAGCAGGCCTTGTACCATTGGCGATGTGCATCGACCAAAGAGACGATGCCGATCTCTATGGAGAAGACCTGTTTGATCAGCCGTACGACCCGTTCAAGGCCTTCATCCCTTGGCGTGTCGAGGATATCGAGATGTCCAAGGGCGGCCAAGCGATCGAATTCCCTGCCTTTCGCGTCCGTCGTCGGACGTCCGGCTGGCTCAGCAACCACCATTCCGTTTTCCTTTCTCATTCCACGCCCGGCAATAGACGCGTTTTAGGGAAAAAACAAAAGGCGCTGAACAGCAACTGGATGTGGATTGCGCCGGCTCTGTGGCGAAAGATGCTGTGTTTGTACCGAACCAGCGACGCTGCGTCCGTGCTTAACCGCCGAAACTTCCGAGCTGCGTCGGCACGTGTACATAGTTGCGGTCGAAGTAGAGCAGCGCATTGCCATCGCTGCGCGAGCGGATGCCGACGACCCGGCCGATGAGGATATGGTGCGTACCCAAGAGCCGCGCCTCGGCCAGTTCGCAGTCGAGCGAAACGATCGCATCCTTGACGGCGAAGCTGCCCGATTGCATCTCGACCCAGTCGGTGGCGGCATAGCGCGCGGCCATGTCCTGCGTCGCGCCGGCGAAATGACCGGCGAGATCCCGATGGTCGTGGCTGAGCACGTTGACGCAAAAGCGCCTGTTGTCGATGAACAGCCCGCATTGGGTGGAGTTCCGGTTCATGCAGACAAGCAGCGTCGGCGGCTCGTCGGTTACCGAGCACATGGCGGTGGCCGTGAACCCGCCGCGTCCGGCGGGTCCGTTGGTGGTGATGACGTTGACCGGCGCGCAGACCCGCGCCATCGCATTGCGAAACTCGGTCTTCGAAACGAGCGGTTCCATGGCCGGCCTCACTCGGCTGCGCTGCGAAGGGTGGCGTTGTCGTCGAGCGGCGGCAGCCAGGTATTGCCGGTCCAGCCGTTCTCGTCGTAGTCGGCCATGCACTGATCGACGAGCGCCTCCATCTCCTTCAGACGCCCGCCGCGCTCGGCGCCCTTTAACACCTGCAGCCGCACCTCTTCGGGTGCACCGGCATAGTTGAGTTCGTAAAGCGCGTGCCGCCCGCCAAACTCGGTGCCGGTCGCGTCCCAGAGCAGCTTCATGATCTTGATGCGCTCGATATGGCCCATATCGTTGGAGCCGCGCACATATTGCGCCAGATAACGATCGATCTCGGGATTGCCGAAATCGCGCGCCGAGGAGGGCAGGTAGATCAGGCCGGAGGCGACGACCCTGCGGATCGTCTCGACGACGCGCGGATAGGCCTCCGACATGAAGGTGCGGTAGGAAAGCGCAGCTTCGAGATTGGGCAGCACCGCGCCGTCGGCCCAGGGAATGGGGTTATGCGCCATGGCGTTGGAGAAGCTCCAGAACATGTGTCGAAGGGCAATGACCTCGCCGAGCGCCGCCTGGTTGCCGCGGAAGGCGTCGCCGCCGGTCGCCCTCAAAGCCTTGGCAAGCAGGCCGGCGAGGAAGTCGAGTTTCACCGCGAAGCGGGTGCAGCCCTGGAAGCAGTAGCCGTGCATGAAGCCGGAGGCCGGGTGGAAGGAGAGGATCTTGGCGGCGTCGCGCAGCACCAGAACATCCTCCCAGGGCACGAAGACATTGTCGAGCACCAGGATCGCGTCATTCTCGTCGAAGCGCGACGACAGCGGATAGTCGAAGGGATGGCCGACCGTGTTGGCCGTCTGCTCGTAGGAGACCCGGCAGAACATCTTGATGCCCGGCGCGTTCATCGGAACGATGAACATGACGGAGAGCGAGGGATCCTCGGTCGCCGTCGCCGAGCTCTGTGCGAGGAAATTGTAGTGCGTCAGCGCAGAGGAGGTTGCGACCACCTTGGCGCCGGAGACGTAGATGCCGGCATCCGTTTCCTTGGTGATGTGGACGAACACGTCCTTCACCGCATCCGCCGGCTTGTGGCGATCGATCGGCGGATTGACGATCGCATGGTTCATGAAGAGGGCGGCTTCCTGGGCGCGTCGGTGCCACGCGAGCGCATTGTCCTTGAACGGCCCGTACCAGTTGGCATTGGCGCCCAGCGTGTTCATCAGCGCCGCCTTGTAGTCGGCGGTGCGGCCCATCCAGCCATAGGACATGCGTGCCCACTCGGCGATCGCGCCTTGCTGTGCCGCAAGATCGGAGGAGGAGCGGGCGACGCGGAAGTATTTGTGGGTGTAGCCGCCCGAGCCCGTGTCGGTCGGTGACGTCAGGATATCCTTCTTCGCCGGGTCGTGCAGCGCGTCATAGAGCCTTGCGAGCGACCGGGCGGAATTGCGCATCGCCGGATGGCTGGTGACGTCGTGGACGCGCTCGCCATTGATATAGACTTCGCGGCCGTCGCGCAGGCTTTCCAGATATTCGGCGCCGGTGAAGGGCCGCGCCCTGTCGGCGCGGAAATCCTCTGCTCTCATTTTCTCCTCCTTGAGTTTCGTCAAGGCTAGGCGTTGAAATCGGCAGCGGCCATGGACAGAATGGCAAAATGACTTGGACTTTTTCGGGTGGAGCATGAGCAGCAGCATTCCAAGTTTCTTCGTCTATGGCGAACCGGAGCAGAAGGTCGAGCCCGGGTTCTTCCATGTCGAGACGGTGATGGCGCGGCGGAACCTGCATCAGGGCCAGGTCAAGGCGCACAAGCACGACCAGATGGGACAGATCACCTACTGGCTGAGCGGCGGGGGAACTTACTTCATCGACGACAAGCCTTTGGACTTTTCCGCACCCGCCATCAGCTTCGTGCCGAGCGGCATCGTGCACGGGTTTTCGGTCGATCCAGAGACGAGCGACGCGATCGTCGTCTCGATTGCCGATGGTGCGCTGCTCTCCATCCGCGAGCAAACGACGCTGGGGCTCGATACGCCGATGATGATCCGTGGCGACGGTGAAGACCGGCATTGGCGCCGTCTTGCGGAACTGCTCGATATCGTCGCTGATGAGTACGCCTGCGGTGCCACGGGCGCGCAGCGGATGCTGGCGTCTCTGGTCGCCGCCGTGCTGACCCAGATCGCCCGCCTGGCAGCCGCAGCACCGCCCACCGCCCAGCCGACACAGGCGATGCTGGCCACGGAACTGCGCCGGCTCATCGATCTGCGTTTCCGCGAGAACTGGAGCGTCGGGCACTACACCGATGCGCTCGCCACGACGCCGCACCTGCTTGCCAAGGCGAGCAGGGATGCCTTCGGCATGCAGGTGAAGGAACTGATCAACGAGCGGCGATTGCTTGAGGCCAAGCGCCTGCTGCTCTTTACGGTCCGGCCACTCGAAGACATTGCCTATGAGATCGGCTTTGCCGACGCCGCCTATTTCTCGCGCTTCTTCCGCCTGAGGGTCGGCGAAGCCCCGAGCGACTGGCGCCGTGCGCGGTTGAACTCGCCTGGAGCCGGCTAAGTCACCGGCTCCGAGAGGTATCGCCAAGTCCGTCGGTTATCGGCCATAGGCCCGCATAACCGCCATCAGAGGCTCATGCCGGATCGCCTGGATCTTGAAGCGATCATGGGCTGTACCGCCGGAATCTTCGGCCGCGATCATCGCGTTCACCACTGCTTCTTCGACGCTGTCGACGGTCGCGAGATAGACGGGGTCAAGCAGCTCGTCGTTGACGATTTCCAGCGACAGTCGCGGCGGCGCCCTGTGGGCCATCGGCTGGGTGTTGGCTGTGGAGAAGGCGAGGAAGATGTCGCCGGAATTGTTGCCGCCGGGCGTGCCGTTGCGGCCGATGCCGATCGCCGCCCGTCGCGCCAGGCGCTTGAGTTGATGCGGTGCCATCGGCAGGTCGGTCGCGATCACGACGATGATCGAGCCGCGCTCCTGCATCTGGCTTTGCGGCGTGCCGTCGCGCATGTGTTCGCCGACCGGAACGCCGCGGATCGTTAGCCAGTCGCGTTGCCCGTGATTGGCTTGGACCAGCGTGCCGATCGTGTAGTCGCGGCCGCCGAATTCAACGACGCGCGAGGCGGTGCCGGTGCCGCCCTTGAAGCCATAGGCGATCATGCCGGTGCCGCCACCACAATTGCCTTCCTGGACCGGGCCGGACGCGGCAGCGTCGAGTGCGGCGTGCACATCGGCTTCCGTGATCGGCTGGCCGTTGATGTCATTCAAAACGCCGTCATAGGTTTCGGCGACCACCGGCATCAGCCAGAGGAAATCATCGGTGTCGTAGGTCGTCCTGTAGCGCTCCAGCATCCATTGGATGGTGGCGTGGTGGGTCATGCCGACCGCATGGGTGTTGGTGATCATCACGGGTCCGAGGAAGAAGCCGCCGTCCTCGATCCAGTGGGTGCCGGTCATTTCGCCGTTGCCGTTGAAGCGGTGCACCCCGGCATAAACCGGGACCGGTGTTTCCGATCCGGCATGCGGCAGGATGGCGGTGACGCCGGTGCGCACCGGGCGCTTTCGGCCGGGTCGCGGCGTTTGCTCCTCGATAGTGCGGAAGCCGACGGCAATGCCTTCGACATCCGTGATGGCGTTGAAGCGGCCGGTGCGGCCGGCAAAGGGCAGGCCGATATCGCGGGCGCGGGCGCTGGAGGGCGTAGAGGTTTTGTCGTTCATGATCATTTCTGCCGGGAGCGAAGGTAAAGGCCGAGCGAGGCGACGACGAAGGAGAAGGTCAGCATCATCACGGCGATGGCGTTGATCTCCGGTTTGATGCCGCGCCGAAGCATGGAGAAGATGAACATCGGCAGCGTCGTGACATCGACGCCGGCGATGAAATAGGTGATGACGAGATCGTCCATCGAGATGATGAAGGCGAGCAGCGCGCCGCCGACGATCGCCGGGAAAAGCTGCGGCAGCACCACCCGACGAAAGGTCATCCATTCGTTGGCGCCGAGGTCGGCCGACGCGTGTTCCAACGTGCGATCCATGCCGGCAAGGCGGGCCGAGACGACGATGAAGACGTAGGAGATCAGGAAGGTGCACTGGCCGATGATGATCGTCGTCAGGCCCAGCCGGATGCCGGAATTGACGAAGAAGATCAGGAGCGCGATGCCGAGCACGATATCCGGCATCAGCATCGGCATGAACATCACCACCCGGTAGAAGCGCTGGCCGACAAATTCGAAGCGGTAGAGCGCAATCGCGATCGCCGTGCCGAAGACGGTTGCAATGGCCGTTGTCGAGGCGGCGATGACCAGGCTGTTCCACACCGCCTGCAGCAGCTGCCCCGTCGATTCGATGTAGAGCGCGCTCTCGGAGACCTTGGTCTTGAAGCCGAGAACCTGAGCGTACCATTCGGTGGTGAACCCGGTCCAGGTCATCATGTTCACCGGATTGGCGTTGAACGAATAGACGGCGATGACCACGAGCGGGATGTAGATGAAGGCGAAGAACAAGCCGGTGTAGGCAAGCAGGCCACCGGTAAAAAGGGATCGAGCGATCTTCATGGGCGCCTCACCGTGCCAGTGCGGCGGCAGCGCCGCGCCGTCCGGAAAGGATGACATGGGCGATCATCATGATCAGCATGACGCTCATCACCATCATCGCCAGTGCTGCACCGAAGGGCCAGTTGCGGGCGGCGAGGAACTGCTGCTCGATGAGGTTGCCGAACATCATCACCTTGGCGCCACCAAGCACCGCCGGCACGACGAAGTTGCCGAGCGCCGGGATGAAGACGATGACGGAGCCGCCGGCGATGCCGGGTGCGGTCAAGGGCAGGATGATGCGCAAGAAGGTGCGCACGGGGCCGGCGCCGAGATCGAGCGAGGCGCGCACCAGCGTCCAGTCGAGTTTCTCGACGCTGGCATAGACGGGCATGAACATGAAGGGAATGAACACATAGGTCATGCCGAGGATGATCGCGCCCTTGGTGTAGATCAGGTCGAGCGGCCGTTCGATCAGCCCCGTGGATAGAAGCACTTCGTTGACGAGGCCGGTCTGGCGCAGGATCAGCACCCAGACGAACAGCCGCACGATCAGACTGGTGAAGAAGGGCAGTGTGATCAGGAACAGGCAGAAGTTCTTCCAGCGGTCGGAAAGCCGGGCGATGCAGAAGGCCGCGGGGTAGCAGACGAGGAGGGTCGCGAGCACCGTAAGGGCCGCGATCTCGATCGAGCGCAGGAAGATCGCGATGTAGATCGGATCGAACTCCTCGAACATCGGATCGGCGAAGCCGAGAATGCGGCCGAAATTATGCGGGTAGAAGGTCCATTCCACCCCGCCATAAAGGCCGGGTGCGAGAAAGCTGGTCACGATCATGATCGCGAGCGGCCCGAGGAAGAAGACGGCGAGAAAGGCCGAGACGGGCCCGAGCAGGAGTGCAAGCTGGAAGCGGCGGCGACTGGCGATCGTCATCTTAGGCACCTGCGCTTTCGCCAATCAGGTGTACGGCGGCTGGATCATAGGCAAGTCGCGCCTTACGGGTCTGCTCGACCGTGCCAACGAGGCTGCGGCGGTTGGCCGGAATCTCGGCGACGACCTTGCGGCCCTCGGCGGTGCGACCGAACAGCTCGAAGGTGGAGCCGACGAAGACGATCTGGTCGAGATCGACGTCGATCGTCGGGAAGGGAGCGTTGTCCTCGGCGAGGAAGAACTGTTCCGGACGGATCAGCGCCGTTGCCTCTGCCGAAATCTTCCGCTCGCAGGGCCGGTGGCGGATCGCCATGCCGTCAGCCGTCATCAACCGGTCGCCGTCGAGCCTGCCTTCGAACAGATTGCTGGCGCCGATGAACGTTGCAACGAACGTGTTGACCGGATGGTCGTAGATGGCGCGAGGCGTATCGAGCTGCTGGATGCGCCCGCCTGATAGCACGGCAACGCGATCCGACATCGTCAGCGCTTCCTGCTGGTCATGGGTGACGAAGATGAAGGAGATGCCAAGCTCGTTCTGCAGCGTCTTGAGTTCGATCTGCATGGCCTGGCGCAGGTTCTTGTCGAGCGCCGACAGCGGTTCGTCGAGCAAAAGCAGCTTCGGCCGGGCGATGATGGCGCGGGCGAGCGCCACCCGCTGCTGCTGGCCGCCGGAGAGCTGGCGCGGCTTGCGTGCTTCCATGCCTTCGAGCCCGACCATCTTCAGGGCGGACGCGACCTTTTCCCGGCGCTGCGGCTTGGCAACGCCCGCCACCTCCAGCGAGTAGGCGACGTTTTCGCCGACGGTCATATGTGGAAACAGGGCGTAGTTCTGGAAGACGGTGTTGACCGGGCGACGATAGGGCGGCCGGTCGGTCATGTCCTCGCCGTCGATCAGGATCGAGCCGCCGTCGAGTTCGACGAAGCCGCTGATCGCCTGCAGCAGTGTCGTCTTGCCGCAACCGGAGGGACCGAGCAAGGTCAGGAATTCGTTGCGGCGGACATCGAGATTTATACGGTCGAGAGCGGTCACGGTGCCGCCTTCCGGAGTGGTAAAGGCCTTGCTCGCCTCCACCAGCCGGACGATGGAATTCTGCATACTTCTGTTCCCCAAAATGTTATGCAAATAACGCTTGTGCGTTTTCGATATATGGATACCATTTGCCTATCGGAGTCAACGGCCACGAGAAGCCGTGATCCGGAAGCGGCCGGTCAAGATCGTGTCAGGCCGTCCGGCCAGAACCATCAGAGGAGAATTTCGATGACGATGACAAACGGGAGGACCCGCGGGGGCAGGAGAGCCTTCGCGACCCGTGCGCGCACAGTGGCACTGTCCCTCGCGACGCTGACAGCCCTTTTCGGCACGGCGCAAGCGGCCGAGCTCAACATCTACAACTGGGGCGAATACATCAATCCGGCTGTCCTCAAGAAGTTCGAGGAGGAGACCCAGATCAAGGTCAACCTCTCGACCTATTCCTCCAACGAGGAGATGCTGGCGAAGATCCAGGGTGGCGCCACGGGTTACGACATCGTCTTCCCGTCGGTGCACATGCAGGACATCATGGCCAAGCTCGACCTGCTCGAAAAGACCGACATCAACACCTATGAGGGCTTCAAGAATATCGACCCGACGTTCCTGCGCGCCAAGAGCGACCCGAAGGGCGAATATTGCCTGCCCTATGCCTTCGGTACGGTCGGTATCCTTTATAACCGCACGCTGCTCGGCAAGGACGTGACCGGCTGGCGCGACCTGATCGAAACCGTGAAGGCCAAAGGCCTGAAATTCACGCTGCTTGACGACATGCGCGAGGTGCTGTCGGTCGGCCTCATCCTCAATGGCCACAAGGTCAATTCCACCGACCCTGCCGAATTGCAGCAGGCGGCCGATACGATCATCGCCATGAAGCCGGATGTCGCCGCCTTCACCTATGACACCCGCCCGATGGTCGCGGCCGGCGATGTGGCGGCCGGTCATTTCTTCGTCGGCTCGATGGTCGACGTCTTCGGCAATCCGAAGGATCTCGGCTACGTGATCCCGGAGGAAGGCGCGACGATGTATCAGGAGGATATCTGCGTTCTGAAGACCGCGCCGAACAAGGAGAACGCCGTAAAGTTCATGCAGTTCTACACGCGTCCCGAAGTGGCGGCGCTCAACATCGAGCAGCAGACGAACGGCACGGCCAACGTGCCTGCGCGGCAATTGACCCCCGAGCAGATCAAGAATAGCAAGGAAATCAACCCGCCGCCGGAAACCATGCAGAAGCTGCAGATCTTCGAAGATCTCGGCCCCGGCGTGCGCCAGCTCGATCGGGTCTGGACGAAGGTGAAGACGGCGCAATAAACAGGCGATGCGACGGAGCGGGATATGCGGCGCTAGCTTGCCGGCGTCCCGCTCCGATCATGCAAGGGGAGGGGACGTGGCGCAGCGAATCCTGAAGCTGGTGCGCAGCGACGAGCTCAGACGCTCGAAATCTGATAAGCTCATCGCCAACTACATCGAGCGTAATCTGGCCGACATTCCCTTCGAGACGGCGCGTTCGATCGCGACCCGGCTTGAAGTTTCGCCGATGACGGTCGGGCGTTATCTTCGGCGCATGGGCTTCGACGGTCTCGACGAGCTGAAACTGGAGCTTCGGCGCGACGGCTCCAACAATCCTGCCTGGCAGGTGAAGGGATCGGTTGGCCGTCTGCGCGACGACAACCGCGAAGGCAAGCTGCTTGCCGGCCTGATCCAGCAGCAGATCGACAATCTCGGCATGATCTATGAGTTGACGACCGCGCCGGAATGGCAGCAGGCGATCGACGCTCTGATTGCTGCCAGCGAGGTCTATGTCGCTGCCTACCAGAACGTACGCGGCATCGCGCAGTATTTCGCGAGCCAGCTATCCTATACCCGGTCGCGGGTGCAGTTCGTCGATGGCCTCAACGGCACCTATGCCGAGCTGCTCGACGGTTCCGTCGAGGGACGCGTGCTGTTCCTGCACGACGTACGCCGCTTCGCCGCCAAGGCGCGGCCCTTGGCGGAGGAGGCGCGTCGGGCCGGCGTCAAGGTCATCCTCTTCACCGACGAGTTCTGCCCCTGGGCGCCGGAGGTCTCCGACATCTGCCTCGTCGTGCCCGGGTCCCATGGTCCGCTCTGGGATGGAGCAGCAACGACCGTCGCGGTCATGGACCTGCTTCTGAGCAACATCATCGTCGTCCTCGGCGACGAGGTCGGCGAGCGCGTCGCCCAGCTTACTCGGCTACAGAACGTCTTCGGCGACTTCGAGGATTGAAATCGAAGTCCGAAAGCTCAGGGCGCCGACGTCTGCGGGATGTAATCCAGCCCGATGTCGATGGAGGCCGGCCGGCCGTCGAGAAGCAGTTCGCTGATGCGCGGCGCCGTCCTGGCGATGACCTTGCCGTCCTTGACCACGCAGAGCCGGTTCGGTTTCAGCCGCAGCGCTTCGCTGACATCGGCCGCCTGCATCAGGACGAGGTCGGCCTTACAGCCGACGTCGAGGCCATAGCCTTCAAGGCCCATGGTTTTCGCTGCATTCACGGTGATGGCGTCGAAGATCTTGCGCTTGTCCTCGATCCCGCCCATCTGCGTCACGTGGATGGCCATGTGAGCCACTTCCAGCATGTCGCCCGAACCCATCGAGTACCAGGGATCCATGACGCAGTCGTGCCCGAAGGAAACGTTGAGGCCGGCCGCCATCAACTCGCGAACCCGCGTCATGCCGCGGCGCTTGGGATAGGTGTCGTGGCGTCCCTGCAGCATGATGTTGATCAGCGGATTGGGGATCACGTTGATCTCCGCCTCCGCCATCAGCGGGATCAGCTTGGAGACATAGTAGTTGTCCATCGAGTGCATCGAAGTCAGGTGCGATCCGGCGACGCGGCCCTGAAGTCCGAAACGGACCGTTTGAGCCGCCAGCGTCTCGATGTGGCGCGACATCGGATCGTCGGTCTCGTCGCAATGCATGTCGACCGGCAGGCCGCGGTCTGCGGCGATCCGGCAGAGCACTTCCACCGAGCGGGTGCCATCTTCCATCGTGCGCTCGAAATGCGGGATGCCGCCGACGATGCCGATGCCCATATCGAGTGCGCGGTTCAGTGAAGCCTCGCCGTCGGCCGCGCGAAAATAGCCGTCCTGCGGGAAGGCGACGAGCTGCAGGTCGATATAGGGCGCGACCTTCTCCTTTACCTCCAGCAGTGCCTCGGCCGTCACCAGCCGTGGATCGGAGGTGTCGACGTGGCTGCGGATGGCAAGAAGGCCCTGGCTGACGGCGAGGTCGCAATAGCGCAGCGCCCGCGCGACCAGCGCCTCCTTGGTCAACATCGGGCGCAGCTCGCCCCAGAGCGCGATGCCTTCCAGCAGCGTGCCGGAGACGTTCATGCGCGGCAGTCCGAGCGACAGCGTCGCGTCCATGTGGAAATGCGGGTCGCAGAAAGGCGGGCTGAGCAGGCGGCCGGTGGCGTCGATTTCTTCGCCCGCTGTCGCGGCAAGAGCCATCTCGATCGCTGCGATCTTGCCGCCCTTGACGCCGACATCGACGCCAAGCCGTCCGTCCGGAAGATTGGCATTGCGGATGATCAGGTCGAACATGCTGGTTTCTCCGGTGGCGGTAACGGCGCGGGCCTTGAGCGAGGCTTAGGAGCCGAAGCTCTTTCGATAAGCCGCCGGCGACGTGCCGAATCGACGAACGAAGGAACGACGGAAGGCGATATCGTCATGGAAGCCGATATCGGTCGCAATCTTTTTGAGCGGGATGCTTGTGTCTTCGGCCAATCTGCGCCCCGCCTCAAGCCGCATGCTCTCAACATAGTCAGCCGGCGTCATGCCCACCTCCTGCTTGAATTGCCTGGAGAAGTTTCGCTCGCTCATGCCGGTGCGCCTGGCGATCGCCCCGACACCGAGATCGGCAGAGAGGTTGTCGGCAATGTAGTCCTGCGCCGCGCGAATAGGGGTCTTCTGCGCAAGCTGGCCGGCAAGGAGCGTGCTGAACTGGGTCTGGCCGCCGGGTCGCTTGAGGAAGACAACAAGTTCACGCGCGACTTTCAAGGCGATGTGCAGGCCGAGATCCTTTTCGACGATGGCAAGTGCGAGGTCGATGCCGGCTGTCACGCCCGCCGAGGTCCAGACATTGCCGTCCTTGGTAAAGATGCGGTTGGGCTCGAGCTTCACCTCCGGAAAGCGCTTGCCGAATTCCGCCGCTTGCGACCAATGCGTCGTCGCCCGCCTGCCGTTCAACAGGCCCGCTTCGCCGAGCACGAAGGCGCCGGAGCATACCGATCCGAAGCGACTGGCACGGGCGGATGCGTCCTTCACCCAAGTCAGAAGCGATATCGGAAGCGGTCGTTCGTGAATGAGCGGGTCCCCGGCAACCAGCAGGGTATCGATGTCGGCAATGCCGTCATCCATCGCACGGTCGGGAAGGAGGGTCAGCCCGGAAGACCCACGCACCGGGGCGGTGGAGGCGCTGACGACCTCCACCGAATAATGGTCGGTGCCACTCTGACGGTTGGCCTCCGCGAACACGTCCGAAGGGCCGATAACGTCGAGGAGCTGGACGCCCTGCATTGCGACGATCGCGACTTTGTGAACGGCCATTAGCGAACCTCGAACAATCTGCCGGTGAGGATGATGCTGATCGTCCGATAGAAGACAACCGCAATCGCGCCAGCCAGAAACAGAAAGAACAGTCCAGCCAGCCCGGTGAGGACGGTGCTCTCGGCAGACGCAGCATACCGGAAGAAGGCGATCGAGAGCGCAGCAAGCGGAAAGCTGATCGCCCACCAGCCGACGCTGAAGGGGACATGGGAGCGGAATACCATCGGCGACAGGACGAGCATCAGAAACAGCGCGAAGTAGAACAGGACCGTGGCGAAGAGATCGACCGAACCCGTGACATTGGTATAGGCGAGGAAGCCGACGGCAAAGGGGGCGACCAGAACCATGAGAGACGGCCGAGCCAGCGCCGGAAGTGGATCTTCATGGCGCAACCGCGAGAAGATCAGCGCAATGAAGACTGCGGCGATGACGCTGCCGACCGAGAAGGCAAGCATGTTGACCTCATGTGCCCAGGCGAACGGCATGGCGTGGCCGGTAACGGCGATATCCAGAGTGGCGACACCGGGGATGAGCAGCGGCGGCAGCGTCGTATCGCGCGACTGTTGCCGGCCGAGGAAGCCCCTGGCGACGACATAAGCGAGGGCGAAGGTCAGCGCCGACGCAGCCGTCCAGACGACTTCTGACAGCAGCGGGCTATAGCGGTTCAGAAAAGCTGACTGCAGAAGCAAGCCGATTGCGACCGTTGCGAAGAAGTTGCTTTGAACCGGATGGGCGAATTCGGCGGCGACCGTGGCCGGATGGCGGTGCCACTTGAAAGCGTAGCCGAGCGCAAGGCTTAGAAAGATCGAAGTCCCGAGCCAGCCGACATATTCGCCGGGAAGGGCCGGCAGACCGATCGTCCTGGTGGCTTCGCGCCAGGCGAGGCTCAGGCCGGTTATGCCCATTACCGAGGCGAACAGGTTGATCGGAAGCTGCGAGATCGACCTGCGGGTCAACGGCGTGCTGTTCGAGAGGTCCATGGATTGAACGGTCATTGGATTATTCCTGTCCGAAAGAGTGCTGACAGGATTAAAACACGCCACGCCGTTGTCTTGAATGATCCAGATAGTACGATTCCGGACTCGCTGCGTATGTTTCCGGCCAAGGACCGATCAGTCGCGCCGTCATATGGATTGCGGACGGCGAAGCCGGTCACACGGCTCCGTAGCTGCGCCAGAGAACGTAAAGGCTGACGGAAAAGATGATCGCACGGAAAATCTTGGTCAGCGTATCGCGCTGGGTCGAAAGCTGCGTCGAAACGATCGTGCCGATCACGCCACCCGCGACGCCACCCAGGATGAAGTAGCCGGCGATGCGCCAATCCACCAATCCAGAGGCGGCATAGTTGATCGCGGTCGTCAGGCCGAAGGTGCCGACAGCAAGCAGCGACGTGCCCACAGCGTTGATGAGCGGCATGCCGGTCGCAAGCAGCAGTCCGGGAACGATGAGGAAACCGCCGCCGATGCCGAAGAAGCCGGAACAGGTGCCGGTCAGAAGCGCTGTCAAGCCGGTCTTGCCGTGTGTGCCGAGCGAAAGCGACTGCGGTGTCGCCGCCGTGTCGCACCTGACCTTCCGCATGGCGAAGCTGACGAACATCATCACGAGGCCGAAGAGGAACAGCAATCGCTGGCCATCGATCAGCTTGCCGAGGCTGGAGCCGAAAAAGGCGCCAAGCGAACCCGCGACCGTGAAGATCAGCGCGCAGCGCCACCAGAGATGACCGCGGAGCGCGTGGCTTATCAGGTTGAGATAGGCATTGGCGGAAACCGCAAGCGCTCCGGTGCCGAGCGCGGTGTGCACGTCGCGGATGCCGACGACATAGATCAGGAGCGGCGTCGCCAGGATCGAGCCGCCACCGCCGATCAGGCCGAGCGTGAAGCCGGTGAGCGAACCGGAGCCGATCGCAAGCAGCATCTGCTGGAAGGGGTCCGCCACGATGCCGCTACCCCCAGACCGAACCGGGCAGCGCGTCGAGCGGTATCTTCAGGTAGCGTCGGCCGTTGTCCTCGGCGACAGGGAGCTCGCCGCCACGCACGTTCACCTGCAGCGCGTACAGGATGAGCTTCGGCATCGGCAGGGTGCGGTCGCGCGCCTCGCGCAGGCCGACGAAATCGGCCTCGGACTTGCCGGCAACGTGCGGGTTCGTGGCCTTCTGTTCGGCGACCGTGCTTTCCCAGCGCGCCTCGCGGCCGCCGGGGCAATAGTCGTGGCCGGTGAAGAGCCGTGTTTCGTCCGGCAGTGCCAGAATGGCCTGGATCGAGCGCCAGAGGTCGGCAGCGCTTCCGCCCGGAAAGTCGGCGCGGGCCGAGCCGCTGTCGGGCATGAACAGCGTGTCGTGAATGAAGGCGGCGTCGCCGATCACGTAAGAGATCGAGGCGAGCGTATGTCCCGGCGAATGCATGACGTGGGCCTTGAGCTCACCGATCTGAAACGTCTCGCCGTCGGCAAACAGCCCGTCCCATTGCGAACCGTCGCAGGCGAAGTCCGGCCAGTTGTAGATCTCCTTCCAGATCCGCTGCACGCCCTTCACATGTTCGCCGATCGCCGTCGGCGCGCCGGTCTTCGCTTTGAGGTAGCGCGCCGCCGAGAAATGGTCGGCGTGCGGGTGGGTGTCGAGGATCCACTCGACCGTCAAACCCTTGGCGGCGATATGGTCGAGGATCGCATCGGCATTCCGCGTCGCGGTCGAGCCGGACTTTTCATCGAAGTCCAGCACCGGATCGATGATCGCGCATTTGCCCGTCGCCGGGTCGGCGACGACATATTGGATGCTGCCGGTGCGGGGATCGTAGAAGCCGGTCACATCGGGCTTATGCATAGGCGAGGGCCTCTTCAGCCGCGGCGCACGGGAAGAAGATCGCGCGGGCGGGGTCAAAATCGTAATCGGCTTCGAAGCTCGGGGCGTCGGCGGCGAGCTGCGTGACGCAATCAAGAATGTACTTCACCTTGTCTTCCGAAAGCAGCACGCTGAAGTTCAGCCGGGTGAAACCCGGCTTCTCGATTTCCTCGCCGGCAAGGATCGCCTGGCGGATCTGTTCGGAGTGCTCGGCATCGATCGACAGCAGCCGGTGAACGTAAGGTCCGGCGCAGGCGCAGCCGCCGCGCGCCTGGATGCCGAAGCGGTCGCTCAGCATGCGGGTGACGAGCTGCTGGTGGACATAGCCGCCCTTGCCGTTCCTGATGCGGAACGAAAAGATCGGCAGCCGGTCCGGTTCTTGCAAGCCGAGCAGTTCCAGTTGCGGAATGGCCCTCCAGGCGGCAAACGCCTGCTCCGCCAGTTCGCGGTTGCGCCGCTCCATGCTCTCAAGCCCGATCGCGTGTTTGACGATGAAGGCAAGGGCTGCACGGATGTCACCGACGACGTTCGGCGTTCCGGCCTCTTCGCGGGCCTCGATGTTGGCGCTGTAGTCGTGTGTATCCGGCGAAACGAACTTCACCGTGCCGCCGCCCGGCCAGGTCGGCTTGTCGGTCGTGACACTGTCGCGGCGAACGATCAGGATGCCGGAAGCACCCGGGCCACCGATGAACTTGTGCGGCGAGACGACGATGGCGTCGATCTCGGCACCGGAAACGGGAGACATGGCGATTGGAACATAGGGGCCGGCGCCGGCATAGTCCCAGATCATCTTCGCACCGGCAGCCTTGACCATGCGGGTGATCGCGGCCACGTCGCTGGTGATGCCGGTGATGTTCGAGCCGGCCGAGAGGGTACAGACTGTCAGGTCGGACGAGCCAACGCTCAGCGCTTTGCGAAGTTCCGTGAGGTCCGGTCCACCCGCCGGGCATTCGGCGATCTCAACGATCTCAGCGCCGCTTTCGCGCCAGGGCAGGATGTTGGAGTGGTGCTCGTAGGGGCCGATGATGACGCGGACGGTTTGGCCGGCAGCAACCGCGTCGCTAACGCCGACGAGCTTGACCAGACGGTTGATGCCGGAGGTCGCACCGGAGCCGGTGAAGATCACGGCATGGTCGGCCGTGGCGCCGCAGAATTCCCCGATCAGCGCCCGCGCTTCCCGCCGCATCCGGGTCATGAAGCCCCCGCAATAGGAGGCTTCGGTGTGGCTGTTGGCGTAGTAAGGCAGGACCTCTTCGAGCACGAAATCTTCGATCACGCGCAGCGCGCGGCCGGAGGCGACGTAGTCGGCATAGACCAGTGCCTTCGTGCCGTAGGGACCGGCGATCCGCGCCTTCGCTCCGACCAGGTCGTCGCGTAGCTCGGCGACGAGACCCGGCCGGTTCAGGGACTGGCGGAACCGGGCGAGCGGCGAGAGCGCCTCGCAGGGTTGGTGGACGGCGGGCACGATCATCGCGCTTACTCCTCGGAGCGGACATTGACAGCAATTGTAATCCCGTCCAGGGTCGAAAACCTCACCTATCTTCTGCGGTTTCATCGAGGAATTGTGTCAAATGATCGAATCGTCGCTCAAAATCGATGCTTTCGATCTGAACATTCTTACCGCATTGCAAAAAGATTCGTCGCTGTCGCAGCGGGATCTGGCCGAAAAGGTCGGCCTGTCGCAAAACGCCTGCTGGCGGCGCCTCCAGCGCCTGCAGGCAATCGGTGTGATCCGGGGCTCGCATGCAGACATCGATCTCGACGCTTTGGGGCTGGATCTCACCGTGTTCGTGATGATCCGCACCCGCCATCACTCCAAGGAATGGAGCGACGGTTTTCGGCAGCATGTCGAGCGGTTGCCGGAGGTGATCGATTTCTATCGCATCGGCGGGGATTGGGATTATCTGATCAAGGTGGTGACCCGCGGCATGCGCGGCTATGACACCTTCTACCAGAAGCTCATCACCAATTTCGACCTCGCCACGGTCACCGGCTTCTTCTCGATGGAGGCGATCATCAACGGTCGCCCCGTGGATCTGAGCCGGTTGAGGTGAGGCGCCGTCTCCCGGCACCTCATCATTCTGTCGTTACATGACGCCGAAGCGTTCGAAGGCCTCGACGGTGCTCATGCCGGCCTCGATCGCCAGCCGCACCTTGTTTTCAGTCTCGGCCTTTTCCAGCGCCAGCGCGATCGCCTCGCGCTCCGCCTCCTTCGGGATGACGAGCACGCCGTCGCGGTCGCCGAAGAGGATGTCGCCCGGCCGGATGCGGATGCCGCCGATCTCGATCGGGATGCCGTAGTCGACGACCTTGCCGCGTGGGCCCTGGTCCTGGGCGTAGGAGCCGTAGCAGAAGGTCGGGAAATCGAGCGCGAGAATGCCGGCGCTGTCGCGGCAATAGCCGTCGCAGATCGCACCGGCCGCCTTGAGTTTCATTGCTCGCGTCGACATCAGTTCGCCCCAGACCGCATAGCGCGGCGACGAGCCGGAACAGACGTAGATCTCGTTTTCCTTCAGGCTATCGAGTGCATGGAACATCAGGCCGAAAGGCTTGGCGCTGAATTCCGAATGGCCGCCGGCCTCAGCGGTCGCGAAAAAATCCGCCTCCAGCACGGGCATCGCGCGGCCCACAGCGACCATGTCGTCGCGCAGCGCCTTGATCTGCGGCGGCAGGAACTGGTGCTGCAGGCCCATCGTGTCGAGAATGTCGCCGACCACGGCCGTGAACAGCCGGCTGCGCATGGCGGTAAAGAGTTCGGTATCGTCTTCAAAATGTTTCATGTCTTCCCTCAATCCTTGTGCGCCATGGCCGTTGCAATGCCCTGCATGACGCCTCTGATTTCTGCGAGACCCTTCAAGCGCCCGATCAGCGAATAGCCGGGGTTGATCCGCTCCTTGCCGATGTCGTCTGCGAGCAGATGGCCGTGATCGGGCCGAAGCGGGATCTGCCAGTCGGTGCGACCCTCGCGGACGCGGCGCTCCTGCTCCTGCATCAACGCCAATATCACCGCGGGCATGTCGCTCGATCCGCCAAGATGGTCGGCCTCGTAGAAGGATCCGTCTTCTTCGCGCTGGACGTTGCGCAGATGGGCGAAATGGATGCGCGGGCCGAATTCGCGCACCATGGCCGGCAAATCGTTGTCGGCGCGTGTGCCGTAAGAGCCGGTGCAGAAGGTGATGCCGTTGGCCGGACTGTCGACGGCAGCGAGAATGCGCCGGACGTCGGCCGGCGTCGAAACGATCCGCGGCAGGCCATAGAGAGAGAAGGCTGGGTCATCCGGATGGATGCAGAGCCGGATACCGACTTCTTCTGCGACCGGCACGATCTCCCTGAGGAAGCGCGCGAGGTTCTCATGCAAGATGTCGGCGGTGACGCCATTATATTCCGAGAGGGCTGCGAGGAAGCTCGCCCGGTTGAACTGGCGCTCGGTGGCCGGAAGACCGGCGATCAGATTGCGTTCGATCCGGTCGATTTTCGCCTGGTCCATCTCGTCGAAACGCTGGCGGGCGGCGGCGATCTGCTGCGTTGAGTAGCTGTCCTCCACATGCGGACGCTGCAGGACGAAGAGGTCGTAAGCGGCAAAATCGACAGCATCGAAGCGCAGCGCAAAGCCGCCATTGGCCAAAGGCTGCATCAGTTCCGTGCGCGTCCAGTCGACCACCGGCATGAAGTTGTAGCAGACGATGCTGATGCCCGAACGTGCCAGGGCGCGAAGCGTATCCTTGTACCAGCCGATATAGCGATCGCTATCTGGCGTCGCGAGCTTGATCGAATTGTGCACCGGAATGCTCTCGACGACGCTCCAGCGCAGGCCGGCCGCCTCGATCAGCGCCTTCTGCTTAAGGATAGCCTCATCGGACCACGGCGAGCCGTCGTAAATGTGATGCAGCGCCGACACGATCCCTGTGGCGCCCGCCTGCCGGATGTGGCTGAGCGGCACCGGATCGTTGGGCCCGTACCAGCGAAAGCACTCTTCCATCAGTCTCATGCAGAACTCCTACCCGCTTCCGTGGCTATTGTTGGACCACGCCCGGCAATAATGTCCCATTGGTCCAACAATTCAAGTCTGAAAGCGGAGATTTCGCGTGAAAATCACCGATTAAGCTGAGACCTTAAAATTTTCGCTTGACGGAAACTGCAATCTGGACCAACAAATAAGGCATCGCAGGGAGGAGAGCCGGTGAGCAGTTCGGTAAGGGAAGAGGTGTTGTCGGGCGTCGAGGCCGTGGAGCCGGGCAAGACCTCGGCCGTCGATCGGCTGGTCGAGCAGATCCGCGACATGATTTCTGAGCGTGGCCTTGGTGTCGGTGACGCGTTGCCGACCGAGCGTGATCTCGGCGAACAGTTCCAGGCCGGCCGCAACACCGTGCGCGAGGCGCTGCAGGTGCTGCGCGCCTATGGCATGGTCGAGACCCGGCCGAAGGTGGGCGCCGTGATCAGCGGTGGCCACGGCGAGGCGATCCGCCGGCTCTTTGCCTTTCACAACGGTATCTCACCGGACTCGTTTCATGACCTGCAGGGCTTCCGCCGCATCATCGAGACCGGTGTCGGCGAACACATCATCCTGACGGCCAGCGACGCCGATTTCGACCGGCTCGATGCGATCAATTCCAGGATCCTTGAGGCCGAGAGCGTCGAGGCAGCCGCACAGTGCGACTATGAGTTCCATTCGGCGATCGTCGAACTCTCGGGCAACCGCACGACGCTTGCCGCCTATCACATGCTGCGTTCGGTGATCGAGGAGGTCATGCGGCTCGGCAAGGCCGAACGTCCGGTGCACGCGGCGACCTTCGAGGCGCATGCCGAGATCATCCGGGCGCTGAGGGCGCGCGACCGCATCGCCTATGTCTACCTGATGAGCCGTCATCTGGAGTTCGGCATCCGCTTCGTCGATGCCGTGCCGGGCAGCTCGCAGCCACGATAAACATTTGGAGATTGGGTCCGAACCGCGCTTCACGCGGTGCGGGCAGCCATTTGCCGGATTTTCGCCCGTTGGTCCGGCGGCACGAACAGGGCACTTGGGAGGAGAACCAATATGAGCAACATGAAACGTCTGGCGCTTGCCGCACTTCTTGCCACCGTCAGCTTTGCGCCGGGCGCAGCCTTTGCTGGCGGCAAGGCGATCGCTGGCATCGTCTTCCAGCAGGACCAGTATTTCCGCGGCATCCAGATCGGCATGGAGAAGGCTGCGGAAGCCGCCGGCGACGAGCTTCTCGCCGGCAACAGCGACAGCAAGCTGGAGAAGGAAGCGCAGCTCATCGACACCTACATCGCTCGCGGCGTGAACTCGATCGTCGTGGCGCCGCTTTCGGCCGATGCCTCGGTGCCGGCGCTGAAGAAGGCGCGTGATGCTGGCATCACGGTCGTCACCTACGGCACTTCGGCCAATGGCGACGTCGCCCAGGCGACGGTGACGAGCTCGGACCGCGATATCGGCATCGGCACAGGCAACGCCGCAACCGACTTCCTGAAGACCCTCGGCAATGGTGGCAAGGTCAAGATCGGCACGCTCGCCTTCAAGGCACTGCTGCCTGAACAGTCGAACGCCCGCGTCGACGGGTTCTTAAGCGTCGTCAAGGACCAGGTCGATATCGTCGCCCAGCAGGATGCCTGGCTTGCCGAAAAGGCGCTCGCGGTCGCAAGCGACATGCTGACGGCCAATCCCGATATCCAGGTGATCTACGCTGCCAACGAGGGCGGCACGATCGGTGCGGTCCAGGCCGTGAAAAAGGCAGGCCTCGAAGGCAAGGTCTTCGTCTTCGGCACCGACGGTTCCGAGCAGCTCGCCAACATGTTGCTGAATTCCGACAACGTACTGCAGGCAACGACGGCGCAGCAGCCGCTCGAGGTCGGCAAGCAGGCGATCGAAGCGGCACAGAACCTGCTCGACGGCAAGAAGATCGAGACCAAGGTCAACGTGCCGGTGCTGCCTCTGACGCGCGCCGATACGCAGGCGGTCGCGGCCTACAAGGAAGGCCTGAAGGCGCTGAAGTGATTGGGTTTTGACGTCAGCCGAGCGGCGGGACATCGCGCCCGCCACTCCCTCGTCTTGCACAGCAGGAAATCCGCATGAGCTATCCGCAACCGAGTTCAGCCGCGTTGCAAGGGGTGCAGGGACGGCTGGACTTTCGGGCCGTGACCAAGCGTTACGGTCCGACTGTCGCCCTCTCCGAATTCACCCACAGCTTCGCCCCCGGCCAGGTGCATGCCCTGATGGGCAAGAACGGCTCGGGCAAATCAACGCTCGTCAAGCTGCTTGCCGGCGTCACCGAGCCGACATCGGGCACGATCAGTGTCAATGGCGAGGATCGCCATTTCACCTCGCCGCATGATGCCTTTGCCGCCGGCATCGTCACCGTGCACCAGGAGCTCTCGCTGGTGCCGGAGCTTTCTGTCGGCGAGAACATCTTTCTCGGCCGGCTGCCGCATCGGCGTCGCGCCGGTTTCAGCGTCGTCGACTGGGCGGGCCTGCACAAGCGCGCCGGCGAATTGCTTGCCGACATGGGGCTTGCGATCGATTCCCGCCAGCCGGTTTCGGCGCTGAGCGTCGGCCAGCAGCAGGTGGTGGAAATCGTCAAGGCGATGTCCTTCAACCCGTCGATCCTGCTCTTGGACGAACCGACCTCGGCGCTGGCGTCGCGCGAGGTCAAGCAGCTCTTCGCACTGATCGAACGGCTGCGCGCCCGCGGCGTGACGATGATCTACATCACCCATCGGATGAGCGAGCTTTTCGAGATTGCCGATACCTGCACGGTGATCCGCGACGGCCATTACATCGGCGCGGTCGAGATGAAGGCGACGACGCCTTCGGCGATCGTCGGCATGATGTTCGGCGATGCCGCCCGCGCAACGCGGCCGCCGCGGCGCACGCTCGATCGCACCCGGCCGGTGCTCGAGGTGCGGGATCTCAGCCGCTCCGGGCATTTTCAGAATGTTTCTTTCGATCTCTATCCGGGCGAAATCCTCGGAATCGCCGGCCTGCTCGGCGCCGGGCGCACCGAACTGATGAGGGCGATCTTCGGCGCCGACCGGATCGACAGCGGTTCAGTGACGTTCAACAGTCGCGATATGACCGGTGCCAGCCCACGCGACATGCGCAAGGCGGGACTCGGCTACACGCCGGAAAATCGCAAGGAGGTCGGCCTCGTGCAGTCGCTTTCGACCGCCGACAATCTCTGCATGGCGAGCCTCGGCCCGATCTCCAACAGAGGCTTCATTTCGCGCCGCCGCGAACAGCCGCACGTGCGCCGCCAGATCGCCGATCTGCACATCAAGTGCGGCGATCCGGAACTGCCCGTGTCGTCGCTGTCGGGCGGCAACCAGCAGAAGGTGGTGATCGGCAAATGGTTGAACCGGCAGCCGTCGGTGATGTTCTTCGATGAGCCGAGCCGCGGCGTCGACGTCCAGGCCAAGCGCCAGATCTTCGACATCATCTGGCAACAGGCCGCCGATGGCCTTGCCAGCCTCTTTGTCTCGACCGAGCTCGAGGAGGTGCTGGAAGTCGCCGACCGCATCCTCGTCATGCATCACGGCGCCGTCGTCGCCGAAGTGGATCCGACGAAAACCGACCTGACCGAACTCTACGGCCTGTGCATGGAAGGGGCCAAGCAATGACACTCGTGAGCCAGACCACGGAAACAGGCGGACAGAACACGCCGCTCAAGTTTCTGAAAACCTACCCGATGGAGATCATTCTCGCCGCATTGGTGATTTTCCTGATCTTCGTCGCACCAGGCTTCGCCTCCACCAGCAACGTCTTGAACGTGCTGCGCACCGTCTCGATGCTCGGCATCATCGCCTTCGGCATGACGGCGGTTATCATCAGCGGGGAGATCGATCTCTCGGTCGGCGCCGGTGCCGCGCTCGCCGGCTGCATCGTTGCCTGGTTCGCCGACCGTTTCACCGACACGTTCGGTGACTGGGGCGCGGTCACCGTCGGTTTTGCGGTGGCACTTCTGCTCGGCTTCTCGCTCGGCTATCTCACCGGCCGTTTCCGGCAGTGGTTCAACGTGCCGACCTTCATCACCACCCTGGCGCTTTTCGCGGCACTCCGCGGTGTCGCCAATTTGATCACCGGCGGCTTCCCGATGTCGTCCTTCCCGCTCGGTTTCGATTTCCTCGGCGGCGGTTATCTCTTCGGCATTCCGTTCCCGGTCTATATCTTTGCGCTGACCTTCGCGGCGATGCACTTCCTGATGAAGTACACAAGCTTCGGCCGTGAGGTTTACGCGGTCGGCGGCAACATGGAGGCGGCACGTCTCTCCGGCATCGACATCTGGAAGGTGAAGGCGCTGACATTGGGCCTGACCGGCGCGCTAACCGCCGTCTCCGGCACGCTGATCGCCTCGCAGATCGGGGCCGGCACCGGGACGACGGCGACCGGCATGGAACTCGACGTGATCGCGGCCGTCATCATCGGCGGTACCTCGCTCTTCGGCGGCAAGGGCCGGATCTGGGGCACGCTGATCGGGGTGCTCTTCCTTGGATGCATCTCCAACGGCATGACGCTGATGAATGTCAGCGAATATTGGCAATACGTCGTGCGCGGCGGGATCATCCTCGGCGCCGTGCTCCTGAACCAGGTTCTGGAACGGGTGCGCTGAGACCGGCGCGGGGTGTCCGCATCCCGCTCCCCCTTATGACCAACGATCACGCTTATGATCTCGGGTCGACGCCGGCCCGGATCATCGCGATCCATCGCGGAGACAATCATGACTGAATTCAAGGGAAAGATCGCGCTGGTCACCGGCACGTCCGGGATCGGGCTTGCCTCGGCGATCCGGCTCGCCTCGTCAGGCGCCACCGTGCTTGCCTGTGGCAACGACGTCGCCACCAACGAGATCTTCGACCGCATAGCCAAAGAGCGCGACTTGCCGATGTCGACCCGACTGACGGACGTTGCCGTGGAAGCAGAGGTCGAAGCGGCCGTGCGCGAGGCGGTGCTGCGCCACGGCGGCCTCGACATCATCGTCAATGCCGCCGCCGTTCACCCCTATGGCACCGTGCTCGACACCAGCGCCGAGACCTTTGCGCGCTGCCTGTCGGTCAATGTCGGCTCGATATATCTCACCGGCCGCTTCGGCATTCCGGAAATGATGAAGCGCGGCGGCGGCGCGATCGTCAACATCTCCTCGGTGCAGGGTCATGCCTGCCAGCAGAACGTCGCCGCCTATGTCGCTTCCAAGGGCGCGATCCATGCGCTGACCCGCGCCATGGCGCTCGATCATGCGGCGGCGAAGGTCCGGGTCAATTCGGTCAGCCCAGGCTCGGTGCGCACGCCGCTGCTATCGCTTGCAGCCCGCACCTATGGCGGCGAGGGCGTCAGCGAGGCGGAAGCCTTTGCCCGCTTCGGCGCTGCACACCCGATCGGCCGCATCGGCGAGCCGGAGGAGGTGGCCGAGCTGGTCGCTTATCTCGCCTCGGATCGCGCCGCCTTCGTCACCGGCTCGGACTTCCGCATCGACGGCGGCCTCACCGCCGGCATCGGCGTCAAATAATCGGATAGGAAACGACAAGATGAAAATCGGCCTTGGGCTCTACCGGGAGCAACTCACCCCGGATAACTTTCAGTTTGCCTTGCAGGCGGGCGCGACCCACGTCGTCGCGCATCTCACCAACTATTTCGCCGGCAAGGATCCGAAGATCGACAGTGGCGACCAGGGCGGCTGGGGTGATTGCTCCGGTGACCGGCTCTGGACTTACGAAGAGCTGTCGGCGCTGGTGAAGGACGTGCGGGCCGGTGGGCTGGAAGTGGCGGCGATCGAGAACTTCTCGCCGCGCTTCTGGCATGACGTGTTGCTCGACGGGCCAGAGCGGGCGCAGCAGATCGAGGGGCTGAAGCAGCTCATTCGCGACGCCGGTCGCGCCGGCATTCCCTGCATCGGCTACAATTTCTCGCTTGCCGGCGTCTATGGCTGGACCCGCGGCCCCTATGCCCGCGGCGGTGCGGAATCCGTCGGCTTCGGCGTCGAAAACAGCATCGCGCCAAGCCCGGATGCGCCGATCCCAGACGGCATGGTCTGGAACATGCGCTATCGTCGTGGCGTCGCCGGCGCTGCCTCCGTTTCCGTCAGCTCGGCGGAGCTCTGGGACCGCCTCAGCCACTTCCTGAAGGAGGTCGTGCCGGTCGCCGAGGAGGCGGGCGTGGTGCTCGGCGCTCACCCGGACGATCCGCCAGCCGAGGAACTGCGTGGCACCGCGCGGCTCGTCAACCGTCCGGAGAAGTACGACCGGCTGATGGCGATCGTCGACTCGCCCTCGAACGGGCTCGAACTCTGCCTCGGCTCGCTGCAGGAAATGCCGGGAGGGGATATCTACGAGCACGTTCGTCGTTTCGCCCGCTCCGGCCGCATCGGCTACATCCACTTCCGCAACGTACGCGGAAAGATGCCGCGTTATGTCGAGACCTTCGTCGACGAGGGCGATATCGACATGGCCGAAATCATCCGCATCCTGCGCGACGAAAACTACCAGGGTGTGATGATCCCCGACCATACGCCGGCCATGACCTGCGGCGCCTCCTGGCATGCGGGCAAGGCCTTTGCGCTCGGCTACATGAAGGCGCTTGTGCAGAATGCCGAGGCGCTCGGCCCCGCGCGTTCGATCCCGACAAGCATCGCAGCGGAATAGGAGGCGGAGATGGCCCGTGAGCTCGTCTGTGTCGCGCCCGTCGGCGACCGCTGCGGCGAGGGCGCCGTCTGGTCGGCGGAAGAGGCGGCGCTCTACTGGACCGACATCAACCGCTTTCTGATCCACCGCTATGACGAGGCGACGTGCGCGGTCAGGACGTGGCTCTTCGACGAGCCGGTGGTGGCGATCTCGCTGACCCGTGAAGATGGGCGTCTGCTCATCGCTCTCGGCTCGAAGCTCATATGGTGGTGGCCCGAAACCGACCGGCGGCAGGATCACGGCTTCGTCCTGCCCGGTTCACCGCGTGTTCGGCTGAATGACGGTCGCGCCGATCCCCTCGGAAACTTCTGGGTCGGCTCGATGAAGAACAACGTGCTTCCGGATGGCCAGCTTGGCGACGTTGCCCCGGGCGAGGGCATCCTCTACCGGATCGCACCCGATGGCACCGTCACCGAATGGCGGCATGGCCTCGGCATTTCCAACACGCTCTGCTGGAGCCCGGATCGAAGCACCTTCTACTTCGGCGATACGCTGGCAAACGAGATTTACGCCTTCGACTATCATGCCGTGGACGGCTCGATTTCCGGCGAACGACCCTTCTTCACCGGTTTCGATCTCGGCGCGCCCGACGGCTCGGCGATCGACAGCGAGGGGTTCCTCTGGAACTGCCGTTATGGCGGTGGCTGCATCGCCCGTGTTGCGCCGGATGGCAGCCTTGCCGAGACGATCGATATGCCGATCACCAACATCACCACCTGCACTTTCGGTGGCGCCGACCTGAAGACGCTTTACATCACCACGGCCGGTGCGGGGCCAGCCGAGCGTCTCGCCGGCAGCCTCTATGCCATGCGCGTCACGGTCGCCGGCATGCCGGAAAACCGGTTCGGGGCGGCTACAAAGTGAGCGCGGAGACCACACGGCGCGCGCTCGCCTGGGCGCATGGCTGCCTCTCGGTGCAGTCGCTCGGCGGCATGCTCGGCCCGGTGCTGTTCCTGCTTCCGGACGGGCGGCAAGTCAGCCCCTTGCAAGTTGCGCCTTGGGGCAACGATCCCGAGCGCGAGACGCTGCCGGAAATCCTGAAGGAATTGCGTGGCGAGTGGCCGTGTGTGCCTTTCGGCAGCGACGCCAGCCGCACGCTTCCTGCAGGCTGGTCCGTAGACGGTGAGAGTTTCGACGGCGCCGGCGTGCCGCATGGCCATAGCTCCAATGTCCATTGGGCGTGGGGTGCCTGCGACGACCGCCAGATAGCGATGGAATGCCATTATCCGGAGAACCATCCGATCCGACTGTTGCGGCGGCAGATCGTGCCGGATCCAAATGCGCCCTCCATCGACATCACCCTGGAAATCGAGGCCCGGCGTCCGTGCCGCCTGCCGATCGGCCTGCATCCGACGTTCCGACTGCCGAGCCGTCCCGGTTCGGTCACGATCGAACCCGGCGCCCATGATCGCGTCTGGAGTTTTCCCGGCGATGTCGAACCGGGCGCGGCTCTGTTCTCGCCCGATCGGCAATGGTTATCGCTCGGCAAGGTCGAGACGCGCAAAGGTGTCATGCTCGATGCGTCGCAGGTGCCGCTTGTCGAGGAGACCGAGGACCTGCTGCAGCTCTCGGGCATCGACGGCAGCCTGGCGCTTCACTATCGCGATGAAGGTTTTCGCGCGCGGCTCACTTGGCAGAACGAGCATTTCCCAAGCTTGCTGCTTTGGTACAGCAACCGCGGTCGCAAGGCCTACCCCTGGAATGGGCGGCACGTGGCGCTCGGCGTCGAGCCGATCGCATCCGCCTTCGATCTCGGACCGGCTGTCTCCACGGGCGACAGCCCCATCGCGGGCTCCGGCGTTGCAACGGCGATTGCCTTCGAACCCGATCAGACCTTCACCACCCGCTATCGGCTTTCCGTCGAAGCCGCTCCGATCGGCTGAATGGTCGCTCGCTGAGACATATCCAACTGAAAGGCCAAGAGAATGAAATTGTTGCGTCTCACCGTCGACGGCTCTGCCGTGCCCTGCATCCTCGACGGCGAGGGCAACGCGCGGGAGGTGTCTTCGCTCGTCCAGGACTTCACGGCGGAGACTTTGCCTGGTGTCTTGGCAGTGCTCTCCGGCGCCGATTTCGCGGCGCTCCCTGTGATGCCGGTGGTCGATGCGGACATCCTGCCGCCGGTCGCAAGGCCCGGTACAATCTGGTGCGTCGGCCTCAACTACTCCGACCATGCGGAAGAGGCGGGACTGCCAGTGCCGTCCGAACCGATCCTCTTCAACAAGGCGGCCGGCACCTATTGCGGCCCGAACGCACCGCTTCTCCACTCAGAGAAAATGTCGAAGCTGGACTGGGAGGTCGAGCTCGGCATCGTCATCGGCAAGCGGGCGCTCAACGTATCGCGCGCCGAGGCTATGGACCATGTCCTCGGCTTCACGATCGTCAACGACGTCTCCGAACGTGCCTGGCAGATGGAGCGCGGCGGGCAGTGGGTGAAGGGCAAGAGCTTCCCGAATTTCTGCCCGACGGGCCCCTGGCTTGTGACGAAAGACGAGGTTCCGGACCCGCAGGCCCTGTCGATGTGGCTCGACGTCAACGGCGAGCGCATGCAGGCGGGTACGACCGCGCGCATGATCTTCGACGTCGCGACCATCGTCTCCTACATGAGCGAATTCTGCGTGCTGGAGCCCGGCGATCTCATCTGCACCGGCACGCCCCCCGGCGTCGGCATGGGCAAGAAGCCGCCGCGCTATCTTGGGCCCGGTGACGTGGTCGAACTCGGTATCGATGGACTCGGCCGCCAGCGTCAGGTCGTTCAATCCCTCTAGACATGCAGAAGGGTTTCACCATGAAGGAAAAGACGGGACGTTTGGCCGGGCGCATTGCCGTGGTCACGGCTGCCGGCCAAGGCATCGGCCGCGCGGTCGCCGAACGACTGATGGCTGAAGGCGCCGAGGTCCACGCCAGCGACATCAATGCCGAGCTGCTCGCCACGCTCGAAGGGGCTACAACGACGCGGCTCGATGCGACGGATCATGTGGCGGTCGGTGCCTATTTCGACGCCTTCGCCCGGGTCGATATCCTCGTGCACGCGGTCGGCTACGTGCATCAGGGCACGATCGAGGAATGCTCGCCCGCCGATTGGCGGCGCTCGGTGAACATTACGCTCGACAGCGCCTATAACGTCATTGCCGGCGCAATCCCGAAGATGAAGGCCAATGGCGGCAGCATCATCACCATCGGATCGGTTGCCTCCTCGATCAAGGGTTTCCCGCGGCGTGCCGCCTATGGCGCCGCCAAGGGTGGCGTCATAGGCCTGACCAAGGCGGTGGCAGCTGACTACGTTTCTCAGGGCATTCGCTGCAATTCGGTCTGCCCCGGCACTGTCGCATCACCCTCCCTGGAAGAGCGCATCGGCGAACTTGGCGAAAAGCTTGGAAGCCGGGATGAGGCCTACCGGTCCTTCATCAGCCGCCAGCCGGCCGGCCGGTTCGGCACGGTCGAAGAAGTCGCCGCCATCTGCGCCTTCCTCGCCTCCGACGAGGCGGCCTTCATTACCGGCCAGGCAATCAACATAGACGGCGGCATCACGATCTGAGACGCCGCATTCTCGCAAGGCCGTGAAACGCAAAACACCTCCGGATGCGCTCCGGAGGTGTTGGTTTTCGTAGGCCTGTTGGCGTCAGCGTGACGCCGTCCGGGATCGGTTGTCGCTTACGCCGACAGCGCCTTGAACTCGGCAAGGATGGCGTCGCCCATCTCGGTGGTGCCGACCTTCTTTGCCCCTTCGGCCATGATGTCGCCGGTGCGGATGCCCTGGTCGAGCACGTTGGCGATCGCCCTCTCCAGATTGTCGGCTTCCTTCACCAGGTTGAAGGAGTAGCGCAGGCACATGGCGAACGACGCGATCATCGCGATCGGGTTGGCGATGCCCTGGCCGGCAATGTCGGGTGCCGAGCCGTGCACCGGCTCATAGAGCGCCTTGCGCTTGCCGCTGACACCATCCGGCGCGCCGAGCGAGGCCGAGGGCAGCATGCCGAGCGAGCCGGTGAGCATGGCGGCCACGTCCGACAGCATGTCGCCGAACAGGTTGTCGGTGACGATGACGTCGAACTGCTTGGGCTGGCGCACCAGCTGCATGCCGCCGGCGTCCGCCAGCATGTGCTCGAGCTGGACGTCGGAGTACTTCGCCTTGTGCGTCTCGGTCACCACCTGGTTCCACAACACGCCCGACTTCATGACGTTGCGCTTTTCCATCGAGCAGACGCGGTTGTTGCGGGTGCGGGCCAGCTCGAAGGCGACGCCGGCGATGCGCTCGATCTCGTAGGTGTCATAGACCTGGGTGTCGATGCCACGCTTCTGGCCGTTGCCGAGATCGACGATCTCCTTCGGTTCGCCGAAATAGACGCCACCGGTCAATTCGCGCACGATCAGGATGTCGAGGCCTTCGACCAGTTCCGGCTTGAGTGACGAGGCGGCGGAAAGCGCTGGGTAGCAGATCGCCGGGCGCAGGTTGGCAAAGAGTTCGAGATCCTTGCGCAGACGCAGCAGACCGGCTTCCGGGCGCACCTCGTAGGGCACCGCATCCCACTTCGGACCGCCGACGGCGCCGAACAGCACCGCATCGGCGGCAAGCGCCTTCTTCATGTCCTCTTCCGAGATCGCCTGACCGTGGGCGTCATAGGCCGAACCGCCAACCAGGCCCTCGTCCGTCACGAAGCCGGCACCAAGCTCGGCATTCATGTAGGCGATGATTTTGCGGACTTCCGCCATGGCTTCCGGGCCGATGCCGTCGCCGGGGAGGATGAAAAGTTTGCGGGCCATTGTCGGCACTCCTGTGGTTTTCAGTCGGTGTAAAGCGGCACGGCCGCGTTGATAATGATGCGGGCTAGACCGCTGCCTTCGCGCCTTCGATCTGTCCGATGCGCTCGCGCAGCGTGTTGGCGACAGCCTGCGAGGCCGGAGCGAGGGCGATTTCAAGATTGGCGTTGCCGCCGTCTACCTCGATCGCGAGTTTCGAGACGCTGACGCCGAGCCGGCGAACGATGTCGAGCAGGCGGGAAACGATGTTTTCGAGATCGCCGCTTTCGATGGTGTAACGCATGGTGTCGCTCATCATGCGACCTTTGGCCATGGGCGCTGCTGAGGGCGCATGGTCTCGAAGGCACGCGCGAGGCGCAGCACGCCGATGTCGTCGAACTGTTGGCCGATGATCTGCAGGCCGATCGGCAGTCCGCCTGAGGTGTAGCCGCAGTTGAGCGAGATTGCCGGCTGGCCGCCCATGTTGACGGCGACTGTGAAGGCGATGTGTTCGAACGGCTTCTGCGGGTCGTTGACCGGCGAGGCCCATTCAGCCGGATAGGAGGCCGTCGGTGCTGTCGGCGACAGGATGAAATCATAGCCGGAAAGTGCCGCATGCAGCGCGTTGCGCATGGCGTCGATCTGGGCGAAGCCGGTATAGACCTCGCGGCCGGAGAAATTCTCGGCCGTTTTGATCCAGTCGAAGATATAGGGCAGGATCTGCGCCTGCTTTTCCGGCGAAAGGCGCGACACGTCTTCCCAGCCGCGCGCCCGCCAGAAGCGGTCGAGACCGTCGATCATTTCGCGCGTCAGGAAGGGGCCGATCGGCTCGATGATCGCGCCGGCATCGGCAAAGAGCTGTGCCGCCTTCTTGACCGCCTGTTCCGTTTCTTGCGTGACCGACTGGCCGAAGCCGGCGTCGAGCCAGAGGCCGATCTTCAGACCCTTCAGATCACGATCAAGATCGAGCCAGGGGAGATCGGCATAGGGCAGGGACATCGTGTCCCGGGCGTCTGGCTGCGACAGCACCGACATGTAGAGTGCCGTGTCGGCGACCGTCCGGGTCATCGGGCCGGCAACGCGGCCGATAAAGGGCGGGTTGATCGGCACGCGCCCCGCAGAGGGCTTCAGACCGACGACGCCGCACCAGCCGGCCGGCAGCCGGACCGAGCCGCCGATATCCGTGCCGATGTGCAGAGGGCCATAACCGGCCGCGGCTGCCGCACCCGCGCCGGCGCTCGAGCCGCCCGGATTGGCTGAGAGGTCCCAGGGGTTGCGGGCCAGCTTGTGGAAGCTGGAAAGGCCGGAAGACAGCATGCCGTAGTCCGGCATGGTGGTCTTGGCGAGAAGGATGCCGCCTGCCTCGCGGGTGCGGGCTGCCGGCGGCGCGTCGGCGGTTGCAGGCGTCAGCGACACGGCAGCACAGCCGAGCGGCACGGCGGTGCCCTTGGTTGCGATGTTTTCCTTGATCGTCACCGGCACACCGTCGATTGCGCCCAGAGGTTCACCCTTTGCCCAGCGCTCTTCCGATGCCTTGGCGGCCTTGCGCGCCTCGGCGGGGTCATAGGCCCAAAGCGCGTTCAGCTTTGGCTCGGAAGCGTCGATGCGGGCAATCACCGCTTCGGTGACCTCGACGGGGGAAAGCTTCTTCGAGCGGTAGGCGTCGACGAGATCGACGGCGGAGAGATCGGCGAGTTCGGACATGGGGCACTTCCTAGGCAAAATGGCAGCGGGCGGACCAGGCCGGCGTCACCGGCTTGGCCTCAGGCGTTCGGGTCAGACAGATCTCCTGCCTGCGGGGACAGACGGCAGCATAGGCGCAGCCGGCTGCGGTCGTTGCGGTATGGACGGGCGTTTGCGGCGGCCCAGCGGAGCGCACCCGCTTGCGCCGTCCGGAAAACGGTTTCGGCACGGCAGCGACCAGCGCCTGAGTATAGGGATGGCGCGGGTTGTCGAAGACCTCGGCCGTCGGTCCTTCCTCGACGATGCGGCCGAGATGCATGACGGCAACCCGGTCGGTGATGGCGCGCACGACGCCGAGATCGTGGCTGATGAACAGATAGGAAAGGCCGAGCCTTTCCTGCAGGTCCATCATCAGGTTCAAAACCTGCGCCTGGATCGAGACGTCGAGTGCAGACACTGGCTCGTCAGCGACGATCAGGGCCGGCCGGGTGATCAGCGCGCGGGCGATGGCGATGCGCTGGCGCTGGCCGCCGGAGAATTCGTGCGGATACTTGTCGGCCGACGCCAAGGGTAGGCCGACGGCCTCCAGCACCTCGGCGATGCGCCGGTTGCGCTCCGTGGTGCCCGTTCCACGCTCCAGCGAAACGATCGGCTCGGAGATGATCGTCCGAACCGTGTGGCGCGGATCGAGCGAGCCGTAGGGATCCTGGAAGATCGCCTGAAACCCCTTGCGCGCCTCTCGCAGTCCGGCGCGATCGAGCGCGTAGATATCCTTGCCGGCGATCGACACCTGGCCCGATTGCGGTCGCTCCAGCCCCATCACGGCGCGGGCCAGGGTCGACTTGCCGGAGCCGCTTTCGCCGACGATGCCGAGGCTCTGGCCAGCGGCGAGTGCGACGCTGACACCATGGAGCACGCGCAGGCGGCTCTGCTTCGAGAAGATCGACGGGCGTGGCAGGTCGTATTCGCGCACCAGATCGGTGGTTTTGAGGATCACCTCGCTCACGGTGCCACCATCCTTTCGCGCGGATGAAAGCAGGCGGCGCGATGCTGCACATTTCCATCGGAATTGATCAGGTCGAGTGCCGGGATCGCCTGACGGCAGTCGGCCTCAGCGAAGGAACAGCGGTCCGCAAAGGAGCAGTGGGATGGACGGCCAAAAGGATCCGGAACGATACCGGGGATGGCATTCAGCCGCGGGCGCCCATCGCCTTGATGGCGGGAGCCAAGGGCTGCGCCATGCGGCGACGCGGCGAAAAGGCCGCGGGCATAGGGATGCGCCATGCGCGCAAAGACATCGTCCGTGCGCCCGGTTTCGATGATGCGGCCGGCATACATGACCGCGATGCGGTCGGTCATCTCGGAGACGACGCCGAGATCGTGGGTTATCAGCATCAGCGCTGTGCCGGTGTCTTCGATCAGCTCGTCGAGCAGATCGAGGATCTGCGCCTGCACCGTAACGTCGAGCGCCGTCGTGGGCTCGTCCGCAATCAGTAGATCCGGTTCGCAGGCGATCGCCATCGCGATCATCACGCGCTGCCGCTGGCCGCCGGAGAGCTGGTGCGGGTAGAGATCGAGGTCGAAGCGCGGTGCCGGCAGGCCGACGCGGTCGAGCAGCGCACGCGCTTTCTTCTCCGCATCGGCTTTCGTTTCGCCGAGATGCAGCCGCCGTCCCTCGGCGATCTGCGCGCCGATCGATTTGACGGGATTGAGCGCCGTCATCGGCTCCTGGAAGATCATCGCCGTGCGCCGGCCGCGATAGCCGCAATAGTCGGCTTCGCCCAAGCCCGCGAGATTGCGGCCGTCGAAGGAAAGTTCGCCGCGCACCCGCATGCGCTGCGGAAGCAGGCCCATGACGGCAAGGGCTGTCATCGACTTGCCGCTGCCGGACTCACCGACGATCCCAAGCCGTTCGCCGCGGTTGAGTTCGAGATCGATGTCGCAGACGATATCGACCGTGCTTTTGCCCGCGGTGAGTTCGACCGACATGCCGGCCATGTGAAGCAAGGGTTTGGTCATCGTTGCCGCCTCACGCGCGGGTCGAGAATGTCGCGCAGGCCATCGCCGAGCAGGTTGAGGCCGAGCACGGCGAAGGTGATCGCCAGTCCCGGGAAGATCGCGAGCCAGGGCGCCTGATAGATGAAGGTCTGGGCGTCGTTCAGCATCTTGCCCCAGCTCGGCATCGGCGGCTGCGTGCCGAGGCCGACATAGGAAAGGCCGGCTTCGGCGACGATCGCCAAAGCGAACTGGATCGTCACCTGAACGAGCAGCACGTGGTTGATGTTGGGCAGGATGTGCAGAAACGTGATCGCGACGTCGCCGCGGCCAGCGCAGCGCGCGGCCTGCACATATTCGCGTTTCCAGAGGCCCATCGAGGCACCGCGGGTGACGCGGGCAAAGACGGGTATGTTGAAGATGCCGATCGCGATCATCGCGTTGGTAGCGCCCGGACCGAAGATCGCGGTGATGATGACGGCGGTCAGAAGCGCCGGGAAGGCGAAGGCGAGGTCGCTCATGCGCATGACGAGACCATCGACAAAGCCGCCGCGAGCAGCCGCCCAAGCGCCAAGCGGCACGCCGATGCCGGCACCGACGAGAACCGCGACGATCGAGACGCTGATCGAGTTGCGGGCGCCGACCATGATCATCGACAGGATGTCGCGGCCGAAGTTGTCGGTGCCGAACCAATGGGCAAGGCTCGGTCCCTGCAGCTTGTCGCGGAAATTCATCGCCGTCGGCGAATAGGGCGTCCAGACATAGGAGACGAGCGCCATCGCCACGAGGATGACGGTGACGGTGGCGCCGATCGTCAGATTTCGGCTGCCGATAAGCTTGGAGATGAGGCTGGGTTGCGCGGCGGCTGCAGGAGCGGACATCAGTGGCCTCCCCTCGACAGGCGCGGATCCAGATAGCCGTAGACCAGATCGACGAGGAAATTGATGGTGATGACGGAGGCGGCAAGCAGGGTCACCAGCGTCTGCACCGTCACGAGATCGCGCTGCGCGATCGCCTGGAAGACGAGGCGGCCGATACCCGGCAGGTTGAAGACATTTTCGATGATGATCGTGCCGGCAAGCAGGAAGGAAAATTGCAGGCCGATAATGGTGACGACCGGAATGAGCGCATTGGGCACCGCATGCTTCCAGAGAGCGCCCGAACGGCTAAGCCCCTTGGCGCGCGCGGTGCGGATGAAATCCTCGCCGAGCGTCTCGATGACGGCCGAGCGCGTGACGCGTCCGAGAATGGCCGCAAGTGGCAGCCCGAGTGCGAGCGCCGGCAGGATGAGCGAATGCAGGCCGTTCCAGATGCCGCCTTCCCAGCCGGCAAAGCCGGAGGCCGGGAACCAGGCGAGCTTCAGCGCGAAGAGCAGGATGAAGAGAAGCGCCAGCCAGAAGTTTGGGATGGCGACGCCCACCTGGGCGATGCCCATGACGACGGTGTCGCCGGCCTTGCCGCGGTTGGCGGCGGCATAGACGCCGATGGCGATGGCGACGGCGACCGAGATTGCCATGGAGAGCAGCGCCAGCGGCAGCGTCACCAGGATGCGCGGGCCAAGCAGCTCCCGGATCGGAACCGAATAGGTGAGGCTCATGCCGAAATCGCCGACGACGAAGCCGCCGATCCAGTGGAGGTAGCGGATCCAGATCGGCTGATCGAGGCCGAGCTGCCGGTGCAGCGCCGCGATCGCATCTGCGTCGGCATTCATGCCGAGCATCAGCACGGCCGGGTCGCCGGGCAGCACCTGCATCAGCAGAAAGACGATGACTGAGGCGACCAGCGTCGTCAGCAAGAGCGACACGAGGCGACCGCCAATGAAGGAAATCACATCAACCTCCCGGAAAGAGCGAGCGTTGACCGGCGCCGGGTGCGTCAATCAACGGCAGATCTGCGTCCGCCCCAACGAGGGGCAGATGCTGGAGCGGGGTGCGGATTTCCGTCCGCATCCCGCTCAATGAAAGTCGATCAGTTTTCCCAATAGGTCTGGGTCTGGTCGTCGGCCGGCACCGGCATGTTCTTCCAGAGACCCTTCACCTTCTTGTTCCAGACGCCGATCTTCGGCAGCGCGTAGAGGAAGACGTTCGGTTCGTCCGCTGCGAGCTTGCGCTGGAGCTGGCCGATCAGGTCCATCTGCTCGGCCTCGGTCGCAGCCAGCGTGTAGGACTTGTAGAGCGCCTTGTATTCCGGGTTCTGGTAGTTGAAGTAGTACTTGTCGCGCGCATAGATATCGAGGTCGCGGGCTTCCGCATGGGCGATGATCGTTGCGTCGAAGTTCGAGTTCTTGAAGACCTGATCCAGCCATTGTGCGAACTCGATCGGAACGAGGTTCACCTTGATGCCGACTTCGCTGAGCATGGCCGCGATGATCTCGCCGCCGCGGCGGGCATAGGCCGGCGGCGGCAGCATGATGGTGATTTCGAGGTTCTGAACGCCCGCTTCCTGCAGCAGTTGCTGCGCCTTGCCGGGGTCATAGGGGTAGGTCTCGTTCAGATCGACATAACCGGGTTCGACCGGCGAATAATGCGAGCCGATGGTCGTGCCGAAGCCCGAGTAAGTGCCTTCGACCAGCGTCTTGCGGTCGATCGCATGGGCAAGCGCCTGCCGCACGCGCACGTCGTCGAAGGGCTTCTTCGCATTGTTGAGCGCAAGCACCACCTTGCCCGAGGTGCTGCCGACCTCAACCTGCAGGTTCGGGTCGCTCTGGAACTGGCTGACCAGTTCTGCGGCCTGGAACATCGGGAAGGCATCGACGTTGCCGGCAAGAACGGCGGCCGCTGCAGCCGAGGGGTCACTGATGAACTTGAAGGTCACTTCGCTGAGCTTGGCCGGTTCGCCCCAATAGTCGGCGTTCTTTTCCAGCACCACCTTGTCGCCCTTCGCCCATTCCTTGAACTTGAACGGGCCGGTACCGACCGGCTTGGTCTTGTTGTCGGCGGCCGACGACGGCGCGATCATGACCGCGTCGCCCCAGGCCATGTTGAAGAGGAAGTTGGAGGCCGGGCGCTTCAACGTCACGACCGCGGTTGCCGGATCCGGGCATTCGGTCTTTTCGATCGGCTCGAACAGGCCCTTCTGCGCATTGGTGGAATCGGCCGAGACGGCGCGCTCATAGGAGAATTTCACCACCGAACAGTCGAAAGCCGCGCCGTCATGGAACTTGACGCCCTGGCGGAGCTTGAAGCTGTAGGTCTTCTGGTCGTCGGAGATCGTCCAGCTCTCGGCGAGCAGCGGCTTCACCGTGCCGTCTTCCACCACCCGGACGAGACCTTCGAAAAGGTTGCCGTAGGTGATGTAGCGGATGGGTGCGGCGGCGCCCGCGGTCGGGTCGAGGCCCGGCGGCTCGAGCACCTGGCCGACGGTGATCGTATCCTTGGCCATCGCCGGCGTCAGCGACGCGGCAATGAAGCACGAGGCAAGCGCCAGTTTCGTCAAATTCATCATGGTTCCCCCGCTTTGCGGTTTCGTTGTTTATGGTCCCAGAAATCAGGTCGAAATAATCAGATCGAGCGTCCGCCGTCGACGTCGAGCGCCACGCCGGTGATCATCGACGCCTGCGGCGAGGCGACGAAGAAGGCGGCCTCCGCAAGGTCTTCCGGCTTCAGCAGGCGTCCGAGCGGAATGGAATCGCGGAACTTCTTGCGGATTTCGTCGGAGTCCTCGCCCATGAAGGTGGTCAGCAGCGGCGTTTCGCCGGCAACCGGGTTGAGCGCGACGACGCGGATGTTGAAGGGCGCGAGCTCGATCGCGAGCGCCTTGGTGGCAGAAACGACCCAGCCCTTGGTCGCATTGTACCAGGCAAGGTTCGGACGCGGCCGGTTGGCGCCGGTCGAAGCGATGTTGACGATAACGCCCGCCTTGTTTTCCTTCATGTGCGCCAGCAGCGCCCGCGTCATCAGGTAGACGCCGCGCACATTGACGCCGAGGATACGGTCGAATTCGTCGGGCTCGACCAGTTCGGCGTTCTGCGGCTTGTGGCCGATGCCGGCATTGTTGATCAGGATATCGACGCGCCCGAACTGCTTGAGACCCGCCGCAACGGCCGCATTAACGTCGGCTTCCTTGGCGATATCGGCAACCACGGCGATGGCATTGCTGCCGAGTTGCTTGGCGACGCGCTCTGCGCCTGCGGCATCGCGATCGACGACGATGACCTTGGCGCCGCCTTCGACGAAGCGCTTGGCAATGCCTTCGCCGAAACCGGAGCCTGCGCCGGTGATGAGAGCGACTTTACCTTCCAGTGACACTTTGTTGTTCCTCCCAAGGAGACTTAGATCATGGGTTGGAGCGCGATGCGGGTGGAACGCCGCCTGCGGTTTTGCGCGCTCTAGCCGTGGTAGACAGAGATGGTTTTCATGCTGGCAAAGCCGTAGAGGGCCTCAAAACCCTTCTCGCGGCCATGGCCCGATTTCTTGACGCCGCCGAAGGGCAGCTCGACGCCGCCGCCGGCGCCGTAATTGTTGATGAAGACCTGGCCGGCGTGCACGGCGCGCGCCATGCGCAACTGCCGGCCGCCGTCATTGGTCCAGACGCCGCAGACGAGGCCATAGGCGGTGCCGTTGGCAAGTCGAATGGCTTCCTCCTCGCCGTCGAAGGGCATGATCACCTGAACCGGGCCGAAGATCTCTTCCTGCACCGTGCGGTGTTGGTGCGGCACGTCGCGCAGCAACGTCGGCGCGACATAGGCGCCCTCGGCCGGCGCGTCGGCGACGATCTCGCCCTGCGCCGCGACCTTCAGGCCATCCTTGGCGGCGTCGGCAAGGAAGCCCTCGACGATCGCCTTCTGCCGGTGCGAGACGACCGGGCCGACCGAGAGATCGCTGCCAGCAGGACCGACCTTCAGGGCGCGGTACCGTTCGCTCATCCGCGCGACCACTTCTTCATAGACGGCACGCTCGACCAGAATGCGAGACGAGGCCGAGCAGGTCTGACCGGCATTCTGGATGCCGGCATTGACGAGGAAGGGGACCGCGCGGTCGAGATCCGCATCGGCAAAGACGATCTGCGCCGACTTGCCGCCGAGTTCCAGCGTCACCGGCACGGCGTTCTTCGCCGCGGCTGCCTGCACCATTTCGCCGGTGCGGACCGAGCCGGTAAAGGAGATGTGGTTGACATCGGGGTGTTCTGAGAGGGCGACGCCCGCCTCCGAGCCGAAGCCGGTGACGATGTTGAGCGCACCCGACGGCAGGCCCCCTTCTTCGGCGATGCGGGCAAACTCGAGGATCGTCAAGCAGGCTTCTTCTGCGGGCTTGACCACGGCGGCATTGCCCATGGCAAGGGCCGCGCCGAGACTGCGGCCGAGGATCTGCATCGGGTAGTTCCAGGGGATGATATGGCCCGTGACGCCGTGTGGCTCATAGACGGTCAGCACGGTGAAGCCGTTCTGATAGGGAATGGTGTCGCCATGTACCTTATCGGCAGCACCGCCATAGAATTCGAGATAGCGGGCGAGCGCCACGACATCGGCCCGCGCCTGGGTCAGCGGCTTGCCGACATCGCGTGCTTCGAGCTCCGTCAGAAGGTCGATGTTGCGCAGCACACCGGCCGAAATCCGGGTCAGCACCCGGCCGCGCTCGGTCGGCGTCAGGCGTCCCCACTCACCTGAGAGTGCCGCGCGTGCCGAACGCACGGCGAGATCGATATCATCCCGAGTGCCCCGGGCGATGCGCGCAAATTCCAGGCCGTTGGAAGGATCCCTGACGGCGATGAACTCGCCGCCCGTTGCGTCCTGCCACTTGTTCGCGATGAAATTGCCGTAGGTCTTCACAGTCATGCCTCTTTGTCAGTCCCGCGCTCTTCAAGCAGCGCCTTCAATCTCATGGCCGTCGCGTTGATGTGGGCGCGGGCCAGTTTCTCGGATTCATCAAGGTTCCGTGCGGCGATCGCCTCGACGATCAGCCCGTGTTCGGCGACCGCAGTGCTCGCCCGCTCGCTCGAAAGCGAAAAGGCTGGGGCAAAAACCTGCGAGGTCATGCGCAGAAGCGGCCCGAGCGGCGCCAGCGACGCATTGCGCGAGGCCGCAACGATCGCCTCGTGAAAGACGACGTTGGACTGTGTGTAGGCGCCTGGATCCCAGTTTTCGACGGTCTTGCGCTGGCGCTCCACCTGCTTTGCCAGATCCTTGATCTCGGCATTTGTCGCCCGCTCGGCGGCGTTGCGGGCCGCCACGCCATCCATGGCCTCACGCACCGCGTAGGCGTCCAGCAGTTTCGGCAGGTCGGCGGTTGCGACCCGGACACCGCTGCCCGGCTTGTTGACAACCAGCCCGTCGCGCTCGAGCACGCGCAGCGCCTCGCGCAGCGGCGTGCGGCTGATGCCGAACTCGGCGGCGATCTTTTCCTGGCGCAGCGTCGCGCCCGGCGCATAGACGCCGGCATAAATACGTTCGCGAAGGGCCTGGGCCACTTCGTCGAGCAAGCGTGACTGGCTTCGCCATTCAAAGGATTGGTTCATCGATCCCTCCCAAGATCGAGGCAAATTGTATCCAGGATACAGGCCGAGTCAATCCGGTGATGACACATAAGTCCCAGGGATTGTCAGCAAGTACTGGCGACGCCGTCGGCTTCGGCAGTCCCGACTTGCGCCGCCGCGTTGACGCGCCGCTCGCCGCGGCTTCTATTAGGAACTGCTATGGTGGGAGGCTGGCCGTGCAGATGCTTGATTGGATCGCGATTATCCTGTTCCTCGTGACCTGGGTGGGACTGGAGCCGATGATGGCGCTTGGTTGGCCGCGCCGGACAGACAGCCTGATGCTGGACATGGTGCGTGTCCGGCAGGCTTGGATGCGCGAGGTGCTGACGCGGGATACCAACTTCATCGGTGACGCCGCCATTCTCGGTCACACGATCAATTCGGCCTCGTTCTTCGGCTCGGCCAATCTCATCGTCATCGTCGCCATGAGCAGTGCGCTTTTCATCCAGCCGACGATTGGCCTTCAGTCGGGCATCATCGCAATGTTCGCGCCGATCGAGCCGTTGTGGCTGTTTCAATGCAAGGTGCTGCTCGTCATGGCGACCTTGCTGCGCGGGCTGTCCGAATTCATCTGGGCGGTGCGGCAGATCAACTATTGCCTCGCAGCGATCGGAGCGAGCCCTTCGCGCGAAGAAGCCCGCGACATCGCCGCATGGGCCCACGCCCTGTCGCTGATGATCAATCCGGCCCTTCGATCCTTCAGCCAGGGTGTCCGCTCCTATTACTTCACCGTTGCCGCCGCGCTCTGGTTCCTGGGGCCGATCGCCTTTATTATCGCCATCGTCGGCTCGGTCGCGCTTCTCGTCTGGAGACACAGCTGGTCGGATACGGCCAAGGCGTGATGGAGGTGCGCAAGTTGCTCGACGAGAGCCATCCGACGGCGGCCGCGGTAGAACCCTCAACAGCCGTCCGTTCTCCGGCGGCAAACAGCTGAGGGTTTTTGGCGTGACCGGTTGGAATTGGCCGGCGAGGTAACCACCTAGTATCCGTAACGTTCTGGAGGCGGTCGCCCATGTCAGACAAACCGATCAAGATTCCCGGCCCCGATCATCCGATCACCATCGAGCAAAACCCGGCGCGGGTCGTCGTCACGCTTGGCGGGCGCGTCGTTGCCGACACCCGCAATGCGCTCGCCTTGCGCGAGGCGTCCTATCCGCCGGTGCAGTACATCCCGCGTGAGGATGTCGACATGTCTTTGCTTGAGCGCACGGATCACGCGTCCCACTGCCCCTATAAGGGGGATGCGTCCTACTACAGCATCCCATCCGGCGGCGAGCGATCGCGAAACGCAGTCTGGAGCTATGAGAACCCGCATGAGGCGGTCGCCGACATCCGGGATCGGTTGGCATTCTATCCGGACCGGGTGGATTCGATCGAAGAGCTTCGGCCCTAGGCGCGAAAGCCCGGCCGTCCGCGCGTCGCCGCATGACGGTTGCTGGAAGCGGCGGCGGTGCGACGTTACTTGCTCCGAACCTGAAACGTCTCGCGCACCGCTTTCAGGAACTCCGCCACTTTCGGCAGGTCGCCCAGTTGCTGGTGGTAGAGGTAGTAGACGTGCGTAGGCGGCCCGAACCATTCGGGAAGAACCGGCACAAGTCTTCCTGCTGCGACGCCGTCAGCGGCGAGCGCGTCGCTGAGCATGCCGATGCCGAGACCTTCGGAGATCAGGCGCTCACCGATCGCCGGATCGTCGACGACGATCGATGGCGGGCGCTCGAGCGTAAAGTGCCTGTTGCCGTCTGACAGCACCCAATGGGCAAGCTCCCGTCGCATGCGTGTCCGGTGTGCCACCAGGGCGACGTGCATGAGGTCCTCGGGCGAAGACAGCGCCAATCCTGCGCAATAGGCGGGCGCGGCATAGAGGCGCTGCTCGATCGTTCCGATCTTGCGGTAGATCATCTCGCTGTCGACGGGTTCGCCCATCCTTAAGGCCACGTCGACGCCTTCGCCGATCAGATCGACATTTTGGTGGGTGGTCTGCACGTCGACCTGGACTTCTGGGCAGAGTTCCGCATAGCGCTTCAGGATCGGTGGCAGGAAGGTACGGGCAAAGGCGACTGACGTCGCGACCCTTAGGCGCCCGCGCGCCGTACCGTCGGCCGGTTGGAAGCCGGCGATGCCGCGGTCGATGAGCTCGACGGCGCCCCCGACCGATTCCAGCAGATGCTTTCCGGCCTCGGTCAAGGAGACCCGGCGGGTGGAGCGCAGCAGCAGGGCGACGCCAAGCGCTGCCTCAAGCTCGCCCAGGCGCCGGCTGACCGTGCTCGGTGGCAGGTGCAGGCGAAGCGCAGCTGAGGAAAAGCTCTCGGAGCGGGCGACCTCGAGGAAAATCCTGAGGCTGTTGAGATCGGCAGATTGGGGGGATTTCATGCGTTTCCGGAACAATTACTTCCACGATCGCAGGATAATCGTCCGACGGTTGAATTGATAGCGTCTCGGCTTCCAATCGAAGGAGCCGATCATGACCACCCGCAGACAAGCTTTGGGCCTTCTTGCCGCCACGGCCCTGTTGCCGCTCGCGCCGCGGTTCGCCTTTTCCGCCGCCCCGTTCTCGACCGTCGCCAATGCCGGTTACTACCGCTTCCGCTTCGGAAAGTTCGAAGTCACCGCCTTGTCGGACGGCACCTTGGCGTTGCCGATGACGAAGATCTATCAGAACGAACCGGAAGGCGAGCTGCAGCGCAGGCTGGACGAAAACTTCCTAGGCAAGGAGCCGCATCTGTCGATCAACGCCTATCTCGTCAACGACGGCGAACGGCTGGTGCTGATCGATGCCGGGTCGGGGAGACTGCTCGGCACTGCCGCCGGCAAGCTCTTGAGGCATCTCACGGCCTCCGGCTATCGCGCCGACCAGGTCGACGCCGTGGTCCTGACGCATGTGCACGCGGACCACTCCGGCGGCCTCACCGTCGACGGCAAAGTACAATTTCCGAATGCCGAGATCCATCTCGCCGAGCGCGAATACCGCTACTGGATCGAGCGGGAGGGCGTGACGGCGCTGACCGAGGCGCAGAAGACCGACTTTCAGCGAGCGCACGATGCCCTGGCCCCCTATATCGCCGCCGGAAAAGTGAATCGTTTCGCCGACGACGCGGACGTCTTGCCGAACCTCGGATCGACCTTGCGCGCCGGGCACACGCCCGGGCATTCCGCGATCGTGCTGAAAGCGGATGACGGCCAGCGTCTCGTCTTCTGGGGCGACGTCATTCACGGGGATTACATCCAGTTCGATACGCCTGACGTCTTCGTCAGCTTCGACGTCGACGGCACCGCGGCGGCAGCGACGCGTACCGTTGCATTGGCGGATGCGGCGGATGGGCGATACCTCATCGCCGGTGCGCATCTGCCATTCCCCGGTGTTGGCCATGTGGCGCGCGACGAGACGCTCTATCGCTTCGTCCCCTGGAACTACGTCGAGTAGCGGGTGGCAGCTTAGGCCTTGTCTACGAGATGACGTTGCGGACGAAGGTCACGACGCCGTCGCCGTCATTGATGTAGGCATAGGCCTGCGCCGAGCTGTGGACGGTGCACCAACCTCGCCATTCTCTCGGACTGGGTAGATGCTGAGCCGTTGATCGCCTGGATCAAGCCGCAGTCGGGCACGACGGTGCTTTTGAAATACGACCTGCCGATGACTTCAGAGGCATTCTGCCTGCAACTGCTACAACGAACCGGCGTGATGTTCACGCCGGGCAGCGCCATGGACATGGGAGGCTATCTCAGGATCGGCTACGCCAACAACGAAGGCATTCTACGCGAAGGCTTGAGGCGCGTCTCCGCGTTTCTGCGGGAGCAAAGGGTCGCCGCTGCGTAACGTTGGCGGCGCATCTCCTCAGGGCGCGATGTCCAGTTCCGGATAGCGACGGAAGATGCCGTCCTCATTGAAGGCCAGGCGTCGCGGTGAAGCGAGATAGGCGGCAAGGTTAGGCCGGGCTTTCACCGAAACATGCAGCTTTATCAGGTTGGGATACAGCCCCTCGTAGTGCCGCATCGCCTTCGGGAAGGCATAACGCAGCCCTTCGATCACCTGGAACAGCGACAGGTCGACATAGGTGACGCCGCCACCCACCGCATGGCTGCCGCCATCGGGGTTTTGCGTAAGCACCCGCTCGAAGTAACCGAGAAACTTCGGGATGCGGTTGGTAACGAATTCGGTTGCGCGGCCTTTGGCCTCTCGCTTCTGGTCTTCGTAATATTTCGAGGTCGCGATCGGATGGTGCGTGTCGTGCACCTCGGCGACGAAATCGGTGATCGTCAGCTGCAGGCCGTTGGCAAACCAGCGCAGTGCCTCGTCCTTAGGTGCAAGGCCGAGCTTGGGGCCGAGGTAGAAGAGGATGTTGGCCACATGCGAGATGATCTGGTTGCCATCTTTCAGAAAGGGCGGCGCAAATGGCACGTGCGCCTCGGTGGCGCTCTCCATCAGCTTCATCATTTCACCGGTGCCGCGGCCCGGTTCACGGGTGACATCGATGTAATCGGCGCCGGCATCTTCGAGCGCCAGCCGCACGAACTCGCCGCGGCCCTGAATGCCGTCCCAATAATACAATTCATAAGTCATGGAAGCCTCGATCCGGTTCGATGTCCCGATGCATATAGGTGACGTTGCGACCTTGGCGAGCCCAACTTGAGCCGATGCTCTGTCGAGCGAGCGCTCTCTCGTGCTAAAGCGCTTTGAATATGTGTCGATGCCGAGGATAGGTCTCCGTGAGCAAGCCGAACTACCGAGACATCGCTAAGCTCGCAGGCGTCGGTACCGCGACGGTCGAGCGGGTCTTGAACGGCCGCGGTGGTGTTCGCCCGGACCTCGTCGAAAAAGTCGTCGTTGCGGCGCGCGCGCTGAATTATCCGCGAACCCTTCCCGAGACCCATCGCGGGCTTTTGCGCATCGATGTGCTGATGGTGCGGCCGGAGACGACCTTCTATCGCCGCCTGTCGCAGGCCTTTCAGCGGATCGCCGAGACGCTGGATCCGCTCGTCGTCGTGCATCGCAGCTTTACCGAGGAAATGAAGCCGGAGGAGATCGCCAGGCGCATCCTTTCAGCCGAGGTTAGCCGCGCCGGATTGATCCTGGCCGTGCCCAATCATCCGCTGATCAGCGCCGCTGTCGAAGCCGTGATCGTGCGCGGCGTGCCGGTGGTCCATGTCGTGACAAGGGCCTCGCACGACTTGGGCGAATTCGTCGGCATCGACAATCACGCGGCCGGACGAACGGCGGCACTCTTCATCGCGCGCATGGCGCGCAAGGCGGGGCCCGTCGTCGCGCTCTGCCACCCGATCTATCAGGTCCATCGCGACCGCCTCAGTGGCTTCTCGGACTATTTTGAGGGGCATCCGGGCGACCGCCGGTTCGAGTGGCTGGGTTTTACCCGCGACGAGGAGCACTATGGCGCCGAAGCGTTGCGATGGGCGCTCGACATGTATCCGGATATGGCCGGGCTCTATAATGCCGGCGGCGCGAATGCGGCCCTGATCGACGTGCTTCGCCGACATAAGCGTGGCACCGAAATCTTCTTCGTCGGCCATGAGCTGACCGACTACACCCGCAAGGCGCTTAGCGACGGCATCATGGACGTCGTGCTCGACCAGGCGCCGGAGGCACAGGCCCGTCGCTCGCTTGACCTGATGCTGCGGCGGATCGGGCTTTCCGAGATGGAGCCGGACACCGCCCCCATTCGCTTCATTACCATCACAGCCGAAAGCCTTTGATCTGATTTGATCAAACAAGCTTTCGCCGTTCCGACCGCCTCCTGCTAGATTTTTATCAAGAAGGAGGCGCTCCGACAGACCCGGAAAGCAACCTCCTTCGAAGGATTTAGGGCGGAGCGCATGCGGTCCGCCGGGAGGAGAGCGCCATGGACGATCTGAAATATGGAACCCGCAACAAGCGTGGCGACTGGGCGCCGAACGAGCCGATCGAAACGGCGCCGCTGTTTGCCTTCCCGCCAAAACTGCTGGCGCTCGTCAAGTGGCTGCCGCATTACTTCTTTCCTTGGAATGCGATCTTCGCGGCGTCGGCCGTCGTCTATTGGGCCTGGGTGATCCCGCCGGTCGAGGCGATGCAGAGCTTGAGCGTCGGCTGGATCGCCTGGCTCTATGCGGTCAACGCGGTTTGCGTCTTCTTCTTCTACGGCGCTTTCGAGCTGCATCTCTATGTGCTGAAACGGCAGGAAAACCGGTTCAAGTACAACGGCAAGTTTCCGGCCGAGCAGAAGAGCAAAGCCTTCTGGTTCGAAAGCCAGAATCTCGACAACATCCTGCGCACGTTCCTCTCAGGCGTGACGATCTGGACCGCCGTCGAAGTCGCCATGCTCTGGGCCTACGCCAATGGCTATGCGCCGTGGCTGAGCTTCGCGGACAATCCCTGGACGCTCGCGCTCGTCGCATTGGTGGTGCCTGTTATCCACGAGTTCCATTTCTTCTGCATGCACCGGCTCATCCACACGCCGCTGCTCTACAAGTGGGTGCATTCGGTCCACCACAATTCGGTGAACCCGTCGCCCTGGTCGTCGCTGTCGATGCATCCGGTCGAGCACCTGCTCTACTTCGCCACCGCCTTCTATCACCTGATCCTGCCGTCCAACCCGATCCTGATGCTTTACCAGCTGCACTACGCGGGCTTCGGTGCCATTCCCGGCCATGTCGGCTTCGACAAGGTCGAGGTCGGTGAAGAGACGCTCGTCGATAGCCACGCCTATGCGCATTACCTGCACCACAAGTATTTCGAGGTGAATTACGGCGACGCCCTGATCCCGCTCGATCGCTGGTTCGGCACCTGGCACGACGGCTCCAAGGAGGGCGAGGCGCGGATGCAGGAGCGCTACCGCAAACGCAAGGAAAAACTCGCAGCCCGCAAGGCACGCAACACCATCGGGGAGGCAGCAGAATGAGCAACGTGATCACCTGGGTACCAGCCTGCAAGCTGGACGATATCGAACAGGAAGGGGCGATCCGCTTCGACCATGGCGGCCGAACCTACGCCGTCTACCGCGGTCCCGACGATAGCGTCTATTGCACCGCCGGGCTCTGCACCCACGAGGCCGTTCACCTCGCTGATGGCCTCGTCATGGACTACGAGGTGGAATGTCCCAAGCATTCCGGCGCCTTCGATTATCGCACCGGTGAAGCCATCAGGCTTCCGGCCTGCGAGAATCTCAAGACCTATCCCGCCGAAATCGTCGACGGCGAGGTTCGTGTGGCGCTCGGCTAAGGCCACCACGCAAGCATTGATCAGGCCCATCGGGCCTCCGGAATGCGATCGGGTGATCCGGCACCCTCGGGAGGAAATCATGAAATCCATGTACCTGGCGGCTGCGCTTGCCGCCTTGATGGGAAGTGCTGCCTCGGCGGAGACGATCGGCGTCTCGATGCAGAGCTTTGACAACAACTTCCAGACGCTGCTGCGTGAGGGCATCAATGCCCGCGCTGCCGAAGTCAACGGCGCCACCGTTCAGATCGAAGACGCACAGACCGACATCTCCAAGCAGCTCAACCAGGTGAACAATTTCATCGCGGGCGGCGTCGACGCGATCATCATGACGCTGACGGATACCTCGGCCGCCCCCGGCATCAGCGAAGCCGCTGAGAAGGCCGGTATTCCGCTCGTCTATCTCAATCTAGAGCCGGATTACCTCGGCAAGCTGCCGGAAAAGCAGGCCTATGTCGGCTCGAAAGAAACGGACTCCGGCAGATTGGGTGCGGAAGCTGCCTGTTCGCTGCTGAAGGAAAAGGGCAAGGCCAGTGATGCGCAGGTCTATATCCTGATGGGAGACCTTGCTCACCAGGCCTCGCGCGACCGCACCTCGGCGTTCAAGGAAACGCTCGCTGCCGGCGACTGCAAGGGTGCGACGATTGCCGACGAGCAGTCGGCCGCCTGGACGCGCACCAATGCGATGGATCTCACCACCAACTGGATCACCGCCGGACAGCCGATCGACGTGGTCTTTGCCAACAATGACGAAATGGCGATCGGCGCCATCCAGGCGCTGAAGGCCGCCGGTGTATCGATGGACGACGTGATCGTCGTTGGCATCGACGCGACCCAGGACGGGCTTGCCGCCATGGCCGCCGGCGACCTCGACGCAACCGTATTCCAGAACGCCAAGGGGCAATCGGCTAGCGCCGTCGACACGGCCGTCTCGCTGGTGCGCGGTGAAAGCGTCAAAAAGAACGTCTGGGTTCCCTTCGAGCTCGTTACGCCGAAAAACATGGCCGATTACGCGGCGCGCAACTGATCCTCCTCCTGCATGTTTCCTTAATCGTCGCCGATTGAAGCACAGAAACATGCAGGAATTCAGAGTTTTACAGCGACCTTTGCGCGTCTGAACGGATGCGCGGCGCTGTGGGCCGGCGCACTTCTCCTGCCTGCGCCGGCCACCTTTTTGAACGGGCTGACAAATCTTGCGTGCGGTTTTGCGACCGCCCCGCACGTCAACGCATGATCTACGGAGCAAGCCATGGATCGCATCGTCATAATCGGCGCCGGGGAATCCGGCACGCGCGCGGCCTTTGCCCTGCGTGAAACTGGCTTTGCCGGCAGCGTCACGCTCATCGGCACGGAACCGCATCTGCCCTATGAGCGGCCACCGTTGTCGAAGCCGCTCAATGGCGCCGTACAGATGAAGCCGATCTGCGGCGCTGAGGCGCTGGAGGCCGCCGGTATCGACTACCGGCAAGGTGTTTCTGCATCCCGACTGGATGCCGGTGACCGCTCCGTCACCTTGAGCGATGGCCGGACGCTCACCTATGACAAGCTGTTGCTCGCCACCGGCGCCCGTCCGAGGCGCCTCGCTTGCATAGGGGCCGAGCGCGCACTGGATTTCCGCACCTACGCCAATGCGGCGGCGATCTTCGCCCGTGCCGAAGCCGGCAGACACGTTGCGATCATCGGCGGTGGACTGATCGGCATGGAGCTTGCGGCGGTGCTGCGCGGCAAGGGCATCATGGTTAGCGTTATCGAAATGGCGCCGAAGCCGCTCGGTCGCGCGGTGCCGCCGCGTTTTGCCGCGAAGCTTCATGCCCGGCATCAGGATGAGGGCGTCACCTTCCATCTGGGGCAGGGGATCGCCGAAATCACCGGTGATGCGGTTGTTCTTTCCGACGGCACTCCGGTGCCGGCCGATATCGCCGTCGCCGCCATCGGCGTCCAGCCGGATACAGCACTCGCGGAGGCGGCGGGGCTTGCCGTCGGCAACGGTATCCTGACGGATGGCTATCTGCGCACCAGCGATCCGAACATCTATGCATCAGGCGATTGCGCCGCCGTGGCCCAGCCGGGTGGCGGGTATGTGCGCTTCGAAAGCTGGCGCAATGCACGCACCCAGGCCGAGGTCGCGGCCCTCAACATGGCCGGCGGCAAGGAGGCTTTTTCTGCCATCCCCTGGTTCTGGACCGATCAATACGATCTCGGCCTGCAGGTGGCGGGCCTGCCCCATCCGGACCATCAAAGCGTGACACGCCAGCTCGATGGTGGCGAACTCGAATTCTACCTCGATGGCGGGCGTCTCGTCGCCGCCGCTGGCCTCGGTTTCGGCAATGGTCTCGCCAAGGATATCAAGCTCTCGGAAATGCTGATTGCTGCCGGCGTCAGTCCCGATCCGGGAGCGCTCGCCGACGCCAGCGTGAACCTCAAGGCGCTGCTCAAAAGTGCCAGGGCCGCCTGATGCAGAAGCTGCTTGTCTTTCAATCGCTCTGGGCGATGGAGCGCCGGCATGCGGACGGCTTTGAGCGCAGTCTCGAAGAGAACATCGCAATGATCGTCGAGGCCGGGTTCGACGGCATCAGCGCGCATTATACCAATCGGCGCGATGTCGAGCACCTCAATGCCGTGATCCGCGGAACGGGCTTGAAGATCGAGGGCGTCTGTTTTCCTCGAAGCGTCGAGGATTTGCGCCTGACGCTGGAACTGGCCTCGGAGTTTCCGGTGAGCCACATCGATCTGCAGGCCGATGTTCGCCCGCGCCGGGTCGAGGATTGCCTGCCGCTGCTTGACGGCTGGGCCAGGCTTGCTGAGGAAATGGATGTTCCCGTCTATATCGAAACCCACCGTCACCGGATCACCAACGACCTCCTCTTCACGCTCGACCTGCTCGACCGGCGGCCCGATCTGCCGCTCTTGGCCGACCTCTCGCACTATCTCGTTGGCCGGGAATTCGCCTTTCCGGTGGAAGACGAAAGCCACGCCCAGATCCAACGCATTCTGCGCAACGCCGGCGCCTTCCACGGCCGTATCGGCTCCTGCCAGCAGATCCAGATCGAGCTTTCCTTTCCCCACCATCTGCCCTGGGTCGCTCTCTTCCGCGAGTGGTGGGACTACGGCTTCCGGCACTGGCGCTCCCACGCTGCCAACGATGCCGAGCTGGTCATGACGTGCGAACTCGGCCCAAGGCCCTATGCCATCACCGACAGGGACGGTAACGATACGACTGATCGCTGGGCCGAGGCGCTTTTGCTTCGCGAGATGGCCTGCGAGATCTGGGCGGAAAGTGCCAATTCCCCGACGGGTGAAGCACGGGATCTGAGGACGCCTGAACTCGTCATTTAACGAAGGACGGCCGGAACGGCAGATTGTGCTCGAGGCCGAGCCAGGGCGGGTTTTCCGCATACATTTCCACGATCAGCGCCTTGATCAGCTCGATGTAACGGGAATTGTCGCCGACCCGATGGTTGAGGATGACGGGTGAGGTCGCCCGCTCGCCCTCGATCATGCGATAGTGCAGATCGGAGCGGACCTGACGCGCAGAGGACGGGACGATACAAAGTCCGGCATCCGAGGCGACGAGGCCAAGCGCACTCTGGATCTCACGCACCTCATGCACCTCGGCCGGGCGCACATCCTGCGCGTGGAGCAGGCTCAACACGTGATCGGCATAGCTCGGGCGCGGTTCCTTCGGGTAGACGATCAGTTTTTGCCCGGCAACCGCACTCAACGGAAGCGGAGATGTGTCATCGGCAAACGGCGTGCCCTGCGGTATCGCCAAGGCGAGGCGCTCTTCCCGCATGAGGATGCCGGCGACATTGGGATCGTTGTGATGCAGCCGCCCGAAGCCGACATCGATCCGGCCTTCCTTCAGCGCCGCGATCTGCTGCACCGACACCATCTCCAACAGCCGGATATCGAGTTCCGGCGCGTTCTGCCTGAGCTTGCGCACCAGCGTCGGCAGCCCGCCATAGAGCGTGGACGCGACGAAGCCGATCGACAGCACGCGGTTCTGGTTGAGACCGACGCGGCGGGTCGCCTCTACCATCTGTTCCACCCGGCCGAGCACTTGCAGCGATTGTTCGTAAAACAATCGCCCCGCTTCCGTCAGCCGCACCGGCCGGCTCTTGCGGATGATCAGCGGCACGCCCAGTTCTTCCTCAAGAAGCTGGATCTGCCGGCTCAAGGGCGGCTGGGCGATGTGCAGCTGCTCGGCAGCGCGGGTGAAGTTGCGCTCGCGGGCGACGGCGACGAAGTAGCGAAGCTGGCGCAGATCCAATGTTACAGCCCCCATTTTCCTACCGTTGCGGTATGTTGCAGTGCGGCAAGCGCATGAATGCGCGTAATCTTTGCCATACTATACCGTCAAGGTATCATAGGTAACCTATTTGGTGTTGGACGTCACCCGCTGCGTGGGCGCACATTCAGGTCATGAACACGACCCTTGCACCCATCGCCCCGACAGCAGCCCTCTTCCCCGTGATCGAACGGGTCGAGACCATGCTGGTCGACCTGCCGACCATCCGGCCGCACAAGCTGTCGGTCGCGACCATGACCGGCCAGACGCTGATGCTGGTGAAGGTCCATTGCAGCGACGGAACGGTCGGCATTGGCGAGGGTACGACGATCGGCGGGCTTGCCTATGGCGGCGAGAGCCCGGAAAGCATGAAGCTTGCGATCGATACCTATTTTGCGCCTGTCATGGTCGGTGAGGACGCGACCCACGTGAAGGCGCTGATGGCGCGCATCGGCAAGGCGATCAAGGAAAACCGTTTCGCCAAGAGCGCGGTGGAAACGGCGCTGCTCGACGCCCATGGAAAGCGCCTGGGTCTGCCGATCAGCGAACTGCTCGGCGGGGCACTGCGCAAGCGCCTGGCGGTCGCCTGGACGCTGGCGTCGGGTGACACGGCCAAGGATATCGCCGAGGCCGAGAAGATGCTCGAGCTACGCCGTCATCGGATCTTCAAGCTGAAGATCGGTGCCAGGCCGCTGAAGGACGATATCGCCCATGTGGCGGCGATCAAGAAGGCGCTCGGCGAGCGCGGCGCGGTGCGCGTCGACGTCAACATGGCCTGGAGCGAATTTGAGGCCGCCTACGGCATGGCAGCGCTCGCCGATGCCGGATGTGAGCTGGTCGAGCAGCCGGTGGCTTCGACCGCAGCGCTCGGTCACCTCGTCCGCCGTTTCCCGCTGGCGCTGATGGCCGACGAGTCCCTCACCGGACCCGAGAGCGCCTTCGAGATCGCCAAGACCAAGGGGGCCGACGTCTTCGCGGTCAAGATCGAACAGAGCGGAGGTCTGTTCAATGCGCAGCGCGTGGCGGTCATCGCCGATGCCGCGGGCATTGAACTCTATGGCGGCACGATGCTGGAAGGTGGTGTCGGCACAGTGGCGTCAGCCCACGTGTTTTCCACCTTCGCCAAGCTGCAATGGGGCACGGAGCTCTTCGGTCCGCTGCTTTTGACCGAGGAAATTCTGGCGACGCCGCTCGACTACAGCGACTTCGAGCTGACGGTGCCGGATGCTCCAGGGCTCGGGATCGAACTCGATGAAGATCGGCTGAAATTCTTCGCGCGCGACGGGCTGCGCAAGACGATCAGCGTTGCGAAGTAAGGACTGAGCCATGCTGTTTCACGTCAGAATGGATGTTCGCATTCCCCACGATCTGCCTGCCGAGCAGGCGGCGGAGATCCTCGCCCGGGAAAAGGCCTATTCGCAACAGCTGCAGCAGAGCGGCAAGTGGCGGCATATCTGGCGGATCGCCGGGCAGTACGCGAACTACAGCGTCTTCGACGTGAAGGACAATGCCGAGCTGCACGAGATCCTCTCGGGGCTGCCGCTGTTCAAGTTCATGCAGATCGAGGTCACGCCGCTGCTTCGGCACCCATCCTCGATCCGCGAGGACGATAGCTGAGAATTTGTGCGTGCCGCGGCCGGGAGGTTTGGCAAGCGGCTTGAGCTTCAAGACAATCCAAGTGGAGGAATTGATATGAACGTGAAGATTTTCGACAAGCCGGAGACTCAAGCTTTCCTGAAGGTTCTGAGCGGCCTCGACAAGGACGGCGGCAACCCGCGTGTCAAAGAGATCGTGCACCGGCTGATGTCTGACCTGTTCAAGGCGATCGACGATCTCGACATCACCCCGGACGAATACTGGACCGGTATTGCCTGGCTGAACGAGATCGGCGCTGCCGGCCAGGCCGGCCTGATCTCGCCCGGCCTCGGCCTCGATCACTTCCTCGATGAACGTCTCGACGCGATCGACGAAGCGCTCGGCATCGAGAATCAGACGCCGCGCACCATCGAAGGTCCGCTCTATGTCGCCGGCGCACCGGCCTCGGAAGGCTTCGCCCGTCTCGACGATGGCCGCGACACCAATGGCCAGACGCTGATCATGCACGGCACCGTCTATGATGCCGACGGCCAGCCGCTGAAGGGCGCGACGGTCGAAGTCTGGCACTGTGACACCCGCGGTTTCTATTCGCACTTCGACCCGACCGGCCTGCAGGCGCCGTTCAACATGCGCCGCACGATCGTCACCGACGCCAAAGGCTGTTACAAGTTTCAAAGCATCGTGCCGCACGGCTACGGCGTGCCTCCGGGAAGCCCGACAGAGCAGCTGCTTTCCGCCCTTGGCCGTCACGGCCAGCGCCCGGCCCACATCCATTTCTTCATCAGCGCCGATGGGCACCGCAAGCTGACGACCCAGATCAACATCGCCGGCGACCCGCTGGTCAACGACGACTTCGCCTATGCGACGAGGGATGGCTTGGTGCCTGACGTCACCGAGCGGACCGACGAGGCGAGCATCAAGGCGAACAACCTCTCCGGCCCCTTCGCCGAGATCGAATTCGACATCCATCTCACCTCACTGGTGAACGGCGTCGACAACCAGATCAACGAGCAGCGTAAGCGCGCCGCCGCCTGATCACCTCTGCGGCGGCCGACTGAGCCGCCGCCCCCTGACATCAGACATTGTTGCAATCGCTAGAGCCGAGCACGGATCAGCCGTTTGCGGGAGAAGAACCATGTCCGCCGTTATCGACAAAGCCCAAGCCCTCGACGACCTGCTCGCCACCGCGGTCGAGGACGATCATGAGGCCGGCACGTTCCGCTGCCGCCGCGACATCTTCACCAACGAAGACCTCTTCGAGCTGGAGATGAAGCACATCTTCGAGAGCAACTGGGTCTATCTCGCCCACGAGAGCCAGATCCCCGAGAACAACGACTATTACACCACCTATATCGGCCGGCAGCCGGTTGTCGTCACCCGTGACAAGACGGGCGAACTGCACGCCGTCATCAATGCCTGTGCCCATCGCGGCGCCATGCTCTGCCGGCGCAAGCACGGCAACAAGGGCAGCTTCACCTGTTCCTTCCACGGCTGGACCTTCTCCAACACCGGCAAGCTCCTGAAGGTGAAGGACGAGAAGACGACGCAGTATCCGCCGCAGTTTGCCAAAGACGGTTCGCACGACCTGAAGCGCGTTGCCCGTTTCGAGAGCTATCGCGGCTTCCTGTTCGGCAGCCTCAATCCTGATGTCACCTCGCTCGAGGACTATCTCGGCGAAACGAAAGTCATCATCGACCAGATCGTCGACCAGGCGCCTGACGGTCTCGAGGTACTGCGCGGCAATTCCTCCTATATCTACGACGGAAACTGGAAGCTGCAGATGGAGAACGGCTGCGACGGCTATCACGTCAGCTCCGTTCACTGGAACTATGCCGCCACTATGGGCCGGCGCAACGAGGAGGGCACAAAGGCGGTCGATGCCTCGAGCTGGAGCCGCTCGATAGCCGGCGTCTACGGTTTCGACAACGGCCACATCCTGCTCTGGACCAACACCATGAACCCGGAGGTCCGGCCGATCTACAGCCACCGCGAGGAGATCAAGGCGCGCGTCGGCGAGGTGCAGGCGGATTTCATCGTCAACCAGACCCGCAATCTCTGCCTCTATCCGAACGTCTTCCTGATGGACCAGTTCAGCACGCAGATCCGCGTCACCCGTCCGATCAGCGTCGACAAGACCGAGATCAGCATCTTCTGCTTCGCGCCGAAGGGTGAAAATGCGGCCGATCGCACGCTGCGCATCCGCCAATACGAAGATTTCTTCAATGTCTCCGGCATGGGCACGGCCGACGATCTCGAGGAGTTCCGCGCCTGCCAGCAGGGTTACGCCGGCATCACCGCGCTCTGGAACGATCTCTCTCGCGGTGCGCCGCTCTGGATCGACGGTCCGGATGAGAACGCCAGGCGCATGGGCATCGCACCGCTGCTCTCGGGCGAGCGCAGCGAAGACGAAGGCCTCTTTGTCCGCCAGCACGAATATTGGGCGAAGGTGATGCGCACAGCACTTGCCTCCGAAAAGCAGGGAGCGGTCGCATGACGATCTCCTATGACACCGCCTGCGCCTTCCTCTATCGCGAAGCGCGCCTGCTCGACGACCGGCAATGGGACGAATGGCTGACCTGCTATGCGCCGGACGTCAGCTACTGGATGCCGGCCTGGGACGACGACGATCAGTTGACCGAAGATCCGCAGTCGCAGATCTCGCTGATCTATTACCCGAGCCGCGATGGCCTGGAAGATCGCGTCTTTCGCATCAAGACCGAACGCTCTGGAGCGTCCACGCCGGAGCCGCGCACAAGCCACAACGTCACCAATGTCGAGCTTGTGGCCGATCGCGGCGAGGAGGCGGACTTCCGCTACAACTTCCACACGCTCAACCACCGCTACAAGGTCACCGACCACTTCTTCGGGACCATGTTCGTCACGCTCCGCAAGAGCGGCAGTGAACTGCTGATCTCACGGAAGAAGATCGTGTTGAAGAACGACTACATCCGCCAGGTCATCGACGTCTACCACATCTGACGGCCGTCGCCTGACAGGAATGGGAGGAACAACCATGGCCAGCTACAGGATCGCTTTGAATTTCGAGGACGGCGTCACCCGCTTCGTCGAATGCAGGGACGATGAGAAGGTGCTCGACGCCGCCTTCCGCAACAAGATCAACCTGCCGATGGACTGTTCGGACGGGGTTTGCGGCACCTGCAAGTGCCGCGCCGAAAGCGGCGCCTACGACCTCGGCGACGACTTCATCGACGATGCGCTGACAGCGGACGAGGCGGCAAGCGGACTGGTGCTGACCTGCCAGATGAAGCCGTCGAGCGACTGCGTCATCGCGGTGCCGACGACAGCAGCGGCCTGTAAGACCGGACAGCAGAAGTTTACGGCGAGTGTGGCAAGCGTCGTCCCGCACAACGATGCGGCGATCGTGCTCGAACTGGATATCGAGGGCGCTGCAGCGCCGGCCTTTCTGCCGGGGCAGTACGTCAACATCGACGTGCCCGGCAGCGGCCAGAGCCGTTCCTATTCCTTCTCCTCGGCATCGGGCGAGACGCGCGTCGGCTTCCTGATCAAGAAGATCCCGGGCGGGCTGATGAGCACGTGGCTGGAACACGCCGAAGTCGGCACGAAACTGGAATTGACCGGGCCGCTCGGCAGTTTCTATCTGCGCGAGGTTCAGCGCCCCCTGCTCTTCCTCGCCGGTGGCACCGGTCTTGCGCCGTTCCTGTCGATGCTTGAGGTTCTGGCCCGCACCAACCCGGAGCAGAAAGTGCATCTGATCTACGGCGTCACCCGCGACCTCGATCTGGTGCTTGTCGACGAGATCGAAGCCTATACCAAGCGGCTTGCCAACTTCACCTTTGACACGGTGGTGGCGGATGTCGCCTCCAGCCATCCGCGCAAGGGCTGGGTGACCCAGCACATGCCCGAGGACGTGCTGAACGGCGGCGATGTCGACGTTTATCTCTGCGGCCCGCCGCCTATGGTGGACGCAGTGCGCAAGCATCTCGACGACACCGGCGTAAGGCCCAACAGTTTCCACTATGAGAAGTTCACGCCCAATGCGGTGGCGAAGGAGGCAGCATGACCTCCGCTCGTTTCGAAGGACGGTTTGCCGGCAAGGCAATCGTCGTCACCGGTGCCGCGCAAGGGATCGGCCGCGCCGTGGCGCTGCGTGCCGTGGCTGAAGGCGGCAAGGTTCTCTTTGTCGACCGTGCCGATTTCGTGTCCGAGGTGGCGGCGGAGGCCGGCAGTGAATGGGCGGCTGCCTTCGTAGCCGATCTTGAAACGCACGAGGGGGCAGCCGCAGCAATGCACTTTGCCGCGGAAAAATTCGGCGGCATCGACATCCTGATCAACAATGTCGGCGGCGCCATCCGCATGCGTCCCTTTGCCGAATTCGAACCGGTGCAGATCGATGCAGAGATCCGCCGCTCGCTGATGCCGACCCTCTACTGTTGCCATGCGGTGCTGCCGCATCTCTTTGCCCGCGGTGGCGGCACCATCGTCAACGTGTCGTCCAATGCCACACGCGGCATTCACCGCGTGCCCTATTCGGCGGCCAAGGGCGGCGTCAATGCCATCACCCAGTCGCTGGCGATGGAGCTTGCCGACCGCAACATCCGCGTCGTTGCCACAGCACCGGGCGGAACCGAGGCGCCGCCGCGCCGCATCCCGCGCAATGCCGAAGGCGACAATGAGGCCGAGAAGGCCTGGATGGGCGACGTCGTCGCCCAGGTGAAGCAGTCGAGCTTCATGAAACGCTACGGCAGCATCGAAGAGCAAGCGGCGCCGATCCTGTTCCTGGCCTCCGACGAGGCCTCCTACATCACCGGCAGTGTTCTGCCGGTCGCCGGCGGCGATCTCGGCTGACGGACCTTTTTCAACGCGCGAACACCTGGGGAGGAGATGATGCGCACGATCGATGTGAATGAAGCAATTGACGGGAGCCCGCTTGGGAGCTTCCAGTGGATGGTTGTAGCGCTCTCGGCGCTGCTGTTGATCGTCGACGGTTACGACGTCTTCGTCGCCGGCACGGTGCTGCCGACGCTGATTGCCGAATGGGGCCTGAGCAAGCCGCAGGCCGGGGCGCTGCAGGCCTGGGCGCTGTTCGGCATGATGTTCGGGGCGCTGATCTTCGGCCCGCTCGCCGACCGGATCGGCCGCAAGAAGGGGGTCGCCATCAGCTTCCTGCTGTTTACGCTCTCAACCCTTTTGACCGGCTTTGCCAATTCGCCGGAGCACTTCAAGATCTTCCGGTTCTTCGCCGGTCTCGGCTGCGGCGGCTTGATGCCGAATGCGGTGGCGCTGATGAACGAATATGCGCCGAAGCGTCTGCGCGGCACGCTGGTGGCGCTGATGTTCTCCGGCTATTCCGTCGGCGGCATGGTCGCTGCCGGTCTCGGTATCGGCCTCATCCCGTCCTATGGCTGGAAGCCGATGTTCTTCATCGCCGCCGTGCCGCTGCTCCTCTTGCCAGCGATCCTCTGGAGGCTGCCGGAATCGCTTGGCTTCCTTATCCGCCAGGGCAAGCAGGAAGAGGCCAAACGCATCTATGCCAAGATCGATCCGAACGCGCGTCTCGGTACCACCGACAGGCTGGTCTTCTCCGAGACGAAGGGGGCCTCGGCATCGGTGCTGGAACTCTTCCGCCATCAGCGGACCCTGCGCACCGTCATGCTCTGGGTCGCATTCTTCTGCTGCCTACTGCTCGTCTATCTCTTGTCGTCCTGGCTGCCGAAGGTGCTGCAGGAAGCTGGCTACGCCGAGAAGGCGAGCCTGCTCAGCCTGTTCTCGCTGAATTTCGGCGGCATGGTCGGCGCGATTGCCGGTGGTTGGCTCGGTGACCGCTTCGGCCTGCCGAAGGTGGTGGTTGGTTTCTTCGTTGCCGCCGCCTTCTCGATCGCGCTGATCGGCTTCAATCCGCCGACGGGTGTCCTGTTTCTGATGGTCTTTGTTGCCGGCGCCACCACGATCGGCACGCAGATCCTGCTCTATGCCAGCGTGGCGCAGCTCTACAACCTGTCGGTTCGCTCCACCGGTTTGGGCTGGGCCTCCGGTGTCGGTCGCATCGGCGCGATCGTCGGCCCGACGCTCGGCGGCGTGCTCCTGGCGCAGGAGCTTCCGCTGCAGCAGAACTTCGCGATCTTCGCCGTACCGGCGGCGATCTCGGCTGTCGCCATGCTGGTCTTCGCGGTCAGCAACGCCCGCCGCGTGGAGATCGCGCGACTGGCGGCGGCATAGATCGAGGCGAGGCGGCCGGGCCGCGAAAGGATCGGTTGCCGCCCCTTGAGCGCGCGCTGTCGATATCTACTTATTGCAGCGCCGCGTACCACCCGAGGCGCGATGTTGCGCCAAGAACGACAAAGCCGCCATTGCTGGCGGCTTTCCCGATTGGAGTTCCTGTTTCATGGCCTATCTCGACTTGTCCAGCCATCGCCTTCACTACCGCATCGAAGGCGACCAGAACGGCAACGCGCCCTGGCTGCTCTTCTGCAATTCGCTCGGCACCGACCTCTCCATGTGGGATGCGCAGATCGCCGATCTGTCGCCCCACTTCCGCGTGGTGCGCTACGATCGCCGCGGTCATGGCCAGTCCTCGGCGCCGCCGCCGCCCTATGCGCTGTCCGACCTCGGCCAGGATGTGCTCGCGCTCATGGATGGCCTGGGGATCGAGCGGACACATTTCTGCGGCCTGTCGATCGGGGGCCTGACCGGACAATGGCTAGGTATCCATGCCGGCAAACGTCTCGACAAGATCGTGCTCTGTGCCACGGCGGCGCGGATCGGGACGCCCGAGAGCTGGGCCACCCGCATCGACAGCGTCCGGGCGGACGGTCTCGCAGGGCTCGCCGCGGCCACGGCCGAACGCTGGTTCAGCCCGCAGTTTGCAGCCAGCTACCCGGAAGTCGTCGATCGCATTCTGGGCGCCTTCACCGCCACCTCGACGGACGGCTACATCGGCGGCTGCACCGCGCTCGCCGGCGCGGACCTGAGGGAGGAGATCGTAGCGATTGCCAACCCCGTGCTCGCCATCTCCGGCAACGGCGATCCGGTATGCCCGCCGGCGGACCTCGAATATATCGCCGCCCGGGTGCAGCGAGGCCGGCACGTGTCGCTGCCTGGTCGGCATATCGTCAATATCGAGTCGGCAAAGGCCTTCAATTTGGAGCTTCTCGACTTCCTTCGGCCATAGGTGCCGCGCAGATCCGTCACTTGATCGGAACGAGCGACGACGCCTTCGCCGACGGTGTCAGTCGCAAGCTCAGACGTGGCTCCGAACAATCCTGAAAGCGGTCAATCATGAAGGCGGCGACCAACGTTCAGGCGGGCCGCGTCAGCCATCGAGCCAGGCGGCAAGACTGTCAAGCGTCTGCAGCCCGTACTCCACCGCGCCGAAGTCGATGACCGCTTGGCGGCGCTCGCGACTTGGGTGAAGCTGGCGCAGGGTCAGCACGGTCTTGCCGTCGGCCTGTTCATCGAAAGTAATCGTCATATAGAAGCGATCGGGGTCATCGGGCTCAGCAGTGCCATAGTCCACCACGATCAATTCGTTGGGCACGATCTTCAGGAAGCGCATCAGACTGGGGAAGCGCTGCTGCCGACCATCAAACTCGCCCACCATGTCGAAGCGCCATACTCCGCCCTCACGGATGTCAGCCTCATGGTTCTCGATGCTGAAGCCAGCCGGGCCATACCATTGTGCCAGCGCTTGCGGGTCCATCCAGGCGGCGAAAACCTTTTGTCGCGGGTGCTTCAGCACCTTGACCAAAACGATTTCGCGGTCGGGCGACCAGGTCTCAAAAATCGGTTCCATTGCCGTTCCCTACGTCTTGTCCAGATAGGCTTCCAATCGGTCGAGCCGTTCGGCCCAACGTCGTCGCTCCGCTTCCATCCAGGTTGCCGCCTCTTCGAAGCGCCCCCGCTCCAGTCGACACCAGCGGCTGCGGCCACGTTTCTCGCTTGCGATAAGTCCGCAATCTTCAAGCACCCTGAGGTGCTGGGCGAAGGAGGGCAGTGCCATGTCGAAGGGTTCGGCAAGGACACTCACGGGCATCTCCCCGTCCGCAAGCCGTGAAACAACGGCGCGGCGCGTCGGGTCGCTGAGTGCATGGAAGGCAAGGTCAAGCGGGGTCGAATGATAGGGCATGCGCCACACTAAAGCGGACCGCGCACACGCGTCAATGATAATAAGGTACTTGCCTTTGTATTCGGGTGAAATTAATAAGGTATCTACCTTACCATTAGGAGAGGCCAATGGCAGTTCGTGTCGATCTCAACATTTCCCTGGACGGTTTCGCGACAACCACAGATCAGACCCCGGAAAATCCGTTTGGCGCTGATTGGCCGCGTCTGGTTGCGGCCTATGCTGCGACCCGAACGATGCGGGAGCGCGTGTTCAAGGACACGTCCGGAGCGGGCACCACGGGCGTCGATGAGCAATATGCGCAGTCATACTTCTCAAACATCGGTGCTGAGATTATGGGCGCCGCCATGTTTGGATTTCACGCTCACCCAAACGATCCCGACTGGCGCGGCTGGTGGGGGGAAGAACCTCCGTTTCGCGTCCCGGTCTTCGTGCTCACGCACAAGCCGCGGCCTCCGATCGAGATGGCCGGAGGCACCACATTTCATTTTCTGAACACGTCCCTTGCCGATGCACTCCGGCAGGCGACGAGCGCCGCTGACGGTAAGGATGTCCGTATTGGCGGCGGACCCACGGTCGTGCGCGCCTATCTCAAGGCAGGCCTTGTCGATAGCTTGCATGTGGCGATCGCACCCATCCTGCTCGGGCGGGGTATCCGTCTTTGGGACGATCTGCGCGGGTTGGAGGCCGGCTACACCGTCAAGGCAGAAACGGCCGAGAGTGGGACCGTCCACCTCACGTTTCAGCGCTAGCAGCGGACCAGAGCGATGGCAGCTTCTCGTCTCCTCGGACGATGCCATCTCTCCGGGCAAGACCGAAATCGAACAGACCGAGCACAGGGCGACGCGTGTCATCGCCCTGCGGCCAGTATGACGATGCTATCGATTCGCCAGTGTTTTCTGCAGGGCCTCGCGGGTCAGCTTGCTGATCTCGGCATGAATATCGGCGCGCGGCCGTTCCGTCGTGCCGCAAATCGGATCGACCTCGCCGAAGGATTCAAGCAGTTCGGCAGCGCCGTCCTTGCATATCGGCAGGAAGCTGAAGTGGTCTGCTCCGGCGACCGTGGCATAGGAGCCCTTCGGCGTCAGCGCCGCCAGCGGCTCGGAAGCGACCGCAAGCGGGATCGTCTCCTTGCTGCCGAGATTGATGAAATGCATCGGGATCGCGATCGCCTTGAGGCTGTCTTCCACATAGGCCTGGGCGAGGCCGGGGTCGACGAGTACGGCGCCTTTGATCCGAGGATCCCGGTTCGACTGCTCGAAACGCGCCTTGTCGACGGTGCGAAGATCGAGCTTGTCGACGTCGACCGGCGTGTCGTCGACATAGCCCCTGCCGCCGACGAACCAGGCGCAATCCCACTTGCCGTAGCTGTCGCAGTAGCCGGCATAGGCCTCGAGGCTCGCTCTTGCCCCTGAAATCTCCATGGCGGTCGAGCCGCCGAGAGAGAATCCGAGGACGGCGATCCGCCCGGGGTCGATTGCAGCGCTCCATTGCGGATCCCGGGTGAACGTGTCGATCAATGCCGAGAGGTCGGCCGTCCTTTCCCAAAGCTTCGGCGTGTTGGCAGGCGTCGAGTCGCCGCTGGTGGTGCCGGGATGGTTGGGGCCGGCGACGATGAAGCCGGCCGCCGCGAGCTCGGCCGCAAGCCAGCTCATCGCCTCGACGCGGCCGCCCGAACCATGGGACAGAACCACCAGCGGATACCGGCCCTCGCGCAAGGGGGCGTTCTTCGATGCGGGCGATCCCTCGAAGATGCGATTGTCGCCGACAAGCACCGGCTCACCGCCGGCTTTGGCGGGATACCAGACGGTGACGGCGAGTTGGCGTTCCCGCTTCGGTGCGGCAACGTCGATCTCGCGGACGCCGACGTCATCGGCTTGCGCCGAGGCGGCCAGGCTCAGAAGGAAGGCAGCGGCGGGAATGAACTGGAGGAGGGGCATTGGGCATCTCGCTGTGTTGGAAAAGACGGCCGATCGTCACCGACGCCCCGCTTGTCCGCGTCCTCGATCGCGATTGAGGTCGTCCCGAATCGCGATCTGGGCAATGATCCGCCCATCGAAATGCCTGCTTGCCGCTCGCCTGCCTGCCGTTTGTCTGCCCGCCTTTGTCTGCCCGCCTTTGTCTGAAGGACATGCCTTGATCTTTCTGCCGCTCCCGTTCGTCGTCGCCTTGCTGCTTCTTATCCTGCTTGCGTTCATGCTGCATGGCGACGAGCCAGGGCGGCGCAACCGGCCGTTCCTCGCTCTGGTGGCGCTCTGTGCGCTCCAGTCGGTGATCGTCGGGCTGCGTTGGGGCTATGACGTCACTGCGTTGAAGTTTGCGCTGCCGGTGCTTGCGAGCGGTGTGCCGCCGCTGGTGCTTGCGAGTTTCCACAGCCTGATCCGCAGAGACGAGCGCAGTGCTGCTGCGGCGGGGTGGGTCCATGCGGCGCCGACGATCGGTATGTTCGCGCTCGTGCTGTTCGCGCCGCGCTACATCGATTTCGCCTTGATCGTCGAATATGTCGGATACGCGCTGGCGCTCCTGAACCTGGCGCGCGTCGGTACGGATGCGCTGGAGGAAGCGCGCTTCGAAGGTGCGGCCGCGGCGCACCGCGCCTTGCTCATTGCCGCGTTCTCGCTCTGCCTTTCGGCGCTCTTCGATCTTGCGATCCTTCTGGATTTCGAATGGACGAGGGGCGCGAATATCGGCCTCATCGTCAGTAACGCGAACTTGCTGGGCCTGCTCTTCATCGGGCTGACAGCCATGGTCGCGGACCGTGCGCGTGCGCTTCCGGCCGCCGGCGCGGTCACCGACGAGGATCCTGTTGCAAAGCCGCAGGACCGCGAAATCCTCGACAGGATCGATCAACTGCTCGTCAGTCAGAAACTGGCCCGCGACGAAAACCTCACCTTGTCACGTCTGGCGCGGCGCGCGGGCCTGCCCGCCCGGCAGATATCGACCGCCGTCAATCGGCTGGCGGGCAAGAACGTCTCGCAATACATCAACGATATCCGGATTGCTGAGGCCTGCCGGCTGTTGCGCGAAACCGACATGTCGGTGACCGCGGCCATGCTGGAATCCGGCTTTCAGACGAAATCGAATTTTAATCGCGAGTTTCGCCGCGTCACCGACTTGAGCCCCGTCGCCTGGCGCGAGCAGAACCGGACCGGAGCGCTTGCCGCCTGACTGATGCCATGGCGATGCCCGGCCGCGGTGCGGCCGGGCTGGTTGGAGGCAAGGTGTGCGGTGACGTACTTGCGACGGTTACTGCTGGTCTGCGGCATTGTCGCCGATCGTGATCGCAACATCCTTCGTCTTGCCGGTCCGCCATAGGCTCAGGTTCTTCGAGGTGCCGGGCGAGAGGTCGGCGACCATGCGCGACAGGTCACGCGGCGACTTCACCGGGTTGCCGCCAAGCGCGATGATGATGTCGCCGGCCTTGATGCCGGCCTTGGCGGCGGGCGTTCCGCCATTGACGCCGGCAACGAGCGCGCCCTCAGGCTGGGCAAGGCCGATGGCGTCGGCGATATCAGCCGTGACCGGCTGTATCTGCACGCCGATGAAGCCGTGCTGGATCGAACCATCCTTCATCAACTCAGTGACGACCTTTTGCGCCTGGTCCGAGGGGATGGCGAAGCCGACGCCGACGCTACCGCCGTTCGGCGAATAGATCGCCGTGTTGATGCCGACCACCTGGCCCTTTGCATCGACCAGCGGTCCGCCGGAATTGCCGTGGTTGATCGGGGCGTCAATCTGGATGAAATCGTCATAGGGACCGCTGTGCAGGTCGCGGCCGCGCGCCGAGACGATCCCCGACGTGACCGTCGTGCCGATGCCGAACGGGTTGCCGATCGCCAGCACCTGGTCGCCAACCCGCAAGGTGTCGGAATCGCCCCAGGCAACTGTTGCGAGCGGCTTCGGCGCCGTGATCTTCAGGACTGCGAGGTCGTTCTTCGGGTCAGCGCCGACAAGCTTGGCCGGCACTTGCGTGCCGTCGTCGAGCGTCACCATGATGCTCGATGCCTTGTCGATGACGTGGTTGTTGGTGACGACGTAGCCGTCCGCGGTCACGATGAAACCGGAGCCGAGCGCTTCGGCCCGTTGAGGCTGACGCTGCTCAGGCGCCTGGTCCGGCAAGGGGATGCCCTGATCGTGGAAGAATTGGCGGAATTGTTCGTCGAAGGGCGAATTTCCGCCCGGTTGCGACGGTTCGCTCGCACCGGCGTTGTCGGCCTTGATCACGGTCGTCACGGTGACGACCGCCGGCTTGTCTGCCGACACGACCGGCGCGAAGGATCCGCCGGATGTGGCCGGGACTGCAACGGCCGGACTGGCCGCCGCAGCGGCCACGTCATGGCCTGTGAAGGCTGCTACGGACAAGGGCGCAATGATGACGGCTGCGCCAAGGAGGGCGGCAGCTCGATACCTCGTGAGAATGTTTGACATGATCCTGTTCCTTTCGCTGCCTGTTTGCCGGACGAACTTGGCCGGACGCAGCCCGAGGCAGGTCGGGTCTGCGGGCACCGTCGGCCGGCATTGGATTAAGGGGCGGTCTGGTTGCCGAAGGACCAGGCCCTTGAGCGGGCCCGGCCCCATCGGTTACGGCTCACCCGAAGACGGGTGAGCCTCAACGTGTCGGTCAAGCCATTCGGGCGATGTCGCGGTCGAGATGGCGAACGTCACCCTGGAGCCGGGCGTAGGACTGGGCCGGCAGCATGCCGTGATGGGCGGCGGCGGTCTTGACGGCGTCGGCGCGCACAGCACCGTCTTCGCGTTCAAGCTTCCGGTAGTTTGCTGCCGTCAGCTTGCCCTGTTCGCGGTCGGCTTTGATGCGGTGGTTGTCGACCCGGAGTTCATGCACGACGTGATCGAGCCGCGTCGATGCCATGTGGGTCGGTGTCCGGTAGACCGGCATGGCCGGGGTTGCCATGTCGTCCTGGGCGAAAATGCCCTGGTAGTAATCGCCGGTATAGGCACCCTTGTCGTTGTCGCGGCCGAAATCGTGGTGATCGGCAGCAAAGGCGGCACCGCTTAAGAGAACGAGGGCGACGGTTGCGATGGTGGTGGTCTTGAAAGGCGAGCGCATGACTGCATCTCCTGAATTGAAGGAAGCGCCGCGCGCTTCCGTTCGAGGCTGTCTCCTATTGTCGCGTCACGGCCGAAGCGGTCGCCGGCAATATTCAGTCTCGAAAATGAAGGTATTACTTCCATGCGCCGCCGTCATGTTAATAACGCGTAATATTTCGGCAAACATCTCCGGAAATCCGCTTCATTAACATTATTTAATAAAGGCCAATTCGCTCCAGATTGACGGATATTCTTTCCCCAGGCGCGTATTGTGGCCCTTTTGCGGCCGCCCGCCCGCGCCTTTTCTAGTCAATCGAGCTTAGGGCTGAGGGCGCGGAGGAGGAGCTACGATCCGGCATAGTGGGCGCGCGGCCGGATCAGATCGCCGCTGACGACCTGTTCCATTGCGTGCGCGAGCCAGCCGACGGTGCGTGCAAGGGCGAATATCACCATCGGCGCGTCATCGGGTAGATCATAGGCAGCAGCGAGCGCCGCCAGAGAGAAGTCGAGATTGGCCGGTTCTCCGAGCAGTTCCTCGCCGGCCTCGGCCAGCGCGGCATAGAGCGGCGGCACGTCGAAGCTCGACATGATGGCCTTCGCGCGCGGGTCGCCGTCCGGATAGAGCCGGTGGCCGAAAGCCCGGACCACGCCGTCCGAAGACAGCATGGTACGGATCGCCTCGCGCACCCCGCCCACGGCCGCCTGTTCGGCAAGCCGCGTGACGCTCAGCCAGGCGCCGCCGTGCCTGGGGCCGGTGAGGGTGGCAAGCCCCGAAAGTGTGGCGGCGGAAAGTGCGGCGCCGGACGACGCGGTGACCCGTGCTGCAAAGGCGGAAACGTTGAGCTCGTGTTCCGCCGTCAGCACCAGGCATCGGCGGATCGGCTCCGCCGCCTCCGGCCGCTCCCAGCCCTGCGCCAGGCGCTCGTGCAGCGGCACATTTTCCCGCGACGGCGCAAGTCCGGCGGCAACGGTCGCCAGCACCTCGGCGGCCTCGGCCTTCAGGATGGCGGGCCTGCGTCCGAGCGCCGGCAGGTCGGCTTCGATGCGCCCGGCGAGAAGCGTAAAGGTCGTTGCTAGCCGCGATTGGCTGCTGCCGGGATCGCGCGCTGGAACAACAACCGCCGCCGGTGTCAGCCAGAGCAGGGCGGCGACCTCCTCCAGGGTCGCTGTGGTGGCAAGTTCGATCGCGTTGCTGCCGCGGTAGGAGAGCTGCCCTCCGGCGATGCTGGAGATCGTCGTTGGCAGTACCGGCTCGCCCCAGCGGATCGTCTCGGCCGCCACGACCGCCGCCTGCCGCCTGCCGGCGTGGCGCTCGGCCAGCCGGTGCACGTCGTCGGCCTGGTAGAGGCTGCGGCGCGGGTCGGCGGGGTCGGGCTTGGCGCGAATGCGGCCGCGGCTGACATTGGCATAGAGCGTCTGCCGTTTGCTGCCGAGCTTGGCGAGCGCCTCTTCGGCGGTGATCCAGAGTGTATTCATGTTGATCAATAGCATCAAGATTGACGTCAATAGGTCTAGGTCGGATCATCCTCGGCGTAAAGGAGAAACTTGATGATGAAGAACGGACTTGAAGACGTCGTCGCCGCCGAAACGCAGCTCTCCCATGTTGACGGCGAGGCGGGTCAATTGATCATCCGCGGCGTCTCGCTCGATCACCTGGCCGGCCACGCAAGCTATGAGGATGTCGTGGCGCTGTTGTTCGAGGGGCTGCTTGGGCCGATGCCGGACCGGGTTGAACTCGCGAAGCGGCTGGGTGAGAAGCGAGCGGAAGTGTTCGCCCATGTTGGCGCCATCGACGATGCGTTGCTGGAACTGCCGCCGGTCGACATCATGCGCGCGCTCATCGCCCGGCTCCCGGATGGGGAGGACCTCGATACGGCCCTACGTCTGCTCGCCGCGCCGGCCGTCTTCCTGCCGGCGGCGCTGCGCATGAAGAGCGGTGAAGCTCCGGTCGCGCCGACGCCGGCGCTGTCGCACGCCGCCGATATCCTGGCGATGCTCTGTGCCAAGGTGCCGAGCAGACAAGAAGTGGCGGCGCTCGACGCCTATCTGGTGACGATCTCGGACCACGGCCTCAACGCCTCGACCTTCGCCTCACGCGTGGTCGCCTCCACCAAGGCCGGTCTCACCTCTTCGGTGCTTGCCGCCATCGGGGCGCTCAAGGGGCCGCTCCATGGCGGCGCGCCTGGTCCGGTGCTCGACATGCTGGACGCGATTGGAACGCCTGAGAATGCGGAGGCCTGGCTTTCCGACGCGCTCGACCACGGCGAACGGCTGATGGGCTTTGGCCACCGTGTCTATCGTGTCCGCGACCCCCGCGCCGATGCGCTGAAGGGCGCGCTGAAACGACTGATCGCTGCGCATCCGGCCAACCGCGATCGCATTCGACTGGCAGAAGAGGTCGAACAATCGGCGCTCGCCGTCCTGAAGGTGCGCAAGCCCGACCGCCCGCTCGACGTCAACGTCGAGTTCTACACGGCGCTGCTGCTCGATGCGCTGCGCTTCCCGCGCGACGCCTTCACCGGCGTGTTCGCGATCGGTCGCACCGTCGGCTGGATCGCCCATGCCCGCGAGCAGGCGCTGGAAGGCCGCCTTATCCGGCCGCGTTCGCTCTATGTCGGGCCGCTGCCGCAACAGGCCGCGTGAGTGTTCTATGCTGAGGCGGAGACCATCCGCGCATTTCGCAGGTGTTGTTGAAAGAACGCCTTCAGGTCGCGGAAGTCATCGAAACCAAGGACGGTCGCAAAACGGGCGACCGTCGTCGGCGAGACGGCGCAGACTGACCTCCCCCCCCCCCCCCCCCCCCCCCCCCCCACACACATCGGCGCGCCGCTTCGCGCCCAGAACCAAGGAGTTTACCAATGGGATACAAGCCGTCTCCCCGTCCTGTCTTTGATCGTCCTAGCCACATCCCCTATGCCGGCGTCACGCGGCATCTCTGGGGCGAGGAAAATGCCGGTCTCGTTGACGGCTGGATCTACGCCTCGACGGAAAGCATTCACCAGATCGTCTTCATGCAGCCCGGCGGCTGCTTCAAGCATACGATGGCCTCCCGCGATCTTCGGGGCGTACGAGGTTCTCTACGTGCTGAGCGGTACACTTGGCCTTGCCAACCCCGAGACGGGTGAATTCTGCATCGCGAAGGAAGGCGAGGCGCTGTTCTTCCGCAAGGAAACCTGGCACCACGGTTTCAACCTTGGCAACGAGCAGGTCCGCGTGCTGGAATTCTTCGCGCCGCCGCCGGCCAAGGGCACGTCAGGCCCCTATGCGCGCACCAAGCCGTATATCGAGATCGAGCAATCGCGCTATGGCCAGAGCGAGTCCATCGGTCGCTGGCCGATGGACGCCGACGCCCAGCGGAAGGCCAGGACAATCCATTCGATGCGCGATGCCGATCTGCTCTTAAGCCTCGATCGGCAAACGCAGGGCGCCTATACCGGCCTCTATTGCGCGACCGATCAGCTCACCGTCGGCAAGACGACGCTGCTTTCGGGAAAACGCACCGGCATGGAGCGCCACAAGGGTGACGAATGCCTCTACTTGGTGTCGGGTATCTTGAACATCCATGTGCCCGATGCCGAAAGCCAGGTCTGGTTCGAGCTCAACCCGCGCGACGGCTTCCGGCGGGTTTCGATCACCAATATTTCAACATGACGGGCGACAAGGTGGAGTTCGTCTTCGGTGTCGCCCCGGAGTACTAGTCTCAAACAAAAAAAAATACGGCAGTACCCGCTGGATGCTGCCGTATCTGAAAACAGGAAGTCGGTCGAGAGGAACGTTGCTTCCCAAATAAGTTGGCGGCCCTTAGGCCGCCTTCTTTGCGTCGAAGGGGATCTCGATATCGACGGCGAGCGTTGAGACCTGGGGGCCGCGTTCCATCGTTACGCGGACCTTGTCGTCGTCGATCTGCATGTGTTTGGAGATCGCCTGGAGGATTTCGTCGCGCAGTTTGGTGACGAGATCGCTATCGCCGGCGGATGCGCGCTCATGGGCGAGCAGCACCTGCAGCCGTTCGCGGGCGGCCGGCGCTGACTGTGTGCGGGAGAAGAAACGGAAAAGGTTCATGCCGCTTTCCTTCCGAAGATCTTGCCGAGGAAGCTGCGCTTCTCGCCGGGGATGTTGATCGGCAGGGCCTCGCCCTTCAGTCGGCGAGCCGCCTCGAAATAGGCGAGCGCCGGGGCCGAGCGGGTGTCGGCCAGCGTGACCGGCGAACCGACGTTGGACGCGCGCAGCACGTCGGCGCTTTCCGGAATGATGCCCATCAGCGGGATCGACAGGATTTCGAGCACGTCGTCGACCTTCAGCATGTCGCCGCGCTCGGCGCGTACCGGGTCGTAGCGGGTAAGCAGCAGGTGCTTTTCCATGCGCTCGCCGTTTTCCGCCTTGAGCGTCTTGGAATCGAGCAGGCCGATGATGCGATCGGAATCGCGCACCGACGAGACTTCCGGATTGGTCACGACGATCGCGATGTCGGCGTGGCGCATGGCCAACGTGGCGCCACGCTCGATACCGGCGGGGCTGTCGCAGATGACCCAGTCGAAGGCGCTCTGAAGGGCGGCGATGACCTTCTCGACACCTTCCGGCGTCAGGTTGTCCTTGTCGCGGGTCTGGGAGGCCGGCAGCAGATAGAGCGTTTCCAAGCGCTTGTCGCGGATCAGCGCCTGCGACAGCTTGGCCTCGCCCTGGATCACGTTGACCAGGTCATAGACGACGCGGCGTTCCGCGCCCATGACGAGGTCGAGATTGCGCAGACCGACGTCAAAGTCCACGACGACGACTTTCTCGCCGTTCTGAGCGAGTGCGGCGCCCAGTGCGGCGCTGGACGTCGTCTTGCCGACGCCGCCCTTGCCCGATGTAACTACGACTACCTTGCCCATTCGTCTCTCCAAGTATCTAAGAATTCGCCTTCGCCTACGTCCTCGTGACCCCGGCCGGATCGACCTGAATCACCAGATGCGGATGGCAAGCATCCACACCTTTCCTTGCCTCGGCCTAACCGAGCGTTCCGGCCTTCAGCTGTTCGCCGTCGAGCCAGATCTGCACGGACTTGCCACGCAGATTCTGCTCCATGTCGTCGGCCGTCTTGTAGAAGCCGTCGATCGCAATCAATTCCGCTTCGAGCTTGCGGCAGAAGATCCGCGCCGAAGCATTGCCCGTGGTGCCGGCCATCGCCCGGCCGCGCAGCGCGCCGTAAATGTGGATCGAGCCGCCGGCGACGACTTCGGCGCCCGAGGCGACCGAGCCGATGATCGTCACGTCGCCTTCGGGGAAGAACAGCGACTGGCCGGAGCGCACCGGCTGGGTGACGACGATCGACGGCGTCGCCTTGGTGGCAAGCGGTTCTGCCGTGATCACGGTTTCCGCGGCTGCTTCCGCTTCCGGCGTCTCGCTCTTTTCGGCCTGTTCCGCCATCTTGGCTTCGTAGTCCGCCGCCGGGCGACCGTCGGTCATCGCGGGAGGAAGGTCAGCGCCGAGCAGAGACTGGCGCGCGCCTTCGATGCCCATGATGCGCACATTGCGCTTGCCGAGCTGGTCGACGAGTTCGCGCAGTTGCGACCGGTCGATATCAAGGCCGTCGACATCAAGCACGACCGGGCGTCGCAGGAAGAAACCGGCGGAGCGGGAGGCGAGATGGTCGAGGCGGGTGAGCCAATCCTCGAGCGGAAGCTCGGGGGTCAGCGCTAGCGCAAGGAAGGATCGCCCCTTGAGGCGGATCGGCCGGGATTCGGTTAACACATCATTCATCTTGGTAAATTTTCCGTTGCTTCGGTGTATCGATCAAATGGTTAACAAATGGTTAATTCGGCAATGCGAAGGTTAATGAGGCGGCGCTGAGGACCGGTCGCCGGCCGCTGGAAAACAAGGAAAATCGGGTGGCCGAAAAAGCCGCTCTTTTGCCCATCGTCGCCTTGGCTTCGGCCGATCAGACCCTGCGCCCGGCGCCGAGCGACGCAGAAAGCCTCGATACGGCAAGGGCGATTCGTCCGGGCTCATGAGGGGAGTTGACATTGGAACGCTAAAATAAGAACATAACAAGAACAAAGCGGAGGTTCCCATGAGTCGGATGGAGACCATGACCCACACGGAAGAAGTGATCGAACGCGCCATGGCCGCCGTTGCGGCCGCCCGAAAGAAGCGGGAACGCGAGGCCGAATGGCGCAAGCGCACCTTCGGCCGCATCGACATGGCGCCGCCGTTGCCGCGGCTGAAGCGTGGCGGTGTCCAGCTTTCGCTTCGGCTCGACGGTTCCGCACGCTGACGAAGGAGCGGGCCGCTCAAGGCCCGGCAGCTGGATGACGGGCGAAGCGAGCCGAAGCTTCGAGAGGAATGAACATGAGGCATCGTCGAAGCATCGACCTGATGCCGCGCGAAGACGCCACCGTTGACGGGGCGACCTTGGAACTCTTGCCGGAATGGTACGTGCTCGTGGCGCAATGCGGGAAATGTCGACACCAGGGGCGGATCGATCGCCGGCTTGTTGCAAACAGGCGCGGATGGGGCGTCTCTCTCAATTCCATCGGCCCGGCGCTGAAATGCGTACGCTGCGGCAACAGGGAAGGGAACAAACTGCTTCTTGGCCGGTTGCCCCGTGACTGATGGGCGGTGCGGGCAGAAAGCGTGGCGGGGCAGATGGGTTTGCCTTGAGAGCGCACGAAGGCGTCTCAGTCACATAGAGGGTGATTCTCTGCTATTTGTACTATAGAATTGATAATGGTCGGTGCCTCTTTGAATTGTATGGCGTTGATGTCGATCATACATTGATTGTTAATGAAATTTATCAAGCGTGATGCGCTGAAATTAGCGTGGATTCGGAACAAATTATTATTCTTTTAGTTGATGTGGTGATCAAACGAAAGGATTAGATCATGAAGAAGCTTATAATCGCCGCGGCTGTTGTTTCTTTGATGGCAGGATCCGCATTTGCTGAGGATGCCAACCAGAAAGCCGGCACGGCCGCAGGCATCGTTGGCGGCGCAACCGCGGGTGCCGTCGTCGGCGGGCCGATCGGTGCCGGTGTGGGTGCCGTGGTCGGTGGCGCGCTCGGCGGAGCGCTGACGCCGCCGCCGCCGGAAGTCATCACCTGTGTCGAACAGCAGCCCGCACCGCCTTCGGTCGTCGTGCAGGAGCAGGTCGTGATCGGTAAACCCATCCCGCAAGCCGTCGTCCTGACGCCCGTACCCGATAATCCGCGCTACGCCTATGCGGTCGTAAATGACCACCGCGTGATCGTCGAGCCGCAGTCGAGAACGGTGGTCCAGGTCATCAACTGACCGTAGGCGGTCTTCATACTGTAGTCTCTCAGGGAGGGGTGGCGTTCCGCGCCGCCCCTTCCTTTTGCCCAGCTATCGATAAGGCGAGGCATCAAATGCCCTTGAGCGCTCAGCGGGATCGGTCGTGTCGATTGGTTCAACCTGATAAACTGCTGGCCGGATTTCATCGGCGGGGAGCACGTCATGGGAGCTGTCGCGCATGAAGACTGGCCGATCGAGATGTGGCGCCCGGGGGTTGAGACCCGCATGCTCATCTCCGCGCTCAATGGCGCTTCCGGATTGTGCCTGTTCGAACAATGGATCGCGCCCGGCGCCGGCGCGCCCACCCATAGCCATCCCGTCGAAGAGGTGCTGACGGTGGTGGCGGGGCAGGCGGAAATGTGGATCGACGACGAACGTTTCATCCTCACCAGCAATCAATCGCTGATCGTGCCGAAATTGCGTCGGCACGGGTTTGCAAATGTCGGCGGCGAAACGCTCCACATTCGCGCTGTGCTCGCATCCGCAGCCTTCGAGGCAAGCTTTGACGATGCAGCGGAAGCGACCAGGCGCTGGGCAGCCGCGCCGGTGCAGGGATAGGTCGGCACCTCCCATAAGCCACCACCCGAACTTCGGGCAAAGCCGTCGTGTCCGGCAGCGACCGGCTATCGAGGCTCGTGGCCTTCTTTCCCGAAAAGCTCGCACGCGTGTTTCTCACGCCGAGGGACGCACGGCGCCGAGGATGAAAATATACGCGCGAAACAACTAATATAAATCTCGAATTATATTGCCAGTATTTCGAGTATTTATTCGGTATTGCTTTACGAGTTTACATAAATACAGTCCGCATAGAAGTGTCGATATTTCCGTGGCAAAGTATTCTTGAAAATTGTTTGAAGGGGAGTGATCGCATGGCGAGGATCGTAGGTTCCTATGGGAACGACGTTTTGAAGGGTACCGCGGAAAGCGACCGCATCTGGGGGCTTTTCGGCGCCGACACGATCGACGGCGGCGCTGGCGATGATTTCGTCAGCGGCGGCGGCGGGCGCGATACCCTGATAAGCTCGAGCGGCTACGATCGGCTCGACGGCGGTGCCGACGACGACCAGATCGTGCTGAACGGGACCGGCGGTGCGGTCACCGGAGGGGCCGGCTATGATGGTCTCGTGGTCGATTTCTCACAAACCTCCGAGCGCATGGTGTTCAACGGCGGGTCCGGCCACGGTTATGTCGGAGATCCTGCGCTCGCCGGGCGCCACGTCTTCTTCCACGATATCGAGTGGTTGCGGGTGCTTGCCGGCAGCGGCGACGACCGGATCGCCGGCACCGCCTCAGGCGACAACATCTCGACGGGCGCCGGCAACGATGTCGTCTACGCCGGTGGCGGAAACGATCTCATAACCAACAGCGGCGGTCACGATCGTCTCAATGGCGGCGCCGGCAACGACCGCTTCGTTCTCATCGGTACCGGCAGCACCGTCTCCGGCGGCAGCGGCACCGATACGCTGGCTATCGATCTCGTCGCCGCCAAAGCCCCCGTCGTCTTCAACCTGCAAAACGGCCACGGCATCATCGGTCATCAGACATCGGGCGAGCGCCATATCTTCGTCACCTATGACGGCATCGAAAAGATCGAAGTGACGACGGGAAGCGGCAACGACCGGATCCTGGGGAGTACGCTTTCCGATGTCATCCAGACCGGCGGCGGCAACGACTTCGTCGACGCGGGTGTCGGCGACGATACGATCATCGACGGGCTCGGCGCCAATCGCCTGTTTGGCGGTGACGGCCGCGATCAGATCACCTCGACGCTGTATTCGGCAGAAATCGACGGTGGGGCGGGCCAGGACTGGTTATGGATCAAGGAAACGCAGCGCACGAGCGACCTGACGGTCGACTTCTCCGCCGGAGGGGCCTCGACCGGCACCGTCATTAGCGGCATCGAGGAGGCGAGCCTCATGCTCGGCAGCGGCAACGATCGGGTGATCGCCGGCGATCTGACCTATCTCGTGGTCGAGGCCGGCGCTGGAAACGATCACCTCGAGGGCGGCGCCGGAGGGGATGCGCTCTATGGCGAAGACGGCAATGATTACATTCACGGGGGTGCCGGAAACGACTCGATCGTCACGGGCGCCGGTGACGATGTGGCCTATGGCGGCGACGGAATGGACACGCTAGCCAATACCGGCGGCAGCGACGTGCTCGATGGCGGCGCCGGAGACGACTGGCTGCAGGACACCTTCCCCGGCGGTGGCAGCCTCGGTGTTGCGTCGATCCTGCGCGGCGGCGCGGGCAACGACACGATCAATGCCCGCTACGTCGGCGAGGTCGATGGCGGTGAAGGCCGGGACCTCCTGAACCTCAACTATGGCGGCCTGCCGGAGGCGATGGACTTCGACGCGGCACGGGGTGTCACCCATACCGGCCTGACGTTCACCGGTATCGAATATTTCAACGTTTCGAGCGGGGGCTACGACGACGTACTGCGCGGCGGCGACGACAACGACACTTTTTACGCCTCGAGCGGCAACGATATCCTCGAGGGGCGCGGCGGGGATGACAAGCTGACGGGCGCGTCGGAAAACGACCAGCTCTTCGGCGGCGACGGGGCGGATTTCCTCGATGGAGGGTCCGAGAACGACCGATTGAGCGGCGGTAACGGCAGTGATGTGCTGACGGGTGGCCGCGGCGCGGACACCTTTTACTGGTCGTCGGAAACCTCCGGCGAGGTGGGCCTCGATCGCATTCTCGATTTCGATGGCCGGCAGGGTGACCGCATCGCCTTTTCCCACGAGGCCCAGGACACAACGGGTATTCACAGCTATGCGGATTTCCTTGCCGCAGCGCGCGACACGGCCGATGGCGTGTTCGTCTCCTTCAATGGCTCGGAAACCGAAGGCATTCTGATCGAGGATAGCTCGCTCTCGGTTCTCTCCGAAAGCGATCTCGTCTTCGGCTGAGGCCTCGTTCGTCAGGCCTCCGGAGCTGCGCCTTCGTCTTGGCGCGCGGCATTGATCGTCTCCGTGGTCAGGTGCCCATCGATGAGATGAAGGCGCCGGTCCATGCGCGCGGCCATATCCAGGTCATGAGTGACCGCGACCACGGTCTTGCCCTCTTCGCGCACCAGCGTTTCCAGGATCCTGAAGACCTGCTCGGAGCTCGTGCTGTCGAGACTGCCGGTCGGTTCGTCGGCGAGGATCAGCGGCGGGTCGTTGGCGAGTGCACGGGCGACCGCCACGCGCTGGCGCTGGCCGCCCGAGAGCTGATCGGGCCGCTTGTCGAGGTGATCGGCAAGCCCGAGTGCCCCAAGCAGCTCGCTTGCCTTCCCACGCATCTCGCTCCGGCCGAGGCGGCCGAGCTTGCGCATGGGAATTTCGACGTTCTCGCGGGCGGTAAATTCGGGCAACAGGAAGTGGAACTGGAAGACGAATCCGATATTGGCGAGCCGCGTGGCTGCCCGTTCGTTCTCGTCCATTCGCTCCGTGTCGCGACCGCGGATCATAAGCGTGCCACCCGTCGGCCGGTCGAGCAGGCCGAGCAGATAGAGGAGCGACGACTTGCCGGAACCGGAGGGGCCGGTGACAGCGACGAATTCCCGCTCGCCGATGGTGAGCGATATGTCCTTCACCAGCGTGACAGGTACGGTCTCCCTGAGGATCCGCGTCAAATCTTTGGTTTCGATCAGCGTGCTCATGTCGCGCCCCGGATGATATCGACGGGATTTGCCCGGGCCGCGCGCCGCGCCGGCAGGTAGCCGGCAACCGCTGCCGATCCGAGCGCGAAAGCGGCGGCGATCAGATAGTGCAACATGCTCCAGGCGATCGGTAGCCGGGTCATCTCCTGGCCGGTGGCGGCGAGCTCGAAGCGGACGAGCGAAAGGCCATAGATCATTGCCAAGCCGAACGCCCAGCCGACAAGCGTGCCGACTGTCGCGATCGCCACGCCTTCGAGCACGAAGAGGATGCGCATGTCGGTCTCGGTGAAGCCGAGCGATTTCATGATGGCGATGTCGCGCGCCTTCTCGTGCGTGATCGTCGAGATGATGTTGAAGATACCGAAGCCGGCGACCAGCATGATCGCAGCGACGACCGTGTACATGATGACGTTGCGCACGACGAGCGCCTCGAGGATCGACTCGTTGGCCTCCTGCCAGGCGATCGCCTTGTAGCCGAGTTCCGCCTCGATACGCCGGGCGACGGTCGGGGCGGCGTTCGGATCGTCGAGCTTGATGTTGATCACGTTGATCGCGTTGGGCCGGGCTGAGAGGATTTGGGCGTTTTTCTGCAGCACATAGGCCTCGCCCTCGTCGCGCGCCGTCGTGCCGGTGTGGAAGAGGCCGACGATCTTGAAGCGGCGGCTGAGCCCTTCCGAAGAGACGGCGGTGATCGTGTCGCCGATCTTGGCACCGAGCCGGGAGGCCATGGTATCGCCGATCACCACATTGTTGCCGCCGGCGGCAAGGGCGGCGAAGCTGCCCGCCCTGAAATCTCCGATGATCGGCGAGACCCGCGGCTCCGCCTGCGGATCGATGCCGATGACGGCGGCGCCGACCTCCTGACCGGAATAGCGAAGGACGCCCTGCGCCCTGAGGGTGGCTGCAAAGCGGCCGGGGATCCAGCCGTCGAGCCAGGAGAGCGCTGCCGTTGGGTTGATGATGCCGCGGCGGTCGTCGCGTGGCCTGAGGCCGGAAATGGCCGCGGCACTAAACAGGTCTTCCGCCGGCTGGCGGCGCGCCGTGCGTTGCTCGTCGGTCACCTGCACATGGGGCATCGTGTCGACGAGCTGGCGAACGAAGTCGTCCTGGCCGCCCTGCATCAGCGCTGCCATGGCGATGGAGAAGCCGACGCCGACCGCCACGCCCAGCATCGCGACGATCGTCTGTCGGCCTCGGCCGGTGATGTGCGTCAGTGCGATGTCGAGGATGAGGCGCATGGCGGGCTCATTTCTCCGGCGAAGGGGTGGCCTTCACCCGCGTGCCATCGGCAAGACCGGTCGGGAAGGGCGAGACGACGCGCGCGTCGTCTTTGAGGCCGGAGAGGACTTCGACGCCGTCGGCGCCGCGGATGCCCGTTTTCAGTTCTCGGATCCGTGCGCGATTGCCGTCGATCACGGCGGCCTTCGCTCCTTCCAGCGCCACGGTCGGGATGATCAAGGCGCCATTGGCGACCCGCACGATGATGTTGACGTCGGTCGACATGCCGATCCGAAGCGGCGTGTCGTCGGGCAGCCGAAAGCGCACGCGATAGGTCTTCGTTACCGGATCACCCTTGGGCGTGATGCTGTCGACCGTCGCTTCCAGCTTGCGGTCGGGGAAGGCATCCGATCGGAGCAGCGCCTTCTGGCCGACTTCGACGCGCGGGATATCCTCTTCGTTGACGTCGGCGGTGACGATCAGCGGTTTCGGCTCTCCGACCCAGAAGAGCACCGTGCCGAGATCCGCGACCTCGCCGATCTCGCCGTCCTGCCTGAGTACCTGGCCGGCGCTCGGTGCGCGCAGCACATAGGTCGCGAGCCGCGCCTGGCGGCCGGCGACGAGCGCTTCGAGCTGGCCGAGTTCGCTGCGCGCCCGGTCGACTTCCTGTTCGCTGATCGTGCTGCGTTCGGCGAGCGCCAGCTTGCGCCGATATTCCTCCTGCGCCAGCGTCAGCCGCGCCTGTAGTTCGCCAAGCGCCGCCCGTGCCTCGGTGTCGTCGAGGCGGGCGAGCACGTCACCCTTGGCGACACGCTGTCCCTCGCAATTGCACTGCTCGACGATGCGCTCGGCGACCGTCGGGGTGACTTTCGCCCAGGTGCGCGGCTCCACCACGCCATCCGCATAGATGATCTCCGCCGCATCGCCGCGTTTCGGCGAAATGACGGAGACGGGAACCGGGCGAAGAAAATACCAGGCGCTTGCCGCACCGACGGCAACGACAACGGCCGCTCCGATTGCATAACGAGTGAGCCGCACGAGACGCTCCTTGAACGCTTCCAATCCGTTCTGTATAAATAGACCGACGGTCGGTTTGTTTCAAGGCTGCCGATTTCCTCGACCTTCAGGAGCGTCGTGGACCGCGCCGCAAACCCGTGCTAAGCCGCCGTCCTGGGAGCGCTCATGGTCAGAACGAAGAAATCGCCGGAAGTCCGATCGAACGAGTTGATCGATTGCGCCGAGCGCTTGTTCTTTCTGCACGGCTACGAGAATACGACGGTCAACGACGTCATCCGCGAGGCCAATCTATCCAAGGGCGCCTTCTACCACTATTTCGTCTCGAAGGAGGCCTTGCTGGAGGCGGTCGCGACCCGCCTGGCTGAGCGGAACCTGAAGGAATTGCAGCCGCTTTTCGAAGATCCGTCGCTCGATGCAGTCGGCCAGCTGAATGCGCTTTTCGCCGGCTCGCGGCGGCTGAAGCTCGACATGGCGCCGCAGCTGAAGAACAGCTTCAACGCCCTCTTCAAGCCCGAAAATGTCGCGCTCTATCATCGTATCGACGAGGCGCTGATGGCCGTCAGCCTGCCGCTGGTCGCCGAAATGCTGCGGCGTGGGCACGCGGACGGAACGCTCGATGCGCCCGATCCGGAAGCTTCCGCCCTGATGTTGCTGCAACTGCGGCTGAGTGTCGCCAAAGTGATGCACAAGGCCTTGCAGCGACAGGAGGCCGGCGACCTCGACGGCGCGGCTGCGATGCTCGACGGCTGGATGCGAACCTACGGCACCGCCATCGAGCGCTTTCTGAAGCTCCCGGATGGAACGATCGAAGTGACCGAACCGGGTTTCTCCCGCGCTTTCCTTGAAGCATAGCCGACGGTTCGGTTGCCGGCTCGCGCGTCATTGCCTGCCGCGGCGGCAGGGATCAAAGCGCTCCGTCGATCGCGCCGCTGTTGCGCTCGCCTGTGTTCGTCGGAGACGGAAAGAGCTGGGAGCCAAAGGCGCCCTGGCTGCTGATCTCGGGGAAGCTGACGTCTGCGATTTCGAAATCGGGCATGAGCGCAAGCATCGGCAAGATCCGTTCGAAAACCGCGCCGCCCAGCGGTGCTGCATTCCAGCCGGAGGTGCGGAAGCCATAGGTCTCCTTCAGACCCTTGGGCTCGTCGAGCAAAGTGAGAAGCAGATAGCGCGGATTGTCGACGGGAACGACGCCCATGAAGGATGTGATGTTCAGCTCCTTCGAGTAGCGCCCGCTGACCACCTTTTCGGCGGTGCCGGTCTTGCCGCCTATGAAATAGCCTTTGACCTCCGCCTTCTTTGCCGAGCCGGTCTTGGCGTTGAGCCGCAGCAGATAGCGCAGCGCCTCGCCGGTCTCCGGCTTGATCAGATTGCGCGCGATGATGCGTTCGTCGAGCGCCGCACCCTTGATCAGAGTTGGCCTTATAAGGCGCCCACCGTTGACGAGCGCCGCCACCGCGATGCTCGCCTGCAGCGGCGTCACGGCGATGCCGTGGCCGTAGGAGGCGGTCGCCGTTTCGATCTCGCCCCAGCGTCGCGGCAATTGTGGATGGGCGCTTTCGGGCAGTTCCGTCGTCAGCCGCGACATCTGCCCGAAGCGCGTCAGGAATGCCTGCAGGTTCTCCGGGCCGACGGATATCGCCATTTTCGCCATCGAGATGTTTGACGAATAGATGAAGGCCTCCGGCACCGTCAGCGGTCGATGCTGGCCGCGGTAGTCGTTGATGCGGAAGCGGCCGAAGGCGAGCGGCTTGCTGGCGTCGATGACGGAGCGGAGCGTGAACTGGCCGGAATCGAGCGCCATGGCCGTCGTCAGTGCCTTGAAGGTCGAGCCCATCTCGAAGGTGGCGGCGGCGATGCGGTTGATACGGTCGGGCTTCAGCGCGTCCACGGGCAGGTTCGGGTCGAAATCCGGGTAAGAAACGAGCGCCAGGATCTCGCCATTGGTGACGTCGAGCACCAAGCCGGCCCCGGCCTTGGCGCTGAACTTGGCGATCGCCTTGCGCAACTCGACCTCGAGCGCATGCTGGATGCGGATATCGAGCGTCGTGCTCACCGGCTCGAGGTTGCGATGGGAGAGATCCATGCCGCTCTGGCGAAGCACCTCCAGCCCCTGGCCCTCGATCCAGCGCTCGATGCCGGCGATGCCAATATTGTCGATATCGACCGCGCCGAGCACGTGGGCGGCAAGCGTGCCGTTGGGATAGAAGCGCTGTTTCTCGCGCTGGAAGCCGATCGCTGGAAGGCCGGCGTTCCAGACGGCCTGCTCTTCGGCCGGCGTCACTTGCCGCTTGATCCAGGCAAACGCCGCACCGCTCTTCAGCCGACGATAGAGGTCGCGCCCGTCGAGATCAGGGAAGATCGCTGTCAGTTTCTCGACTGCTTCGTCCACATCGACGATCAGTCGAGGCTCGGCGTAAAGCCCGGAACTCGGCACGTCGATCGCCAGCAGATTGCCGTTGCGGTCAAGGATCGAGGGACGGCCGAGCGACGGCGGCGGCGGTATGTAGCCGGTGCGCTCGTAGTCGGCGGCGCCGAGCTGGACGAGACGCGCGAGCATGAGGCCGAAGACGAGCGCGAAGGCGCCGATGACGAGGAGAAGGCGGCCGCGGGGATCCGGCCGGAGCTGAGCCTTGCGTGCCATCTCAATAAAGTCCGTTGCTGTTGGTAAGAAGCTTCGCCCGCTGTTCGGGCGTAAGGTCCGCATCGGCCGTGGCCGATGTGCTCGCCGTCTCGAAGCCGTCGATGACCGGGCAGCCGCCGGCGCAAGGGGCAGTGCCCGGCTTGAAGGATTCGAGAATGGCACCCGGCGTGCCCGCCGGGACCGGCTGGCCGCTCTTCCGGTCGATCGCCTCGACCATCATGCCTGTTGGCGCGTGGAAATCGGCCGCGGCCCGCCCCGCAAGAGCCACCTTCATGAAATCGATGAAAATGGGTGCGGCGAGGCCGCCGCCGGTTTCGCCGTAGCCCATGGGCTTCGGCGTGTCGTAGCCGAGGAAGACACCGGTGACGATATCGGGCGTGTAGCCGACGAACCAGACGTCCTTCTCGTCATTGGTGGTGCCGGTCTTGCCGGCGATCGGCACGCCGAGCGAGCCGACATTTCGAGCGGTGCCACGTTCGACAACGCCGCGCAGCATCGAAGTGACCTGATAGGCTGTCATCGGATCGAGCACGTAGTCGCGGTCGTCCACGGGCATGGGCTCTTCCTGGCCGGTCCAGTCGGAGGCGTTGCAAGCGTCGCACTTGCGCTGGTCGTGGCGAAAGATCGTGCGGCCGTAACGATCCTGGACGCGATCGACCATCGAAGGCGTGACGGCCCTGCCGCCATTGGCGATGACCGCATAGGCCGAGACCAGCCTGAGCAGCGTCGTTTCGCCGGCGCCGAGCGACATCGGCAGGTAAGGCTTCAGCTCGTCATAGATGCCGAAACGCTTGCCGTAGTCGGCGACCAGATCCATGCCGAGATGGCGGGCAAGGCGCACGGTCATCAGGTTGCGGCTGTTTTCGAGCCCGACGCGCAGCGTCGATGGACCGCTGAAGCGACCGTCGTAGTTCTTCGGTTTCCACATTCGCCCGGCGCCGTCGGCAAGGGCGATCGGCGCATCCATCACCAGCGTCGTCGGCGCATAGCCGTTGTCGAGGGCGGCGGCATAGACGAAGGGCTTGAACGACGAGCCCGGCTGGCGATAGGCCTGGGTTGCGCGGTTGAATTCCGACTGGGCATAGGAAAAACCACCGGCGACCGCCAGCACCCGGCCGGTGTTCGGATCCATGGAAACGAGCGCGCCCTGCACGAGCGGCGGCTGCCGGAGCAAGTAGCCGTCGCCCGCCTTTTCCACATAGACGACGTCGCCGGGCGCCAGAGCCCCGTCGGGTCCCGCGGCGCAGCCCCGCTTTGCCTTGGCCGAGCGGCAGAGCGCCCAGGCCATGCCCGCCCGGCCAAGGCGGATCGTCTCGTTGGTGCCAAGAGCACCGCTTCGTTCCGCGACCGTCGGCCTTAGCCCGATCTCTGCTCCATCCTTGTCGGTCGCCAGCACCACGCCGAGCCGCCATTCCGGCACGTCGGCGAGCGGCTGGAGCCTGGCAAGCGCCGGCGCCCAGTTTCCAGTCGAAGGGAGCCTGGCGACGGGGCCGCGGTAGCCCTTTGCCTGGTCATAGGCGACGAGGCCTTTGCGCAACGCCGTCATGGCGGCGACCTGCAATCGCGGATCGAGCGTCGTGCGCACGGAGAAGCCGGCCGTATAAAGGGCAGCATCGCCGTATCGGGCGTTGAGCTGGCGGCGGACGTCCTCGGTGAAATAGTCGGAACTGGCGACCGCGGGCGATTGTTGGCGTTGCCTGACGCCGAGCGAGGAAGCGGATGCCTTTGCGGCGGCGGCGGTGTCGATGACGCCGTTCTGCCGCATCTGGTCGATCACCCAGTTGCGGCGGCCGGTTGCCCGCTCCGCCTGGCGGTCCGGGTCGTAATTGTTGGGCGCCTTCGGCAGGGCTGCGAGGAAGGCTGCCTCCGCGACCGAGAGCTCGCTGACCGGCTTGTCGAAATAGGTGAGCGCTGCCTGCGCCACGCCATAGGCACCGCGCCCGAGATAGATGTCGTTGAGATAGAGTTCGAGGATGCGGTCCTTGGAATAGGTCTGGTCGATCCGCAGCGAAAGGATCGCCTCGCGCAGCTTGCGCTCCACAGTCCGGTCCGACGTCAGCAGGAAATTCTTGGCGATCTGCTGCGTGATCGTCGAGCCGCCGATCATGCGGCGACCGGAGCCGTAGTTGGCGAGGTTGGCGAGCAGCGCCGTGCCGATGCTCGCAACATCGATGCCGGGATGGGTGTAGAAGTTCTTGTCCTCGGCGGAGAGGAACGCCTGGCGCACGCGTGCGGGGATGGTGGCGATGGGCAGGAACAGCCGGCGTTCCCGCGCGAGTTCCGCGACCATCGTGCCGTCGGCGGCATAGAGGCGGCTGGTCACCGCCGGCTCCCAGTTGGCGAGCGTGCGGTGATCGGGCAGGTGTCGCGTCAGGGCTGCGACGAGCGAGGCGGCGGCCAGCGCGACGACGACAGTAAGATTGAGGCATGTGCCGAGCAGATTTACGAGGAGCTTCATAACGGGCAGAGCGGACCTTCATGGCAGCAGGCAGCGTCGCCGACACAGGTGTTCGTGCGGCGGGCAGCGCATGCGGAGCGGAGTATTGGGGTGCGCCTACGTCCGCGGACGTTGGCTCGGTGACGGTGCCTGCGGCCGCTAGGGCCAGATGAAACGGCGCATGGATCAGGTCTCCGAAAGCGGTGCGGCTGACCGCGCCTTTCCTGAGTTGGCGACTTCCGGGCAACGGCACGCACCGCCGATAAAGTTCACCGTAAAGGGATTGTGCTTACGCAACAAACCACGTTTATTTGCGAGACCCATTAGGTGAGTTAGGGCATTCATGGTCAGGCCATATCTTCCGCTCAATGCGCTGCGCGCTTTCGAAGCCTCGGCGCGGCATCTGAGCTTTACGCGCGCGGCAATCGAGCTCTGCGTTACGCAAGCCGCGGTCAGCCATCAGGTCAAGCTTCTCGAAAACCGCCTGAACGTGACCCTGTTCAAGCGGCTGCCGCGCGGACTGATGATCACGGCGGAGGGCGAGGCGTTGCTGCCGGTTCTGCGCGATAGCTTCGACCGGATGGCGGACATGCTCGACCGCTTCGAGGCGGGGCATATTCGCGAAGTGCTGATGATCGGCGCCGTCGGCACGTTTGCGGTCGGTTGGCTGCTGCCGCGGCTCGCGGATTTCCAGGCGAAGTATCCCTTTGTCGACGTTCGCCTCTCCACCAACAACAACCGCGTCGACATGGCGGCCGAGGGGCTGGATTTCGCTATCCGCTTCGGCGGCGGCTCCTGGCACAATATCGAGGCGACGCGGCTCTTCGAGGCGCCGCTATCCGTGCTTTGCATCCCCGAGATCGCCGAGCGGCTGAAGACGCCGGCCGATCTGCTCGACGAAACGCTGCTCCGGTCCTATCGGGCCGACGAGTGGGTGACCTGGTTCGATGCAGCCGGCATCGCCTATCCGGCGCCCCTGCTCAAGGGCATCGTCTTCGATAGTTCGCTGGCGATGATGGAGGCAGCGGCCCAGGGGATCGGCGTGGCGCTGGCGCCACCACTGATGTTCTCGCGGCTGCTGTCGAACGGCACGATGCGCCAGCCCTTCGACGTTCACACCTCGATGGGAAGCTACTGGCTGACGCGGCTGAAATCGCGTCCCGTCACGCCGGCGATGACCGCCTTCCACGATTGGCTCGCTGCGGCGGCCGAGCAGGAGGCAGCGGCCTTGCCGGCCACGCCCGACGTTATCGCAGGCTGAACGTCCGCCACAGGGCCGTGCAGCGCAAGCTGCGCCTCAACCGGGTCCCGCGGCGGCGCGTCTTGATGACCCAATAATTCTAATGCCTGCCACCAATTCTAATGATGGCCACGACCCACGGCTTTTATCCGTTCACTCGGACGATTTTGCCGTCGAGCACTCGTACACCGTGCGCCCGCTTTGGGCATCGACGCCGGCGAGGCTCACCTCATAGCCCCAGAGATGGCGGATATGGCGCATCGTCGCGTCGCGGCTGCCCTCGTCGAGCAGGATACCGTGCTTGACATTGTGCTGCAGCCGCAATTGCCGGTCACCGAGCAGATCGACGTCCATCACCTGGATGTCCGGCTGGTTGGCAGCAACGTCGTAGCTGTTGGCGAGCGCCGAACGGACCGCGGAATAGCCGCGCTCGTTGTGGATCGAGGCAACCTCGACGAAACGATCCGACGAGCGATCGGAGAGCTGGAACAGCCGGAACTTGCGCATCACCGCCGGGCTCAGATACTGCAGGATGAAGGACTCGTCGCGATGGTTCGCCCAGGCGTCACGCAGCGTTTCCATCCAGTCGCCGTTGCCGGCGAAAGACGGGAACCAGTCGCGGTCTTCCTCCGTCGGTTCGGTGGCAATCCGCTGGATATCCTGCATCATCGCAAAGCCGAGCGCGTAGGGGTTGATGCCCGGGTAGCGCCGGTCGTTGAAATCCGGCTGGAATACGACGTTGGAATGGCTCTGCAACAGTTCCAGCATGTGACCTTCGCCAATCCTGCCCTGGTCGTAGAGGCGGTTGATGATGGTGTAGTGCACGAAGGTGGCGCAGCCCTCGTTCATGACCTTCGTCTGGCGCTGCGGCGAAAAATATTGCGCGATGACACGCACGATCCTGAGCAGCTCGCGCTGCCAGGGCTCCAGGATCAGGCTGTGTTTTTCGAGAAAATAGAGCAGGTTCTCTTCGGGCAGGTTGAGCACCTTCTTGCGCTCCGAAGCGTCGCGCTCGGCCTCGGCCGGATCACGGCTCTCGGCGACCTGCGGCAGGGTCCGCCAGAGGTCGCTATAGGTCTGCTCCTCATATTCCAGCCGCTCGCGCGCCCTTTCGCGCACCTTTTCAGAGGAGAGGCGTGGCGGGCGGCGGTAGCGGAAGACGCCCTGGTCCATCAGCGCATGGGCGGAATCGAGAATGGCTTCGACGGCGGCAGTGCCGTGCCGCTCCTCGCATTTGGTCACGTATTTCTTGGCGAAATCCATATAGCTCAGGATCGCGCCGGCATCGGTCCACTGGCGAAAGAGATAGTTGTTCTTGAAGAAGTGGTTATGGCCGAAAGCGGCATGCGCGGTCACCAGCGCCTGCATCGCCATGGTGTTTTCTTCCATGAGATAGGTGATGCAGGGATTGGAATTGATCACCAGCTCATAGGCAAGACCGCGGTGGCCCTTACGGTAGTGATGCTCCTCATAGGCAAAGCGCTTGCCGAAGGACCAGTGCTGGTACATGAGCGGCATGCCGACCGAGGAATAGGCGTCGAGCATCTGTTCGGAGGTGATGATCTCCAACTGGTTCGGGTAGACGCTGAGGCCCATTTCTTCGAGCGCGACCTGCTCGATCGCGTCGTAAGCACGCGACAGCGTCGCAAAATTCCAGTCGGACCCCTGGAACAGGAGACCTGAGGTCGTGCGTCGTGCCATCCGGTCTCCCCCTCACTTCCGGGTGCGTGCGGCCGGCTGCCGGGCAAAAAGCCTGCGGAAGACCGGGTAGATGTCGGCGGGCTTGGCGATCCGGGTCATCTGGAAATTCGACTTCTCGCCGTCCACCGTGCGATAGGCGCGCCAGAGCGCGGTGCCGTTGTCCGTCGAGCCGAAGATTTCCGTCTCGCGCTCGTCGATGATCTCGACATAGGCATAGTACTGGCAGAGCTTCGTGAGTTTTTCCCGCAGCAGTGCCGCACAATGTTCGCTGTCGCCAATGATGTTGTCGCCGTCGGAGGCCTGGGCCGCATAGATGTTCCAGATCTGCGAGGGGTAGCGGTCCTCGACGATCCTGATCATCTCTTCGAGCGCGGTCGATACGATCGTGCCGCCGCTCTGGGTGCTGTAGAAGAAGGTCTCCTCGTCGACTTCGCGCGCCTCGTCCGTATGGCGGATGAAGACGATGTCGATGCGTTCGTAGCGCCGTTTCAAAAACAGGTGCAGAAGCACGAAGAAGCGTTTGGCGAGGTCCTTCTCGCGCTCGCCCATGGAGGCCGAGACGTCCATCAGGCAGAACATCACGGCGTTGGCGTTCGGCAGCGGCTGCTGCTCAAAGCGGTTGAAGCGGATGTCGACCGGATCGACGTAAGGGATGCGCCGCCGCTTCTTCTCGATCCTTTCCAGCTCGACCCGCAGTTCCTTGAGCCTCTGTCGGCTCTTCGCCGTCGGCTCCGGCTCCACTTCCAGTTGCGCGATCTCGTCGGTGACCGCGGTCAGTTCCTTCTCCTTCGGCCGGTGCAGCGCCAGGCGCCGGCCAAAACTGTTGCGCATCGTGCGCCCGACATTGATGTTCGTCGGCGTTCCCGCCGTGGCGAAGCCGGCGCGGCGGGGCTTGAAGGTGATCGTTTCCTTGAGGCTGAGCTTGACCATGTCGGGGAGCTCCAGATCCTCGAAAAACAGGTCCAGTACTTCCTCGCGCGACAGGATGAACTGGAAATCATCGTCGCTTTCGCCGGTTCCGGGCTTGCCCTTGCCGCCGCCACCGCCGCCCGCTTCCGGTTTCGGCAGGCGGTCGCCTGCCGAAAACTCCTTGTTGCCGGGAAGCACGTAGTTGCGTTCGCCGGAGCCACGGGACGGCTGGAACGTGGGCTCGCTGGCACCATCAGTCGGCATCGGCACGCCATGCGCGGCGTCGACGTCGATGATCCTGTCCGACTTGACCTGATCCTTGATGACCCGCTTGAGCTCTTCGCGGGCCCGCTTCAGAAAGCGTTGTCGATTGCCGAGGCTCTTATCCTTCGGATTGAGCCGCCGGTCGATGAAATTCGGCATATACCAATCCCCTGCTTCGGCATCGTCAGCCCGCCTTGTTGACCCGCATATACCAATCGACCAGCCGCCGGACCTGACGCTCCGTATAGCCGCGTTCCGTCATGCGTTGGACGAACTCGGCGTGTTGCTTCTCGGATGCGCTGTCCTTCTTCGAGCCGAAGCTGATGACCGGAAGCAGGTCTTCGACCTGGCCGAACATGCGCTTCTCGATCACGTCGCGAAGCTTTTCGTAGCTCGTCCAGGAGGGGTTGCGCCCATGGTTCTTGGCACGGGCGCGCAGGGTGAACTTGACGACCTCGTTGCGGAAGTCTTTGGGATTGGCGATGCCGGCCGGCTTTTCGATCTGCGACAGTTCGCTGTCGAGGATCTCCCGGTTGAGGATTTGTCCGGTATCCGGGTCCTTGAAGTCCTGATCTTCGAGCCAGGCGTCGGCATAGGCGATGTAACGGTCGAACAGGTTCTGGCCGTATTCGCTGTAGGATTCGAGATAGGCCTTCTGGATTTCGTGGCCGATGAATTCGGCATAGCGCGATGCCAGCTCGGACTTGATGAAGTCGAGGTAGCTCGCTTCCGTCTCCTTCGGGAACTGTTCGCGGCGGATCGCCTGTTCCAGAATGTACATGAGGTGCACGGGATCGGCCGCGACCTCCTTGGTGTCGTAGTTGAAGGTTTCCGACAGAACCTTGAAGGCAAAGCGGGTGCTGATGCCGGTCATACCCTCGTCGACGCCGGCGGCGTCGCGATATTCCTGAACGGACTTCGCCTTGGGATCGGTGTCCTTCAGGTTCTCGCCGTCATAGACCCGCATCTTGGTGTAGAGCGGCGAGTTCTCGTGACGGGCAAGGCGGGTGGAGACGGTGAAGCGGCTGAGGCTTTCCAGCACTTCCGGCGCGCAGGGGCTCTTGGTCAGTTCGCTTTCGCGCAGCAGCTTCTCGTAGATCTGCCGCTCTTCGGTGACGCGCAGGCAGTAAGGCACCTTCACCACGAGGATGCGGTCGAGGAAGGCCTCGTTGTTCTTGTTGTTCTTGAACTGCAGCCATTCGGACTCGTTCGAGTGCGCAACAACGATGCCCTGATAGGGGAAACCTCCGAAGCTTTCGGTGCCGTTGTAGTTGCCTTCCTGGGTTGCGGTCAAAAGCGGATGCAGCACCTTGATCGGCGCCTTGAACATCTCGACGAATTCGAGCAAGCCTTGCGTCGTGCGGTTGAGGCCGCCGCTATAGGAATAGGCGTCGGGATCGGCCTGGCTGTAGTTTTCGAGCTGGCGGATGTCGACCTTGCCGACCAGCGAGGAAACGTCCTGATTGTTCTCGTCCCCGGGCTCGGTCTTGGCGATCGCCACCTGGCGCAGGCGCGACGGCATCAGCTTGACGACGCTGAATTTGGAGATGTCACCATCGACTTCGTCGAGGCGCTTCGTCGCCCAGGGTGAGATCAAGCCGGTCAGCCGGCGTCGGCCGATGCCGTATTTGTCTTCGAGCAGGTCGGCCATGCGGTCGGGATGGAAGAGGCCAAGCGGTGATTCAAAGACGGGACTGACCTTGCCGCCGACCGCCAGCGTGTAGATCGGCTGAAGTTCCATCAATTTTTTCAGGCGCTCGGCGAGCGACGACTTGCCGCCGCCGACCGGGCCGAGCAGGTAGAGGATCTGCTTGCGCTCCTCCAGCCCCTGCGCGGCATAGCGGAAGTAGCCGACGATGCGCTCGATCGTATCTTCCATGCCGTAGAAGTCGGCGAAGGATGGATAGATCTTGACGGTCCGGTTTGAGAAGATGCGGCCGAGACGTTCGTCCGCGCTGGTATCGATGAGGGTTGGATTACCTATGGCTGTAACCATCCGCTCCTGTGCGGTGGCATACATGCTTTTGTCGTCGCGACATGCCAGAAGGTATTCCTGAAGACTGATTTCTTCTTGCGCTGCACTTGTATAGATCTCCGAGAAGAGATCAAAGACGTCGCATTCGCTCTTTTGCATCATGCTCTCCCGCGGCCGCTGGCTGAGACGGGGATCGCTGCTTATCGGCTCGCTCATTCGAATAAACGGCGTCCCATGCGCAATGTTCCTTCAGAGTACTCGCTTTCTCGTGATTCTCGAAGGGGTTGTTTCAATGAATGAAAAATCGTGACTGTGGCATCACGAAAACCTGATCGAAGCGGTGGTCATAAGGCGTTGAACGCAGGGCGTGCGCGATTGGCGCCGCATGCGCCCAGGCGTTTTCTGTGCGAGCGCCATGTTCGGTTGCGTCAGCCGCCGCCGGGTCCGCCGAGGTGGTGGAAAAGAAGGGCCAGAACCGCGTCTCGCATGGTCGCTGTCTCGACATGGCCGATGCCCGGCGCTGCAACCAAAGATAAGTCGTCTTCGACGGCGGCCGCCCGATAGGCAGCCTGCGTCTCGTCACAGGTGCGCTCCACCGCTTGAGGCGGCGTCAGGGAATCATCGAGCCCCACGCAGATCAGTTGGGGTCGGGAGGCGACGAGCTCGGCGCCTCGACAGCGCCGCCACGCGGCGACGCCGGAGAGAAGGAACGCCTTTAGGCGAGCCAGGCTGGCAGGCGCACCGAAACGCGGCCGGTGAGCGCCGCCTCGACGCAGTCGGCGAGGTTGCTGAAGCGCACGGCGCGGCCGGAAAGACCGGGACCGTAATGGGCGTATTTACCGGAATTGGTCATCAGCGCCCGGGTCTTGGTCGGAAAGACCGGTTCGGAGATCGAGCACCAGCAAATATCCGGCAGGACCTGGATGCCGCTCTCTTCAAGGCGGGCAAGCAGACCTTCGTCCCGTGCTGCGGCTATCGCGTCTCGCCCGGCGGTGACGATCACGGCGACGTTGCTATCGCGCTTGCGGCCGTCGAAGGCTGTGGCCAGCGCGCGGCACTCCTCGAGCGACGCATGCGGGCTGCCGATGGCGACAAGCTCGACCTCCGCCGGACCGTCGTTCAGGAGCGACCAGGCCGCGGCCATGTCGGCGCGCGTGATCGTCGTGTGGTCGGCATCCTTGGCGGCGGCACCTTCCGCTTCCGGGGTCACGCCCTCCACATGTAGCATCGGGGATGCGGACGTGGTGCCGAAGGCGGCGCAAAGCGCCTTGAGGTCGTCGCGCGAGGGCTTTGCCGATGCAAGACCGCGCAAAAGCGGGATGCGGTCGGGTGCTGCCTTGCCGGCGAGATAACCGATCAGCGGCCAGAAGGCATCGTCGATATCCTCCGGCAGTTCCACGTCGATGACGCGCGTCGCCTTGCGCGGCGCGTCGAGATAGACGCCCGAGAGCGGTGCACGACCGGTGAGCGCAATGCAGAGATCGAGAAAGTCCGGGTGTTTGGCCGTGCGCGCGCCGAGCACCGTGTTGGCGAATATGACGGCGTTCGATTCCGCCCAGGCGATGGCTTCGCCGGATTTCGGCGCGCTGTCGAGCAGATAGGGCGAGCAGGTGAAGGTCGGGCGGCAGCCCATGCGCACATAGGCGTCGGCAAGCCTTGCTGCCGGATCGCCGAAGCTCTCCGGCACGCCCTGCGCCCGCCAGTTGGCGCGGTCGACCGAGATCGCGTTCATGGTCGTCGGCACGCGAACCTTGGCCCCCATGTCCGCCATCTTCTCGGCGAAGGTGAGGTTTGCCGGGCTCGCATAGATGCAGCCGTCGATATGGCCCTGGACCACGTCGATGAGCTTTTCCGCACCCTGCTGCGCCGCCATCGCCGCGATGATGCGCATCGCCTGTTGCACGGCGATGCCGTCACGACCGTCGAGCATGGCGCGATCGTCGTCGGTGAGATCAAGCGCCGTCATTGCCGGCGGAGCGACCGGAATTGTCAGGCCATCGGCTTCGATTGCCGTATCGCTGATGCGCGCGGTCTTTGCTTGCGCCAGCGCCTTGAAGGCGTCGCGCGAAAGCCGAAGCACCGGCAGGGATTTTCCGAACATTTCGGCCGCGATCAGCGCGCCGAGCGTCAGCACGTCTTCCGCTTCCGAGAAGACCAGGGCCGCCGGCGCACGGCCGGTCAGCGCCATGTCGAGCAGCACGCCCGAACCGGTGCAGGAGCCGCGGCTCGACGGCATCATCAGGATGCCGTCGGTCAGACAGAGGCCGTGCAGCGGATGGTGCACGTCGATCACCCGACCCGTTGCCGGATCGACCCCGCCCCAGAAGCTCAGCGCCTCCTCCGTGGCGATGATGGGGCCATCGGCGGAGCCGGAAAGAATGCTGCGGGCGGAGATCGATTGGGTCATTTTACGACAAATCCATGAGCAAAGGGGTCGCGGTCATCGATGAAGATCGTGTTGATGCCGGTCATGCGGGCCCAGCCGGCAATCGACGGGATGATGGCGTCGCGGTCCGCGACCTTGGTCGCCGCCTCGACACGGCCCTTGAACAGCGAACCGATGATCGATTCATGCACGAACTCGTCACCGACCTTGAGCTTGCCCTTGGCGGCAAGCTGGGCCATGCGCGCCGACGTGCCGGTGCCGCAGGGCGAGCGGTCGATCGCCTTTTCGCCGTAAAAGACGGCGTTGCGCGCATGCGCTTCTGCCTGTGTTGGCTTGCCGGTCCACTGGATGTGGCTGAGGCCCTTGATTTCCGGGTGCTCCGGATGCACGAACTCGTATTTGGCGTTGAGCGCCGCGCGGAGCTTCGGGCTCCAGCCGACAAGTTCGCCGGCCGTATGGTCGGCCATGTCGCGAAAATTCTTCTGCGGTTCGACGATGGCGTAGAAGTTGCCGCCATAGGCGACGTCGACGACGATCTCGCCAAGACCCTCGACTTCAGCCGTCAGCCCCTCGGCGTAGAGGAAGCCCGGAACGTTGGTGAGGCGCACTTCTTCGACGAAGCGGCCTTCCTGGCGATAGGTGATGTCGACCTTGCCGGCCGGCGCGTCGATTGAAAGCTTGCCCGGTTCGCGCGGCGTGATCAGGCCGTTTTCGATCGCCATGGTGATGGTGCCAATCGTGCCGTGGCCGCACATCGGCAGGCAGCCCGACGTTTCGATGAAGAGCACGGCGACATCGCAGTCGGGCCGGGTCGGCGGATAGAGGATAGAGCCCGACATCATGTCGTGGCCGCGCGGCTCGAACATCAGGCCAGTGCGGATCCAGTCGAACTCGCGCAGGAAATGGGCCCGCTTCTCCAGCATGTTAGCGCCTTCGAGTCGTGGCCCGCCGCCGGAAACGAGGCGGACCGGATTGCCGCAGGTGTGGCCGTCGATGCAGGAGAAGGTGTGGTTGGCCATGGTCTAAACTCTGTCAGAAACGTTGGGGCGAGAAGGAACTGATATCGATCGCCGGCCGCCGGCCGGTGAGCAGGTCGGCAACGAGCCGTGCGGTGCCGGCCGATTGCGTGAGACCGAGATGGCCGTGGCCGAAGGCGTAGACGACGCGGCCGGTGGCGCGGGCGCGGCCGATCGCCGGAAGGCTGTCGGGCAGCGACGGGCGGAAGCCCATCCATTGCACGCCGCCCTCGCTCTTGAAGCCCGGCAGGAAGGCTTGCGCCTTCTTCAGCATGGCTTCCGAGCGGCGGAAGTTCGGCGGCAGCTTCAGCCCGCCGAGTTCGACGGCGCCGCCGACGCGGATACCGGTCGAAAGCCTGGTGACGACGAAGCCGTGTCCGCCGAAGGTTACCTGGGTGCGCAGATCGAAGGCATCCTGCGGCAGCGTGGTGTTGTAGCCGCGCTCGGTTTCGAGCGGGATACGCTCGCCGAGCGTACGGGCGACCTGGTGCGAGAACGCGCCGGCTGAAAGCACGACCTGTTCTGCCCGCCGCGTCTTGCCGTCGGCCGTCAGTTCGACGCCACCTTCGATCGGCTTCAGTGCCGTAACTTCGGCACGCTCGATCACACCTCCCTTGGCGCGGAAATGGTCTGCCAGCGCCAGCGTGTAGAGCTTGGGATCGGCGATGGAATACCAGCCGGGGGTAAAGGTGCCATGGGTGAAGCGCGATGCGAGACCAGGCTGGATCTCGGCCATCTCGGCCGCGCCCATGTGTCGGAACTCGATGCCGTGTTCGGCTCGCGCGGTCCAGCCGGGAAGAGAGGCCTTCAGCTCGGCTTCGCTTTCATAGACCTGCAGATTGCCTTCCTTGCGCAGCATCGGCAGGGTGCCGGTCTCGGCGAGGAAAGGTTCGAGCTCGGCCTTGGAGAGGTCCATCATCGCCGTCTGGGCGGTCGTCGAATGGGCCACGCGGCTTGCCGAGCAGGCGCGCCAGAAGCGGAACATCCACGGCGCGATCTGTGCCGCATAGGCCGGTGGCACGCTCAAGGGCCCAAGCGGGTCGAGCAGCCACTTCGGCGCCTTCTTCAAGATGCCGGGTGACGCGAGCGGCAGGATGTCGGTGAAGGCGAAGGCCCCGGCGTTGCCCGCCGAGGCACCTGCTGCCGGGCCTTCCCGGTCGAGCACGGTGACGGAAAGTCCCCGTGCCTGGGCGGCGATCGCCGCAGAAAGGCCGACAACGCCGGCGCCGATGACGATGACGTCAGGCTGAACTGCATCCTTCATGATCGGCTCAGTGCGTCGCTGCGAGGAACTTTTGGAGTTCCGGATCCTTCGGCGCGCCGAAGAGCGCTTCCGGTGCGGCGATTTCCGCCATCACGCCCTTGTGGAAGAAGGCGACGCGGTCGGAAACTTCGCGGGCAAACTTCATTTCATGGGTGACGCAGATCATCGTCATGCCCTCGGAGGCCAGCATGCGCAGCGTGTCGAGCACTTCGCCGACGAGCTGCGGATCGAGCGCCGAAGTCACTTCGTCAAACAGCATGTATTCCGGCGACATTGCGAGTGCGCGGGCGATCGCCATGCGCTGCTGCTGGCCGCCCGACATGCGGGTTGGATAGACGCCGAGCTTCTCGCCGAGGCCGACGTGCGTGAGCTGCTTGACGGCGTTCTCCTCGGCCTTTTCCTTGGAGAGGCCGAGCACCTTGCGCGGCGCCAGCATGACGTTTTCAAGCACGGTCAGGTGCGGGAAAGCATTGAACTGCTGGAAGACGATGCCGAGCTTGCTGCGCAGCTTGTTGAGGTTTGTTGATTTCGCGTGGACCTCGGTGCCGTCGACGAGGATGCGGCCGGCATCGATCGGCTCGAGACCGTTGATGCAGGTCAGCAGCGTCGACTTGCCGGAACCGGAGCCGCCAATGATGGTCAGCACCTCGCCCTTGTTGACGGTGAGGTCGATGCCTTTGAGAACCTCCAGCGAGCCGAAGGATTTGCGAACGTTCTGGATCTCAATCATTGGACCACCGTTTTTCAAGGTAACCGCCGAGCCGGGCGATCGGGAAGCTGATGAGGAAGTAGATGGCGCCGCAGATCAGAAGGATCAGCAGCGGTTCCTGCAGGCGGGTGACGAGCACCTGCGAGGCGCGCAAGAGTTCGATCAGGCCGAGCCAGAGGACGAGTGCGGAGTCCTTCATGACGCCGAGCGTCAGGCCGATCCAGGACGGCAGCGAAACGCGGGTCGCAAGCGGCGCCACGATGTAGCGCATGTCCTGCCACCAGGTCATGCCGAGCGAGCGGGCGGCGCGGCGCGTCGTCGGTGGCACGGAAGAGATGCCGCCACGAACGATCTCGGTGCAATAGGCGGCCGTATAGAGCGACAGCACCACGCAGGAGGTCGTGAACGGTGCCCAGCCGAGCTTGGCGATCGCCTGGAAGGCATTGGCAAGAACCAGCTGGATCAGCAGCGGCACCGAACGGAAGATGTCGAGCACGAAGGTGAGCGGAGCGGCCCAATAGGGGCCGACCTGGTTGCGCACGACGCCGAAGATGATGCCGAGCACGGTGCCGGCGGTAACCGAGACGGCGGTGACCGCGAGCGTCATCAAGGCGCCCTGCAGCAGGAAGCCGAGATCAGCGAGGGTGAGGGCGGTATTGAACATCTCTCACCTCTCCTTAGTAGCGGAACATGCGCGCGGCGAGCAGGCGCGCGCCCAGCGTCACGGCCTTGGCGATCAGGTAGTAGATGATCGCCGCGATCGCGAAGAATTCGAAGGTGCGGAACGAACGGGCGTTCAGTTCCTGGGTGATGCCGGCAAGGTCGGTGTTCATGCCGACGGTAACGCCAAGCGAGGTCATCAGGATCGCCCAGACCATCTGGTTGGTGACGGGCAGGAAGGCGATGCGCAGCATCTGCGGCAGCACGATGTAGCGGAAGGCCTGCACCGGGGTCATGCCGAGCGAGCGGCCGGCCCGCGCCTGGGTATCGGGAATGGCCTTGAGGGCGCCGCGGAAGTTTTCCGCGAGATAACCGGCATTGTTGAAGGCGATCCCCGCGAGTAGCGCCGTATAGGGGCTCAGGTGGATACCGAAATTGCCGAGGCCGAAATGGGCCATGTAGATCTGGAACAGCGCCGGCGTGTTGCGGGCGATTTCGACCCAGGCGGTGGCAAAACCACCGAGGATGCGATTGCCCGACAGGCGGCAAGCCGTCAGCGCGAGCGCCAGTGCCAGGCCGATGACCATCGAGAGCAGAGCCACCTGCAGGGTGACCAGCGCTCCGTCGAGCATCTGTGGCAGGGCTTTCAGCGCCTGGTTCCAATGAAAGGTATAGCTGAACATGTTTCGTCTCACCTCTTCGGAAACGAATAGCGGCGCGAAGCTAAACTTCGCGCCGCCAGATAAACGGCATATTAGCGGTAAACGCCCTTAGCCGTAAGGTCCGGAAGTTCGCCGCCGACCCACTTTTCGTAAAGTTCAGCGTAGCGGCCGGTGCGGACCTGCTGGTTGATGAAGAGGTTGAGGAAGTTGATGAAGCCGTATTCTTCGCGGTTGGTGAAGAGCGCGACGTAGTCGGTGTCGAACGGAGCCTTGCCGACGACGGAGATGCCGGCGAACTTGCCGCCCTTCACGTTGGCCTGGGCGACGGTCGAGGTCGAAACCGTGGCGTCGATCTGGCCCTGGCTGAGCGCGAGGAAGACGTCCGCCTGGGTCTGGTACGGACGGAACTCACCGGCGCCCCATTCCTTGACCTGCTTTTCGAGAGCGATCGCTTCGAACGTGCCGGCGGTCGCGCCGACAACCTTGCCCTTCATGTCTTCGAAGGACTTGACGCCCGACTTCTCGTTGGCGGTGACAGCCATTTCGAAGGCGAAGTAGGGGATCGTCATGCCGACGGTCTTGGCGCGCTCAAGCGTGTCCGAGGTCGAGGCAACGCCGACGTCGACACGGCCCGACATCAGGGCGGGAATGCGCTCCGGGAACGGGGTCTCGACGATTTCGGCGGTGACGCCGAGTGCCTTGGCAAGGTCGTTGCAGTAGTCGACGTCGAAACCGATCGGGTTGTTGTTCTCGTCGCGAGAACCCATCGGCGGGAAGTCGAGCACGACTGCGCAACGCAGCGTACCCGAGCCGATGACGTCATCCAGCTTGTCGGCATGGGCCTGGCTGGTCAGAGCAGCGGCCGCAACGAGGCCGAGCGCGAGCACCGAAGTCTTCATTTTCTCTCTCCCTGAAATGAGTGCCGTTTGACGGCTGAGGCACTATTCCGTTTTAGACAGCACAAATCAATAGAAAAATACAATTAGTATACAAAAAGTATAAGTTCGTAACGCAGAACGCGCGCAGGTATCCCATTTGTTTCGTCAAATGGGATGCCTGCGCAGCGATCTGTCGTGTCTTGCGGCTGCGGGCGGCAGGCGCCCGCAGCTGTCGGCGAATGCCTTAGCCCTGGAAGTCCTCGGGCAGCAGGCCTTCCGGCATGTTCTGGTAGGCGACCGGGCGCAGGAAACGGCGGATCGACAGGGTGCCGACGCTGGTTGCGCCGAAGTTGGTCGAGGCCGGATAGGGCCCGCCATGCACCATCGAATCCACCACCTCGACGCCGGTCGGGAAGCCGTTGACGAGCACCCGGCCTGCCTTGCGCTCAACGATCGGGCGCAGACGACGGGCGGTCTCGAGATCGGCCGCCTCCATGTGGATGGTGGTGGTCAGCTGTCCCTCGAAGCCGCGGGCAAGCTGTTCCATTTCAGAGGTCGAACCGACGCGAACGACGAGGCCGAGCGGACCGAACACCTCTTCGCCGAGCGCATGGTCGGCCAGGAACTGGTCGCCGGTCGTTTCGAACAGGTTCGGCGAGACCGAACGGCCGGACGATTCGGTCGTCAGCAGCGGCTTCACCGTGTTGCGGCTTTCAAAGCGCGCCTGGCCGTCGTGATAGGCCTTGGCGATGCCGTCCGTCAGCATCGTCTGCGGCGCGACCTTGCCGAGCGCTTCGACGGCGGCCGTGGTGAAGCGATCGGCGTCAGCACCTTCGACAACCACGGCGATGCCGGGGTTGGTGCAGAACTGGCCGGCACCCATGGTCAGCGAACCAGCCCAACCCTGGCCGAGTGTCTCGGCGCGTGCCTTCAGTGCTTCCGGCAGCAGGAACATCGGGTTGACCGAGCCGAGCTCGCCGAAGAACGGGATCGGCTCCGGACGTGCGGCGCAGAGATTGAAGAGCGCGCGGCCACCGGCGAGCGAACCGGTGAAGCCGACGGCCTTGATCAGCGGATGCTGGACAAGTGCTTCGCCGACCTGGCGGTTGCCGCCCTGGATCAGCGAGAAGACGCCCGGGTGAACGCCGGTCTTGCGGATCGCGGCCTCGACGGCCTGCGCAACGATCTCACCGGTGCCCGGATGGGCCGAGTGGCCCTTGACGACCACGGGGCAGCCGGCAGCAAGGGCGGCAGCCGTGTCGCCGCCGGCGGTCGAGAAGGCCAGCGGGAAGTTCGAGGCGCCGAAGACGGCGACCGGGCCGATCGGGCGCTGGATAAGGCGGATTTCCGGGCGCGGCGCCGGCTGACGCTCGGGCAGGGCCGCATCGAAACGGCGGTCGAGATATTCACCCTTTTCGATGTGGTCGGCAAAGAGACGGAGCTGGCCGGTGGTGCGGCCGCGTTCGCCCTGCAGGCGCGCTTCCGGCAGGCCGGTTTCCTGGGTGCCGATCTCGGTGATGGCCTCCGCGCGTGCCTCGATCTCATCGGCGACGGCGCGCAGGAAGGCGGCGCGCTCGGTCCGGGTCGAATAGCCATAGCTCAGGAAGGCTTCTTCGGCGGCTTCAGCCGCGCGGTTGACCAGTTCCACGGTGCCTGTGGCGAACTGGTGGACCGGACCGTGGGCGGGTGCCGATGCGAAGGTGCCCGCGCCGTCGAGCCATTCGCCGGCGACAAGGTGTTTTCCTTTGGGGGTGAAGGCCATCTGCCGATCCTTTCGTTCGATCCCGGATTGCCTTTTCTGGCAGAGGGGATCATGGCTGAATTGCACTTGTCGGATCTTTGTATACTATATGTATGCAGAACATCAATCGCCTGACTGGCCCTTCCGGATCAGGCGCAGCATTTGAGAGGGAGAGAGATGAGCGAAACCAACACCCTGACGATCGCAGCACTTTTCGAGCGCGTTGAGGCGATCTTCCTGAAGGCGGGGCTCAACGCCATTCAGGCCGGTGCACTGGCCCGCGTGATCGTCGCCGGCGAGCGGGATGCCTGCAAGTCGCATGGCATCTACCGCATCGAAGGAGCGCTTCGCACCGTCAAGGCGGGCAAGGTGAAGCCGGATGCAACACCGGAGCTCGAAGCGGGCGAAGGTTCCGCTATCGTCAAGGTCAACGCCAAGGGCGGTTTTGCCAATCCCGCCTTCGAGCTCGGCCTGCCGGTTCTCGCCGAACGCGCTCGCTCGCTGGGCATCGCCGCGCTCGTCATCAATGATTGCACCCATTTTTCGGCGCTCTGGCCTGAGGTCGAAGGCCTGACCGGCGAGGGACTTGCCGGCCTCGTGATGTGCCCGAGCTATGCGACCGTTGCGCCGACCGGCGGCAACAAGCCGCTGCTCGGCACCAACCCCTTCGCCTTCGGCTGGCCGCGCGAAAACAAGCCGCCTTACGTCTTCGACTTCGCCACCTCGGTTGCCGCCCGCGGTGAGATCGAACTGCACCGCCGTGCCGGCAAGCCCTTGCCGGAGGGCTGGGCGATCGATGCCGAAGGCAATCCGACGACCGATCCGGAAGCAGCGCTTGCCGGCGCCATGCTGCCCTTCGGCGGCCACAAGGGTTCGGCGATCGGCACCATGGTCGAGCTTCTTGCCGGCATCATGATCGGCGACCTGACGAGCCCGGAAGTGCTCGACTATCTCGGCACCACGACGCTTGCACCGTTCCACGGCGAACTGATCGTCGCCTTCTCGCCGGAGAAATTTGCAGCCGGACGCCCGGGCAATCCCTTCGCCCGTGCGGAAGTGCTGTTTGAGGCGATCGTCGGCCAGGGCGCCCGCCTGCCGTCGCAGCGTCGCTTCGTGGCGCGCGCCAAGTCGGAAGTCGAAGGTGTCGTTCTCAACACGGCTGAAATCGAGCAGCTCGAGCGGCTGCTTGCTCTTGGACTGGACGCCGTCGCGTAAGCGACGGCTAACCTTTTCGTCGGTCATCGACCCGTCGAGACTGCCAAACGAAAAAGGCCCTCCAACCGGAGGGCCTTTTCTATTTGAGTGCCGATCGAGCGATCAGGCCTTGTACTTCTGCACCGCGCCCGGGAGCTTGCTCCACTCGGCGTACCAGCTGTTGAACAGCTTGAACTGGGCTTCGACGTAGCCGCGCTGGCTGTCGGAGAGAACGTCGCTCTCGTTGAAGTGCAGCGTGTATTCCTTGTCGCCCTTCAGCACCATCATATGCTTGAAGTAGAGAACGAGGTCCGGACCTTCGTCGAAGGACGAGAGAACGGCGAGCGCCTGTTCCAGTTCCAGTGCGCGCAGACGTGCGTCGACGTCGCCTTCGGCGGCGGCACGCGACAGGTTGCACATGTGGATGACTTCCTTCGGCAGAACGCAGCCGATGCCGGTGATGGCACCGGTCGCGCCGCAGTTGACGAAGCCGTGGAAAACGGCCGTGTCGACACCGATCATCAGCGAAACGCCATCGTCACGGCTGGTGATGTTCTCGGCCGCATAGCGCATGTCGGCAGCGCCGCCGAACTCCTTGAAGCCGACGAGGTTCGGATGTTCGGCGCGCAGCGCGAAGAACAGGTCGGCGCGGGTGGCGAAGCCGTAGTACGGGCTGTTGTAGATGACAGCCGGCAGGCTCGGGGCGGCCGAGAGAATGGCCTTGAAGTGGTTCTTCTGGGCAGCGACAACCGAGCCGCGCGAAAGCACGCGCGGGATGACCATCAGGCCCTGGGCGCCGACCTTCTCGGCATGTGCCGCGTGAGCGACGGCCGAAGCAGTGTTGACGGCGCCGGTGCCGACGATAACCGGAATGCCGGCCTTGACGAGGCGCTCGACGCCTTCCATGCGCTGTTCGTCGGTCAGGAGCGGCCAGTCACCCATCGAGCCGCAGTAGACGACGGCGGACATGCCTTGAGCGATCAGCTCCTTGCCCTTGCGCACCAGCGCGTCGAAATCGGGGGTGCGGTCTTCCTTGCAGGGGGTCATCAGCGCCGGGATGACGCCGGTGAAAATCTGAGCCTTCATCTGAAACTCCTCTCGGCTTTGTCTTCAGGGCAGCGGCGCACCTGCGCCCTTGCCTTTGATCCAGACAATAGCCGTTTGTATTTTATTTGTCGACAAGAAAAATACAAAGGTCGCTACAAAGCGATATCGAGCTTGTTGTTGCGGGCAAAAAGCTTCTGCACCTGCTCGACGATCTGCTCCGCATGCGCCTTGCCCAGCCGATCCGCAGCCTCGACGTCGCGCGCGGCGATCGCGGCGATCATGGCCGCATGCTCGTCGACGAAGCGCTGGGGGAACTGCTCGTCATAGGACTGATAATAGAGACGGAGAATGCGCCGCCCTTCGTCCAGCAGCCGGCGGAACAGGCTGGTGAAATAGGGGTTGCGTCCGCTTTCCGCGATTGCCGCATGGAAGGCGGCGTTGGTGGCGATCATCGTGAGCGGGTCGCGCGTCTGCACGGCTGCCGCATAGTCTTCGTGGAAGCCGCGAATGATCGCCAGGTCTTCCGGGCGGTGGTTCTGCGCCGCAAGCCGCGTGGTGACGCGGTACATCAGCACCAGCGCGTCGAAGAACGGATTGAGATTGAGGAAGTCGATGTTCGCCACCATCGTCGAGCGGTTCGGCAGCGTGTCGATCAGCCCTTCGCCGGCAAGACGCACCAGCGCCTCGCGGATCGGCGTGCGCGACATCTTCAGCCGCTCGGCAAGCTGCACTTCGTCGATCGGGCTGCCCGGCGGCAGCACCAGGTCGAGGATCTCGTCGCGCAAGAGGTCATAGACCATCTTTACGCCGGAGCCGCGCTTGCGCTCCGGGATGGGGCTGTTGTCGGTGTCGATATCGGTCATGTCAGATTCCTTTGTCGACAAAAGAAATACTTGTCTCTGTCGCCGGGATCAACAGTTTCCGCTGCCGTCATTGCGCGAAGCTGTTATCCGCATCTGCGTGCACAGGTTGTTGTGGCGACCCATGCGTTTCCCACATGGGAGCGCTGAGTTTTGAGCGCTGCAACTTACGGAAAGCCTGAGCTATAAGGTGTTCATCGAAGCGAAACGAGGCGCCACGGACTGGCAGCCAGGCTTCGAAAGCCCATTGAAAGGGGGATCAAATGAACATCGCACGCTCCATCAACAACTGGCGCAAGTACCGTCAGACGGTCACCGAACTGGGCCGCATGTCGAACCGCGAACTTCGCGACCTCGGCATCGAACGCGCCGACATCGACCGCGTCGCACGTACGGCCTTCGCCCGCTAAGGCGATCTTAAAGACTGAATAATTGCCAAGCGCCTGCATCTCCTGCGGGCGCTTTTGCTTTTTGGCGCCTTCATTGCGCCATTGTCGTCCCACACATCGCTGGCACTGCGATTTGATTAATCGACTACTCCATTAATCGCGCCGCTTGCCGCCGACAGGCGCGGTGTTCGTTCAAGAGACTGAGTGCCATGCCGCCGTTTTCCCCTGAGATTACCGATTTCTGGAACGCGTCCTTTGCGGGCGATGTTCGCGCAAGCGCGGATCGGTTTACCGTCGTGGTCAATCCCGACCTCGACGAGGACAGCCCGGCCATGGTGCTGCACACTGCTGAAAACGGCGTGATCGTGGCCCTGTCCCCGGCGCTCGGCGCCGCGCTGTCGTCAGCGGCGGGTCAGGTGCTCACCGAAGCGACCCTTCGCCAAGGGCTGCGCGATGCCGGCATCGTCCTGAACGGTGCTGACAACCTCTTCTACTTCACCGAAGCGGATAAGGCTGTGCTGTTGCGGGAGAATTCAGGCGCCCATGTGCGCGCGCTCACGGCGAAGGATGCGGCCGCGTTCGCCCGGTTCCAGGGCTCCGCCTCGGAAGAGGATCTCGATGCAGCCTATGTCGAACTGGATCACTGGTTGGTCTACGGAGCCTTCGATGGTGACAGGCTGGTCTGTGCCGCGAGCATGTATCCCTTGCAGGAGCGGCAGATCGCCGATCTCGGTGTGCTGACGCTTGTGTCCGATAGGGGTAAGGGCCACGCCCGAAAGGTCGTGCGCGCAATCAGCAGGGCCGCCCTCGAAAAGGGCTACCAACCGCAATATCGCTGCCAACTCGACAACCACGCGTCGGTGGCGCTTGCGGGAGCCGTAGGCGTGACGCTTTTCGGCCAATGGGAAGCGCCCTCCGAAGACGGCTGAGACGCGGCTCGACGGTATGCCGGGCCGTCAAAACGATGCTGACAGAATCTGGCAGGGGTCGCGCGTAAAGTGGTCCCAGGATAAGAGATCGAGGGATTGCAGATGTCGGCGCAGGATATGTTTCAGATGGGTGCAGCAAACAGGTCGGGCGAGCGCAATTTCTGGATCGGCGCTGTTTCCGGCGATGACCTGCAGCATGCCGCCGAAGACGGCTTCTCTCGCTTTGGCTACGGCTACGGCAATGTCCAGGCGATGACGCGCATGAAGGCGGGTGATGGCTTCATCGGTTATGCGCCCAACGCCGCCTTTAACGGCAGGGCGGGGCTTGCATGTTTTGCCGCCATCGGTGTCGTCAAGGAGCGCCCGCCCTACTTCTTTGCCATGGGCGGTGTCGCCCCGCATCGCGGCGACATCGACTGGGCCGACAGCATGGAGGCGCCGGTTCGGCCGTGGCTCGACAGCCTTGAATTTGCCGAAGGCAACCGTAACTGGGACCAGAAGCTTCGTCTTGGTCATCTTGCCATCAGCGAGCGTGACTTCCGTGTGATCGCGCGGGCCATGCATGCAGACCTCGGCATGGTTTTCCCGAGGGTGCCGGCCTTTCGGCAGCAACTCGCCGGCTGATCGTTCGCGTCTTCAACCCGGCAGCAGCACCGTTGCGTCCTCCGCCGTGTCGACCGCTTGCTCCACCGAGCCGGCGGCGATGCTGGCATACATGCCGGTGGTTCTGAATTCCGTCGGGCTCAGACCGAAGGAGCGGCGGAACACCTTGGCGAAATAGTTGGGGTCTTCGAAGCCCGAGAGAATGGCCACTTCCTTGACCGGAAGGCTTGCGGTTTTCGTCAGCAGTTTTACCGCACGCTGCAGTCGCTTCTGCAGCACATATTCGGCCGGCGCCATGCCTTCGCTGGCGGCGAAGACGCGCGAGAAATGCGCCCGGCTCAAGCCCGACACGCGTGCCAGTTCCTCCACCGGAAGCGGGTTCTGCAAGTTGTTCATGATGTGGTCGACGACCCGGTGCATCGTCCTGTGTTCATGGCTGAACACCGGGTGCGAGCCGAAGACGTCGTCGTAGAGCGCCATCGCCGCCTCGTAGGCAATCGCCGAGGCTCTGCCTGGCGTCTCGCCGCCGCGGATCAGCCGCAGGCTGCAGTCGGCCAGATGCTCGATCGTTTCCGGTTGCAGCTTCAATACCGGACCGGTGACGGCGAGCAGGGCGCGGTGGATGCGCAGCGCCTCGTCGCCGTTCATCGAGATCCAGAAGAACTCCCAGCGCCCGCCGTCTTCCAGCCAGTAGCGATGATTGTGCGGCACGAGCAGGAGCAGCGTCTCGCCCTCGCGCACCCGATAGCTGCGGTTTTCGTATCGCAGGTTTCCGGCACCCGCGATCGTATGCTGGAGCACGGTAAAGGGCGTGTTTCCGCGTTTTCTGCCGTCCCAGTCATAGGTCGCATTGTTGCGGATTTCATAGCCGGTGCTGGTCGGCATCGCGTGCAGGCTCTGGCGTCCCCGCGGCAGTGAAACGGTTCGCATAACCGGGCCGTTGTCGATCAATTCTTGCAGCATAAAATTACCCATGAAAGCACAATACCGCTCTGGCGGGGTCGGCGATTATACACATAATGACCACCAACAGCGCAACAGGCGGTGCTTTTGGCCCGTAAGAAATGAGGGGATGCATCGAAGTTGCGCGCAGAGACGGTGAAAAACCGTGAATTGATTTTACCCTTTGTCAGAGATGCATGCAGTTCATGAGGAGTGAGGGCATGGCAACATTCAAGATCGCCATCATCGGCGCCGGCAGCATAGGCTTCACCAAGAAGCTCTTCACCGACATTCTCGCCGTGCCGGAATTGCGCGACATCGAGGTTGCGCTGACAGATCTCAGCGCCCGCAATCTGGAGATGATCAAGGCGATCCTCGACCGGATTGTCGAAGTCAACCGCCTGCCGACGAAGGTCACGGCAACCACCGACCGGCTGAAAGCGCTCGAAGGCGCCCGCTACATCATCAGCTGCGTCCGTGTCGGCGGGCTCGAAGCCTATGCCGACGACATCCGCATCCCCCTTAAATATGGCGTCGACCAATGCGTCGGCGATACGATCTGCGCCGGTGGCATCCTCTACGGCCAGCGCAACATCCCCGTCATCCTCGACTTCTGCCGGGATATCCGCGCGGTCGCCGAACCGGGTGCCAAGTTCCTGAACTATGCCAACCCGATGGCGATGAACACCTGGGCGGCGATCGAATACGGCAAGGTCGATACGGTCGGGCTCTGCCACGGTGTTCAGCACGGCGGCGAGCAGATCGCCGAAATCTTGGGAGCCGGCGAGGGCGAACTCGACTACATCTGCTCGGGTATCAACCATCAGACCTGGTTCGTCGACGTGAGGCTGAAGGGCCGCAGGATCGGCAAGGACGAGTTGGTTGCGGCCTTCGAGGCGCACCCGGTGTTCTCCAAGCAGGAGAAGCTCCGCATCGACGTGCTGAAGCGGTTCGGCGTCTATTCGACCGAGAGCAACGGCCATCTCTCCGAATATCTTCCCTGGTATCGCAAGCGCCCGGAGGAAATTACCCGCTGGATCGATATGTCCGACTGGATCCACGGCGAGACCGGCGGCTATCTCAGGCATTCGACCGAGACGCGCAACTGGTTCGAAACCGAGTTTCCGCAGTTCCTCGAAGCAGCCGGCCGGCCGCTCGACCATCAGAAGCGCTCGAACGAACATGCGAGCCATATTCTCGAGGCCCTGGAAACGGGCCGGGTCTATCGCGGCCATTTCAACGTCAAGAACGATGGCGTGATCACCAACCTGCCTGCCGACGCCATCATCGAATCCCCCGGCTTCGTCGATCGCTTCGGCATCAACATGGTCTCGGGCCTCACCCTTCCCGAGGCCTGTGCCGCCACCTGCCTTTCCTCGATCAACGTCCAGCGCATGTCGGTCCATGCGGCCGTGACCGGCGATCTCGATCTTCTAAAGCTGGCGATGCTGCATGATCCGCTGGTCGGCGCCATCTGCACACCGGAGGAGGTTTGGCAGATGGTCGACGAGATGGTGGTCGCTCAAAGCCAGTGGCTGCCGCAATACGCCCATGCCATCGACGGCGCGAAGGAGCGACTTGGCCGCGCAACCGTCAAGACGCGCGAATGGAAGGGTGCTGCGCGGCGTGAAGTGCGTTCGCTCGACGAGTTGCGCGCCGAGCGTCAGGTCCGCGCCGCCGGCTGATCGATTGCAGCGCTGCTTCCGTGAGGAGACGTGGGCAGCGCTGCCTGAAGTGCAGACTTTTCAAGGAGGAGGCCGCGTCCCGGCGCGGCAAAGAGGGAGAATCTAAGCCAATGACCAGCCACAGACTGATGAAAATGGCGAGCCTGCTGCTTGTCGGCATCTCGACCCTTGCCTTGGAGGCGACCGCTTCCGAGCCGACCGTCGTGCCCCAGCAGCCGGCCTTTCCGGCCGAGGGCAAGATCACCTATGTGCCGCGCGACTCGATCGCCGAGTTCAAGGCGCTGCCGGAATACAAGGAACCGGCCTGGGTTACCGAGAAATACGTCAAGACCGGCAAGCTGCCGCCGGTCGCCGAACGGCTGCCGAAGGAGCCGATGGTCTTCAAGACCGGCAACATGCCTGATGGCGTCGGTGTCTATGGCGACACGCTGCGCCACGTCATCGGCGGTCGTCCCGAGGGCTGGAACTATTCAGCCGGCCAGAGCCAGGGGTGGGGGGGCATCGATATCGGCATGTCCGAATGCCTGACGCGTACGGCGCCGCTCTTCCAGGTGGAAGCGAAGGACGTCGAGCCTCTGCCGAACCTTGCCAAGAGCTGGGACTGGTCTTCTGACGGCCACAAGCTGACGATGCATCTGGTCGAGGGCGCCAAGTGGTCGGATGGCGACCTCTTCGATGCCGACGACGTAATGTTCTACTGGGAAGACAACGTGCTCGACCCGAGCGTGACGCCGCTGAACGGCGCGACGCCGGAGACCTTCGGCGCTGGCACGACGCTGAAGAAGATCGACCAGTATACGGTCGAGTGGACCTTCAAGGAGGCCTTCCCGCGCCAGCACCTCTATGCCATGGCCTATGGCACCTTCTGCCCCGGCCCGTCGCATATTCTCAAGGCCAAGCATCCGAAATACGCCGGTACCACCTACGACCAGTACAAGAACGCCTTCCCGCCCGAGTACATGAACATCCCGGTCATGGGTGCCTGGGTCCCTGTCGCCTATCGCCCCGACGATATCATCGTGCTGCGCCGGAACCCGTACTATTGGAAGGTCGATGAGGCCGGCAACCAGCTGCCCTACATCAACGAGCTGCACTACAAGCTCTCGACCTGGGCCGACCGCGACGTACAGGCGATTGCCGGTTCCGCCGATCTCTCGAACCTCGAGCAGCCGGAAAACTTCGTGGAGTCGCTGAAGCGCGCGGCCCAGGATACGGCCCCCGCCCGGCTTGCCTTCGGCCCCCGCCTCATCGGCTACAATCTGCACATGAACTTCTCGGCCAATGGCTGGGGTGAGCCGGACGAACGCGCCCAGGCCGTGCGTGAACTCAACCGCAACGAGGATTTCCGCAAGGCGGTGACCATGGCGGTCGACCGCAAGAAGCTCGGCGAGGCGCTCGTAAAGGGGCCCTTCACCGCGATCTATCCCGGCGGGCTTTCCTCCGGCACCAGCTTCTACGATCGGGAATCGACCGTCTACTATCCCTTCGACCTCGATGGCGCCAAGGCTCTGCTCGAAAAGGCGGGGCTGAAGGACACGGACGGCAACGGCTTCGTCAACTTCGCGGACGGCAAGGCCGGCGGCAAGGACGTGGAGATCGTGCTTCTGATCGACAACAGCTATGCGACCGACCGCAACCTGGCCGAGGGCCTTATCGGCCAGATGGAAAAGCTCGGCCTCCGGGTGGTTCTGAACTCGCTGGACGGCAAGCAGCGGGACGCGACCAATTACGCCGGCAAGTTCGACTGGATGGTTCACCGCAACGCCGCCGAATATGCCTCCGTCGTGCAGAACACGCCGCAGCTGGCGGCCGCCGGTCCGCGCACCAGCTGGCACCACCGTGCACCGGAAGGCGGTCAGCTTGACCTGATGCCCTTCGAACAGGAACTCGTCGACATCATCAACAAGTTCATCGCCACCAACGACAATGCCGAGCGCGCGAACTTGATGAAGCAGTACCAGAAGGTCGCGACGACGAACCTCGATACAGTCGGCCTTACCGAATATCCGGGCGCGTTGATCATCAACAAGCGCTTCGCCAACGTGCCGACAGGAGCGCCGATCTTCATGTTCAACTGGGCCGAGGACACGATCATGCGCGAGCGTCTCTTTGTCCCCGCCGACAAGCAGGGTGACTTCGAGCTCTTCGCCGAGCAGCTCCCGGGCAAGCCCGGCGAGAAGAGCCTGAGCAACTGATCGAAGGCCGCCCCTCCGGCCTCAAGCCGGAGGGGCGGCGCCTCATCTTAACCGACAGAAGGAAACGGCATGTTCAGGTTTCTGCTTGTCCGCATCGCCTCTGCCATTCCGGTGCTGCTTGTCTTGAGCGTGGCGACCTTCGCCATCATCCAGGCGCCGCCCGGAGACTACAGCGATTACATCCGCTCGCAGCTGATCAACCAGGGTGGCGCATCCTATGAGGAAGCCGAAGCCCAGGCGCAGGCCTATCGCAAGGAGCATGGCCTCGATAAGCCGCTGCCGGTTCAATACGTCAACTGGATGACCGGCATCCTGACGCGCGGCGATTTCGGCCACAGCCTCTACTACAACAAGCCTGTTGCCGATGTCGTCGGCGAACGCCTGCCGCGCACGCTGGCATTGGCGCTCGTCTGCCACATCCTGGCGTCCATCATCGGCATATCCTTCGGTATCATCGCCGCGACACGGCAGTATTCGTGGATCGACAGCCTGCTTTCGACGGTGGCCTTCCTCGGCATGACGGTGCCGCGCTTCCTGATGGCGCTGATCATCGTCTACATCCTCGTCTTCCATTTCAGTGTGAGCGAAATCAACAGCTTCCACTCGGCCCGTTATGGCGGTGCGCCCTGGTCCTGGGACAAATTCGTCGACCTCGTCAAACATGTCTGGCCGGTCGTGGCGATCGCCACTTTCGGCGGCCTCGCCTACAATATGCGGGTGATGCGCGGCAATCTGCTCGACACGCTGAACGCGCAATATGTCGAAACCGCCCGGGCGAAGGGCCTGAGCGAAGGCGCGGTGGTCATGCGCCATGCGGTGCCGAATGCCCTGCATCCGCTGATCATGTACCAGGGCGTTGTGCTGCCCTACATGCTGACCGGCGAGATCGAGACGGCGATCATCTTCGCGCTGCCGACCGTCGGACCGGCCATCGTCGGCTCCATGTGGGTGGGCGACGTCTATGTCACCGCCACCTTCATGCTGGTTCTGTCGGCGACCCTTATCCTCGGCAACATCATCGCCGACATGCTGTTGGCCGCACTCGATCCGCGCGTGCGTCTCGGAGGAGCCCCAGCATGACCGTCGAGATGCAAACAACCCTTCCGCTCGTCGTCGAACCCAAGAACGAGCAGCACAACGAAAGCTATCCTGCGCTCGTCTGGCGCCGGCTGAAGCGCTCCTGGACCGGCATGCTCGGCCTCGTGCTCGTTGGCCTGTTGCTCTTCATGGCGGTCTTTGCCGACTTCCTGTCGCCGGTCGATCCGAAGGCCACGGGCGTCGCCTTTGCGCCGCCGCAGGCGATCAGCTTTACCGACAAGGACGGCAACCTCGTTTTCTCGCCGCGCAGCTATCCGCTCAGCGAAGGTACGGAACTCGACCCGATCACCTTTCAGCCGATCATCGGTCCCGACTACGACAATCCGCAGATCCTTGGCTTCTTCGTCAAGGGCGCCCCCTACAGTCTCTTCGGCCTGGTCCCGGCCGAGCGCCATTTCTTTGGCGCGGTCGATGGCTCGCCGGTGCATCTGCTCGGTACCGACAAGTTTGGCCGCGACGTGCTGTCACGCATTCTCGTCGGCTCGCGCATCTCGTTGATGATCGCCCTCATCGTCGTCTCGATCGTCACCATCGTCGGCACGACCGTCGGCATGGCGTCGGGCTATTTCGGCGGCCGCTTCGACGTCTGGACTCAGCGCTTCGTCGAACTGGTACTCGCCTTCCCGCAATTGCCGCTCTACCTGGCGCTGACGTCGCTGATCCCGGTGACGGCGCCGACCAATGTCTTCCTCGCCTTCGTCATTATCGTCATGTCGGCGCTCGGCTGGGCGCAGATGTCGCGCGAGGTGCGCGGTAAGACGCTGGCGCTTGCCCGCATCGACTATGTGCGGGCGGCGATCGCCGTCGGCGCCAGCGACCGGCGCATCATCTTCCAGCACATCCTGCCGAACGTGATGAGCCATGTGATCGTCGCCGTCACGCTGTCGATCCCGCAGGTGGTGCTGCTTGAATCCTTCCTCGGGTTCCTCGGCTTTGCGGTCAAGCCGCCGCTCATTTCCTGGGGGCTGATGCTGCAGGATACCTCCACCTATTCCGTCATCGGGTCCTATCCCTGGATCCTGTCGCCCGTGGCCTTCGTGCTTGTCACAGTCTTCGCCTTCAATGCGCTTGGCGACGGCCTGCGCGACGCCATCGATCCCTATTGAGGAGGACGCATCATGACAGAGACAATCGACGTCCTCACTGCCGCGCCCTTTGAGCGCAGGGACCTTGCCGAACGCGATGGCCGGCCGGTCATCGACGCCCGCAATGTCGCGGTTCGATTCAAGGTCGAACATGGCACGGTGGAGGCGGTGAAGGATGTTTCCTTCCAGCTCTACCGCGGCGAGACCATCGCCATCGTCGGCGAATCCGGCTCGGGCAAATCGGTTACCGCGCGCTGCGTCATGGGGCTGCTCTCCAAGCGTGCCACGATCGCCCCGCAATCGCGCATCGACTATGACGGCAAGGACGTGCTGAAATTCTCGCCGCGTGAGCGGCGTGGGTTGCGTGGCAATCGCCTTGCGATGATCTTCCAGGAGCCGATGAGTTCGCTCAATCCGGTCTACACGGTCGGCACGCAGATCATCGAGGCGATCCGGGCGCATCGCAGGATGAGCCGACGCGCCGCGACCGAGCGGGCGCTGGAGCTCCTGCGCCACGTACGGATCCCGGACCCGGAGCTCCGGATCAATCAGTATCCACACCAGCTCTCCGGCGGCCAGCGCCAGCGGGTGATGATCGCGATGGCACTCGCCAACGATCCGGATGTGCTGATCGCCGACGAGCCGACGACGGCGCTCGACGTCACCGTCCAGGCGCAGATCCTCAACCTCATCCGAGACCTGCAGCGCGAGCTCGGCATGGCGGTGATCCTGATCACCCACGACCTGACGGTGGTTCGGCAGTTCTCGGACTACGTCTACGTCATGCAGTACGGCGAGGTGAAGGAGCACAACACCACGGCCGCGCTCTTCGCCAACCCGTTGCATGCCTATACCAAACGGCTGCTCTCGTCGGAGCCGTCGGGTGCGGCTAAACCGCTACCGGACAACGCCCCGATCATGCTCGACGGGCGGGACGTGAAGGTCTCCTTCATGCTGAAGAAGGGCGGTCTTTTCCGCTCGCAGTTTTCTGAGTTGGTCGCGGTCGACAAGCTCAGCCTTAATCTGCGCAAGCACGAAACGCTGGGGCTGGTCGGCGAATCCGGATCGGGCAAGACGACCTTCGGCCAGGCGCTGATCCGCCTGCTCAACCCCGATGGCGGCGAGATCTACTTCGACGGCATTCCGATCCACGACAAGGACCGGACCCAGATGCGGCCTCTGCGCTCGCGCATCCAGATCGTCTTTCAGGACCCCTTCGCCTCGCTCAACCCGCGCATGTCGATCGGCCAGATCATCGAGGAGGGGCTGGTCGTCAACGGCATCGGTGAGAACCGCAAGGACCGGCTCGACCGGGTGGTGGATGCGCTTAACGCCGCCGGCATGCCGGGCAACATCCTGTCGCGCTTTCCGCATGAGTTCTCCGGCGGCCAGCGCCAGCGCATTGCGATCGCCCGGGCCATCGCGCTTGAGCCTGAATTCATCCTGCTCGACGAGCCGACCTCGGCGCTCGATCTTTCGGTCCAGGCCCAGATCATCGAGCTGCTGCGCAAGCTGCAGGACGAGCGGGGCCTGAGCTACCTCTTCATCTCCCATGACCTCAAGGTCGTGCGCGCCCTCTGCCACCGGGTGGTGGTGATGCAGCATGGCAGAATCGTCGAGGAGGGGCCGGTGAGCGAAATTCTGTCCAATCCCAAGACCGCCTACACCGAAAGGCTCGTGAGAGCCGCCTTCGATGTGGCAGCATGACCGCTAGAAAGCAGAGGCAATCCATGACCAGACAACCCAAGATCACCTTCATCGGCGCCGGCTCCACCGTCTTCATGAAGAACATCATCGGCGACGTACTGCAGCGTCCGGCGCTGTCGGCCGCGACGATCGCGCTGATGGACGTGAACCCCGAGCGCCTCGGCGAAAGCGAGATCGTCGCCGGCAAGCTGGTGCGCACGCTCGGCGTCAAGGCTGATATCGAGACCCATTCCAACCAGAAAAAGGCGCTGGAGGGTGCGGACTTCGTCGTCGTCGCCTTCCAGATCGGCGGCTTTGAGCCCTGCACGGTCACGGATTTCGAGGTACCGAAGAAGTACGGCCTGCGCCAGACCATTGCCGATACGCTCGGCGTCGGCGGCATCATGCGCGGCCTTCGCACCGTGCCGCATCTCTGGAAGATCTGCGAGGACATGCTGCAGGTCTGCCCCAACGCGATCCTGCTGCAATACGTCAACCCGATGGCGATCAACACCTGGGCGATCTCCGAGAAGTATCCGACGATCCGTCAGGTCGGCCTTTGCCATTCTGTCCAGGGCACGGCCTACGAGCTTTCACGCGATCTCGACATCCCGGTTTCGGAGATCCGCTACCGCGCCGCCGGCATCAACCACATGGCCTTCTTCCTCAAGTTCGAACACAAACAGGCCGACGGCAGCTTCCGCGATCTCTATCCGGATCTGGTGCGCGGCTACCGCGAAGGCCGCTTCCCCAAGCCCAGCCACTGGAACCCGCGCTGCCCCAACAAGGTGCGCTACGAGATGCTGACGCGGCTCGGCTATTTCGTCACCGAAAGCTCCGAGCACTTCGCCGAGTACACGCCCTATTTCATCAAGGACGGCCGTCCCGACCTGATCGAGAAGTTCGGCATCCCGCTCGACGAGTACCCGAAGCGCTGCGTCGAGCAGATCGAACGCTGGAAGGGGCAGGCGGCGGCCTTCAAGGAAGCCGAGACGATCGAAGTGGCCGAGAGCCACGAATACGCGTCTTCGATCATGAACTCGGTCTGGACCGGCGAACCCTCCGTCATCTACGGCAACCTCAGGAACAACGGCTGCATCACCTCGCTGCCGGAAAACTGCGCCGCTGAAGTTCCCTGCCTGGTCGATGCCTCGGGTATCCAGCCGACCTTCATCGGCGATCTGCCGCCGCAGCTGACGGCGCTGATCCGCACCAACATCAACGTGCAGGAACTGACGGTTCAGGCGCTTATGACAGAGAACCGCGAGCATCTCTACCACGCCGCAATGATGGATCCGCACACGGCGGCCGAACTCGATCTCGACCAGATCTGGTCGCTCGTCGACGACCTGCTCGTCGCGCATCGCGACTGGATCCCGGAATGGGCGCGCGTGTCGAAAAAGGTCCAGGCAGCCTGACTTTTTCTCCCGGTCAGGCCGCGTCGAGCCCCGGAACCGCATGTCGTCTTTCCCCCATGTCCTAGCCGATTTACGGGGCAAGACCGACAGCGCCGGTTCCGGGGCTTGTTCTTCTCAAGCCGTTACGGCTGCCGCCAGCGGCAGCACGATCCGCATGCAGGCGCCGCCGGACGCCGAGCGGGAGACGTCGACGTAGCCGCCATGCAGGTGCACGATCTTCTGCACGAGGTTGAGGCCGAGGCCCGCGCCCTTGCCGTCCTTGCGCAGCCGCTGAAACGGCTCGAAGATCCGGTCGGTTTCGCTGCGCGGAATGCCGTCGCCGTCGTCGCAGACATCGATCACGCCCTGAGGATCGACCTTGACCGTGATCGTGCCGCGCCTTCCGCCGTGGTCGATGGCGTTCTGCACGAGATTGGTGAGCGCTCGCTCCAGCGACGCCTCGTCTCCCGCCACCATGACAGGGCGTTGATCGGCCTCGAATGTCATCTCGTAACCTGCCCCGAAGCCAAGTGGCGCGAGCGCGACGATCACCCGCTCGGCAAGCGCTGCAAGATCGACCGGCCTGAACTCATCGTTCTCGGCGTCGAGACGTTCGAGATCGAGAAGCTGGCCCGCCAGAATGGAAAGGCGCGTCACGTCCTCGTTGAGGCGGGTCTTGTCCGGTCCCGGCGGCAGCGAGGCGATGCGAGCGCCGAGAATGGCAACCGGCGTGCGCAACTCATGCGCCGCCTGGGCCAGGAAGCGCTTGTGTCTCGTATAGCCGTCATCGAGCCTTGTCAGCGCATCGTTGACGGCCGTCACCAGCGGCAGAAACTCATTGGGAACACCCGTCACCGGCATCTGGATGCCGCGCTGGTCATATTCGATGTGGGCGGCATGCGAGGCCGCGTGCGACAGGCCCGAGAGCATCCTTCGAACGACGATCGGGGTGACGACCACGGTCGCAAAGGCGAGCAGTAGCAGCATCGGCACGAAGATGCTGAGGAAGGCGCCGGTGGTGCTGAGCAGCAGGCGGCCGAGCGTCAATTGTCCCTCTGTGCCGCTGAAGATCTGGACCATGCCGGCCGGCGACTCGAGCCATTTGACGACCGCTTCCGGACGGGCGTTCTTGTCGGGCGAAAGCCGGAAGCGGGCGTCGTTCATGCGCTCGAGCCCGGCGACCGCAAAGGCGAATTCTTCCGGCACCGTGCCCTCCGAGAGGCTGTGCCCTTGTCTGTCGCGAACGATGAACCAGATCTTTCCCGCCTGTTGGCGCAGCCGCTGCAGCTCCGGCGTTTCCTGAAGTTCGAGCCCGCCATCGGCTTTGCGGGTGATCGCGTCCTTCAAGACGTCAACATTGCCGTTCTCGTAGCCGTCGATGAGATAGCCGGTCACCCAGAGCAGGCCGACCGCAATGGCGATAACGACAAGGGTCGCTACCGTTTCGAACAGCACGAGCCAGCCGACGAGCCGCCATTTGAAGGAATGGGAAGCGCGGCCGCTCATTGGTCTTCTCTGAGGAGATAGCCGACGCCGCGGATGCCGTTGATGGTCACGCCCGCGTCTGCGTCCGCCAGCTTGCGGCGCACGCGCGAGATATGGGTGTCGAGCGCATTGGACTGGATCTCGTCGTCGAGCCCGAACACGGCCTCCATCAGGGCGGCGCGCAGCACCATGCGTCCCATGCGACGGGTCAGCGTTTCAAGCACCAGAAGCTCGCGCCGCGGCATCTTCAGCGGCGTGCCGGCCACACTCGCCTCGCAATGGGCGAGATCGAAGGAGAGCCGACCGACGGTGACGACATCGGATTGCACCGGAACCGGGCGACGGGCAAGCGCGCGCAGCCGCGCCAGCAGTTCCTCGAAGGCGAAGGGCTTGCCGATATAGTCGTCGGCGCCGCCATCGAGCCCCGCCACCCGGTCGGCGAGGTCGTCGAGCGCCGTCAGCATCAGCACCGGCACGGTGTTGCCGCGCGCCCGTATCACGGGGATGAGCGAGAGCCCGTCGCCATCGGGCAGCTTGCGATCGAGCACGACCACGTCATAGACGGCGTCGTTGAGGATCAGCGCGGCCTCAGCGAGATCGCGCGCATGATCGGCGATCATCCGGTGATGGCTCAACGCGGCCTTCAGCGCCCCCGCGAGCTCCTTCTCATCTTCGACCAGCAAGACCCGCATGAATGCGCTTTACCCCGTGCAACGTGCCTACGCGCGCGATCCTAGTGCCGCTTCATTGAGGGAACCTGTCATCCCGCCGCAAGGTAATCCCGATCTTTGTCGCCGCACAATCATTCGTTGCGGGCGCCCTGCATGACATGCTGTCTCAATCTTGATCCTTAGGCTGTGCAGCAGTGAAACTTCAAGAACGGGGTTCGCGGGCAAAGCCAACCCGGATCACGGCGCATGACATTCAGCAAACGGACGTCGCCTACACTCAGACAACGCAGGGAAAGGCCGGCTGGCTGGCGTGCAGCGCATCCGGTTGCACTTGCGCGCGCAGGTCGGTTCCTGCGTCACGGTACCTTGGCGCTCGCTCTTGCCACCGCCGGCTGCGCCGGCCCGGACGTGACGCCCACAAACAGGCGACTTGAACTGACGACGGGTGCCGTGCCGCTTGCGCAGTCGACGTTTGATGTGAGCGACACCGGCATTATCCTTGCCTTTTCCGGTGGCGGCGCCCGCTCCGCTGCCTTCGGCTACGGCGTCCTGTCGGCGTTGGCCGAGGCGCCGTCCCCGGGCGGGCGAGGGCGCCGGCTTGCCGACGATGTCGCGGTTGTTGCCGGCGTCTCTGGAGGTGCTGTGCTCGCCTCCTATTTTGCCTTGAACGGCCGCGCGGGCCTTGAGGATTTCCGCAAGCGGTTTCTCGGACGCGATGTCGAGGCCTCGCTCAGGACGTCGTTTTCACCGCCCAATATCCTGCGCGGCTATCGCGGCGGGGTGAACGATCTCTCCGGTTTTCCGGCCTGGCTCGACGCCAACCTGTTTAACGGCGCAACGCTCGGCAACATCTCGCGCTCCGGCCATCCGCGCCTGGTGATCCACGCGACCGATCTCTATAACCGCTCACCGTTCATCTTCGACCGTGCCTCGTTCACCGCCATCTGCAGCAGCTACGACGACTATCCGCTCGCCTATGCGGTTGCGGCCTCGGCCGCCGTCCCGGTCGTTTTCGCGCCGCTGACCTTGCAGAACTTCCGAAGCGGTTGCGAGGCGTTGCCGGAAGCGAAAACACAGAAGACAGGGGTTCGCGCGCCGGGCTCGCTCGTTGCGCGCGAATACGCTGGCTCCCTCAGGCGCTATGAAACGGCAAGGGATCTCAACTATCTGAAACTCTACGATGGCGGCCTGGTCGATGGCATCGGAACGCAAAGCCTGCTGCACCTGATGGGCCGGGGTGCTCCGGAACCCATCCCAGCGGAGCGCGCCTTCCGTCTCAGGCATCTGGTTGTCATCGTCGTCGATGCCTCCACGCGGATCGGCGGGGACATCTCGAAGACGGTCGACAGCCCCAAGGCTCCCGATGCGATCGTCGCCGCCATCGACGCGATGATCAATATTCCCAATCTTCAGAGCTTCGATGCGCTGCGCGATCATCTGCCGGCCTGGCGGGAAAGCTTCGTGACTTGGCGGTGCGGCAGCAGCGGCGCCAAGCGGGGCTGCGGCGATCTCGATGTCGATATCATCCGGCTGGCGCTGTCGGATGTATCCGACCCGGTGCTGGCGCGGCGGATCCTCGGGCTGCACAATCGGCTGAGCCTCAACGAAAAGGACGTCGATTTTCTTGCGGATCTCGGCCGGCGCCTGTTGCGCGACAATGCCGGCTATCGGCGGTTCCTCGACCGCGTCAACCATGGCGGGCCGAACCTGGCCCGCGCGGATTGAGAGGTTGCAGACTGAGAAGGCAGGTTAGCGAGAGCCTGCCGGCTCAGTTCGCCCGTGCCTCCAGCCAGTCGTGCCACTGGTCCTCGCTGCCGTGGAAGACGTTGAGGTCGATCTTGCCATCGACGCCTTGAGAAAGGCCAGAACCGGAATACTGCCAGAACAGCCACTTGCGGTTCGGGTAGACGATCGACGGGTGCTGGGCGACGGCACGCAGCCAGAACGGATAGTTCTTGAAAGCGCCCTGCAGGTTGTCGGCGTAGAAGTCCGGCGCCGTGTAGATGATAGGACGCTGGCCGTAATGGGCCTCGAGCTTGTCCATGAACACCTGCATCTTTTCGCGCACGCGCTCGGGCGACAGGCGACGCTTGCAGCTCGATTCGCCATTATATTCGACGTCGATGACAGGCGGCAGCGCGCCCGGTTCACGCGGAACGTTGCGGATGAACCAGTCGGCCTGTTCGCCGGCCGTGCGGCACCAGTAGAAGAAGTGATAGGCGCCGCGGCGGATGCCGGCCGCCTTGGCAGCGCGCCAGTTCTTCTTGAACATCGGATCGAGGTGGTCGCCGCCATCGGTCGCCTTGATGAAGGCGAAGTTCGCCCCTTGTGTACGCAGCCGAGCCCAGTCGATGTCAGCCTGCCAGCGCGAGACGTCGACGCCATGCACGGCCATCTTGCGCGGATTTTTGGCGCGGCCGAAGTTGATCGGCTTGGCGTCACGGAAACGATGACCGTAGATGCGCGAGCGGCCCTGTGGCATCGCCTGGGTCACCGGATTTTCCGGCGCGACGAAAGCGACCGGCCGCGCGTCCGGAACAGGCGCGGCGAGCGTCGTCGTGGTGTTTGCCGCGGGTGCAAAGGCTTCCGGCTCCGGGACCGGTCCGGCCCAGGCGAGCATTTCTTGGGGCGGTGCCGATTGAACGTTCTGCGGCGGCGTCATCTGTGCGACCCGCGCGCCGACATTGGCGGCGGGCACCGGTGCGGCCGACATCGCGACCGAACTCGTCGTTTCGCGGGAGGGCGGCGCGATGGTGTCCAGGCTCGAACTGGAGGAGCAGCCCGAAATGAGGCCGGCAAAAAGGATTGCGGTCGCAGCTGAAAGACGCATGGGCACCCGTACGCAAAACAAGGTCGACGGCGATCGCCGGCCGACAGGTGTGAAATAGCTAACGGAAGCTTACCCAAAAAGTTTGAATCCAATCTTACCAAGCGAACCCAATTTCACGCACTGGAGGTTGCATCGGGCCGGGCACTTTGACGCAGGCGTGGTGGCGCTGTCAGCTGGACGAATGTTCGATGCCGGTGCCTGTCCGTTGCCGGCGGCTGGTGCGGAATTCGAGGTTGCGGGCGATGGTGTCGTCGAGCGCGCCGGACGCGTCGGTGATCATCGTCGGCGCAAAATGCGAACGGAAACCCTCGCCGACCCGGAAGGCTGGTGTGTAGAGCGGGCCGAGCGGCTGTGTCGTCGTCACATAGGTGAGATTTTCGTCGCTTCCCGAGCGCGTCGGCAGGCCGTGGCGATGCAGGACCGAAGGAAGCGCGAGGCGCAGGCTGTTGGCCAGCAGGTGGATCATCTGCCGCCCGGAAAGCGAGTGGCGGTAGTTGCGGTAGAACCCCAGGCAATGGCGCAGGATACGGGCGCGGTTGCCGTCGAGGCGCGACAACTTGCGGGCAAAGAGGGCCACGTCCTCAAGACCATCGAGCGGACGGGTCATCAGGGTGAAGCCATCCATGTCGCGCAGCTTGGCCGAGGGCAGGAAGCGTTCGTCGGCGACGCACTCGTCGAAGAGCGGCGTGCCGAGCAGCGGGATCGTCAGGCTCAGGAACGCCGGCAGAGGCATCGTGGTTTCGCCGGTGATGAAGGCGAGCTCCTCCTGCATAGCCTCGATCGTCTGCGACGACGGATCGAACATCAAGCCATACTGGAAGGCGACGCCGGCGTTGAGGCAGGTCTGGATCGCCTCCAGTTGCGGCACCACCAGGTTCTGCTTTTTCTGGTAGCGTTTCAGTTGCGCTTCGTTCAGCGTTTCGACGCCGCTGAAAAGGCCGAGACAGCCGGCCGCCCGCACGGCTTCCAGATTGGCGGGATCGCGGAAGAAGTCGCCGGTGACGAGCGCAATCCAGCCCTGAAACAGCCCTTCCCGCCACAGCGATCGGATCACGTCGAGCTTGTCATAGAAGACGTCCTTGCTGTTGCCGTAGAAGTTGTTGTCGATGAACAGCACGTATTTCTTCGGCGGGGCGTTGCGCAGCTGCGCCTCGATATAGGCGGGGTCGTAGCTGTGATAGCGTCTGCCTTCGGCGGTCAGCGCACAGAAGCTGCACTTGAAATTGCAGTAGCGGCTCGTCTCGATGTAGCTGACCGGACCGCGCCAATTGGCAAGGTCGAAGCGCGGCAGGATCGTCTCGGAGACGGCCCATTCGCCAAACACCTCCCTGATGACCGCCCGCATCTCCTCGACGTCACCGTCGCAGGCGTAGTCGAAGGTTTCGGCGCTCGAAACCGGTAGATTGCGCACGACCGGCCCGCCCGCGACGACGACGCAACCGGGTGACTTGGTGCGGGCATAGGCCGTCAGGTGCTGCATCCGGTCGAAGGCTGCGGTCACGCCCGTCAACACCAGCATGTCGAGGTCGGCAAAGGCTGCCTCGTCGACGAGCGGTCCGTCATGGAATTCGCTGTAGGCGCGAAGGTCCACGCGGTCGCGGGCAAAGGCGCCCGCCAGGAACAGGTGGCCGGTTCCCTGGGGGATGAAGTCGGGGCGGCCCCTGGGGTTCCGGGTTTCGTCGAAATGGGCTAGCACGATCAGGATGCGGGGAGGACTGGGACGGTTCATGCGCGGCTCCCCTGAGATCTGGCAAACTGGACATGCGTTGTCTGGTCGGTTTGGCCAAGCGGAAGAACCTCGCACCACGTGGCCCGGCGCAGCGAAAACATCGTCTCGAACGCCTGGCGCGCTTCGGCGTCTCTCGGTCCGGCGGCATGCTGCAGGGCGGCAAGCGCGACGGCCGGCATCTCCAGCCGGATCGCCTCCGCGAGGGCATACTGGGTGACGCGCTCGGCGCGGCGTTGTTGGCCGCGGCGCAGATGCAGGGTCGCTTCGCCGAGCGCTGCCACCGGTCGGCCGATCGGGTAAACCCGCGCAAAGCGCTCGAGTTTTCTAAGGACGAGCTGTGCGGCCAGCAGGTCGCCTCCGTCAGGGTCGCTGGCGACATCGAAGAGACGGGCGAGCGCCGGTAGCGTTCGCGTCTTCATCGCCGGGTTGAGCGTCTCGCACCAGGAAAGCGCGCGCTCGAGCCAGCTTGCGGCCTCCGTGCTGTTGCCCCGGCGCCGGGCGGCCTCGCTCAGAAGCGATGCGCCTTCGATCGAATGGACGAGTTCCAGCCCGTCACCCTTTTCGCGAAGGATCTGTTCGAGTTCGTCGAGGTCGGTGTCGATCGCGTTCCAGCGGCCAAGTGCTGCGTGGCCCCTGAGACGGCCGAGCAGGCCGCAGCCGAGCACCTGCATGTCCCCGCGCCGGCGCCCTTCCTCGCAGATCCGCTGCACGAGGATCTCCCAGGGCGCGATGCCCTCGAAGGCGGAGGTCAAAAGCCAAGGGCCGGAAATCGTCTCCAGCCCGACCGCCACTTCGCACCAGCGCCTCAGGTCGCCGACCGTCGCCGCATTGTTCAGGCCGGCCTCGAACGCCCGCTTGCCCGCGTGCCAATGACCGATGCCGATCTGGTACATGCCCGACAGTAAGTCGACCCGCACGCGCGTTCCCAACTGGTCGACGCGTTCGGAAAGTGCTGCCGCCAGCCGACTGTAGTGTTCGGCCTGGCTGTGCAGCGGGATCACGCCGCATATGGCGCCGAGGCTGGCATAATTGGCGGCGGTCGTCGGGGAGACGTATTTGTTTCTTTCGGCAAGGTTCGTCGCCCTCAGCGTCGCATGGATCAGCCGCAGCTTCTCGCTGGTGAAGTAATAGATCCGCGTCAGGTCCTCATGCGCCTTCGCCGCAAGCAGGAAGGGATCGGACGGCGATCGCGAGATTTCGCGCTTCAGGATCCAGTCCGCGTCGCGGTGGATGGTGCGCCGCCACACCTGTTCGGCGAGATCGAGTACGAGATGCAGCGCGAGGCCGGCAGAGGTGCGCGGCAGCGGTAGGCCGGAAAGCCGCAGTCCTTCCTCATAGGCATGGCGGGCCGCTTCGGCGCGGCCAAGATTGAGGCTGGCTTCGCCGAGCAGGAAGCAGGCGGCCGCCCGTCTTGCCGGTAGAATGGTGATCGAAAGGTCGCGCGCTGTCTTGAAGAAGCGCTCGATCAGATCGACAACCGCGGCGTTGTCGAACTGGCGTAGCCGCAGTTCGGCAACGCGGTCCAGATAGTTGAAGGCCTGCGCGGCGTCGCCTGCGCGCTCCCAGTGGCTGAGCACGCGCGGCAGGTTTTCCGCATTGTCCGGCTGCCCGCCTTCCTCCATCGCCTTGGCGATCGCGCGATGCGCTTCATGGCGCTGTTCCGACAACAGGCTTTCGTAGATCGCCTGGCGGATGACGGCATGGCTGAACATGAACCGGCCCGGGCGGTCGTCGGCGGGCTTGATCAGATGCGCCGCCTGCAGCCGCTCGATGCTCGCCTCGATGTCCAGTGCCGTCTTCCTGATCGGCGGCAGCGCGCCAAGCTCGGCAAGCGAGAAGGTCGCGCCCATGGCGCTTGCGATCTTCAGGAGAACCTGCAGCTCTGCCGGAAGCTGGTCGGTCCGGGCAATCACGGTAACCTTGGCGGTGTTGAGCAGGGTCGCATCGTTCGAGCGGGGCTCGGAGAGCAGCGAGACGGCTGCGGCAGGCTCGGCCGCCTTGGGCAGCCGGCGCTCGCCGATCATCCGGCAGATTTCGCAAATCAGCAGCGGGTTTCCGGCCGACTGCGCATAGACCGCCTCGCCGAAGCCGTCGGCGGGGGAGTTGCTGCCGATCGATGCGCGAACGAGCGCGATCGTGCCCTCGAAGTCGAGCGGCAAAAGATCGAGCGTCTGGGCGCCGTTGTGGTGCAGGCCGGTCCACCGGGTCAGGTCTTCCTGTGTGCGGGTCGTCCGGGTCGATACGACCACCGGCACGGGTGCCGCCCCTGAAACCAGCCGCCCGAGCAGCTGGCCGGACGCCTCGTCGAGCCAGTGCACATCTTCGAGCACGACGAAGCCCTGTCCCCCGGCGAGACTGTCGGCCATGAGCTCGCTCAGCAGCTCGCGCAGCCGATGGGAGCGCCCGTCGCCGGACATGGCCCGGGTCTCTGGCGTATCCGGCAAGGTGAGGTTGATGGCATCGTTGAGCAGCGGCGCGAGGGAAGCAAGCTCCGGTCTTTCCGCAAAGAAGAGCGCCACCTGGTCCGTGGCCTCGGCGCCGCGCAGATCGCCGATACCGAGCAGGTCGCGGATAACCCCACGCCAGGCGAAATAGGGGACGTCGCTTTCGATGTCGTCGGCATTGCCGACGAGCACGCGGTTGCCGCGGTCGCGACAGCGCTCGACGAAGGCGCGCAGAAGGGCCGACTTCCCGACGCCGGAATCGCCCTTGACGATCATGATGCCGGACTGCCCCCTGGGCGCGCTTTCGAGATAGGCGGAAAGGGCCGTCATTTCGGCCGCACGGTTGAGGAGTGCCGGTGACTTGGTGTCGATCGTTGCGACCGTCTCGGCAATCGGCGCGAAGGCAGACACGCCGCCGCGCACGCCCGGTATGGCCAGCGACCACGGTCCGGAGAAGGCGATCTGGCTGGCCGTCTCCTTTGCCGTCGCCTGGTCGACAAGGATGCGCCCGGCGGCAACGCTTGCCAGGCGCGCGGCCATGTTCACGGCGGCGCCGACCACCGTGTAGTCCGCGCGGTGGCTGGCGCCGAGCGCGCCGCAGAAGCTTTCGCCGGTGGAGATGCCAGCCGAAAGGCCGACATCGGGATCGTCGAGCTCGCCTGAAAGACGCAACGCCGCAACGATCGCGCGGCGCGCATTGTCGGCATGTTTGGGGCCGGGCAGACCGAAGACCGCGAAGATCTCGAGGCTGTTTGCGTGAAGGGCTGTGTGGAGGATTTCCCCGCCGGTGCGGCCGACAACGGCGATCGACCGTGCAACGAGCTGGTTCAGCCGATCGAGATCTTTCTCGAGGTCCGGGCCAACGATATGCACGAACAGGGCCGTAATGGTTCTCAGGTCCGCCAGCCACTCCGAAAGCGGCGAGAGAAGCCGACCGCGCAGCGAAAGCGGCAGGTAGGCTTCAAGCCGCTTGCTGGCGAAGCCCGAAAGGGGGTGGGGCTGCCCGGTTGCGGTCGAATAGGGATCGATGCGTTCGAGGCGGGCGGTGCCCTCCCGGCCGGGCCGGCCGGTTGCCCGCTTGCCGATCAGCTGCCACACGGCGTCGGAGACGAGAATTTCGCCGGCATCGCTCAAAAGGCCGCAATGGTCCGCCTGCGCTAGGCAGTCGCCGCCGACGATCAGCCAGCGCTGGTCGATGCGGGGAACGAGGTGCAGCAGGGTGATGGTGCCGACGCCGACGGCGATGCGCAGCTGCAGCGCGTCCTCCGGCCCGCCCGGGCCGCCGATCTCTTCACGGATGCGGCCGGCACAATAGCAGCTGCGCCAGGCGGCCTGCTCCAGTTCGCTGTCGGAGGCAGCCTGCCAGCCGGCAAGCAGGCTGTCCCCGGCAAAGCTCAACACGGTGCCACCATGTTCCTCGATATGCCGGACGAGCGGCCCCATGTAGCCGTTGAGCAGCCGGCTCACCCGTTCGGCGCCGGCGGCGCGGTCGCTTTCGGACCATTTGGCGGTCAGGCGGGTAAAACCGGAGATGTCGGCGAACAGCAAGGCGCCGGGAAAGTCCTCGCGCGTCGGGCCAGCCGAATCCGTCGCCGCCGGGGCAGACCATCGAACCAGGGCTCCCGACAGGTAACGTTGGAATTCATTCTTGCCGGCGCCACCTACCACGCAAAATTCTCCCCAAGATTTTAGAGTAACATGCCTCCTTTCGCACTTAAAGGCCGCCCGTGTTGACCTATGGGTTTCCAGTAACGGCAAGTAAATATCTGTTCCACGCCGCTTGCGAACGGAGTAATGTTTGCCCGATTGTTCGAGGGGGTCTCGCAACAGGAGGGGATGATGGGGGTCGACTGGGCTGGTCCGGTCGCCGCCGTGACACGCCGCAATGTCTTGCGGCTGTTCTCGGCAGGCGTGATGGCGAATGTGCTTTCCGGGTGTCGACACGACTGGCCACCGGCCGCGGCCTGCGAGCTTCCCTACCCGATCGTCGACGTTCACTGCCATTTCTTCAACGCGGCCGATGTGCCCGTGGAAGGGCTGGTGCGCTATGTGGCGCTGCGGGAGAAACTGCCGGAAGCAAAGCTCTCCGCCGATCCGCTGCAGTCGAAGCGCCTGGAAAATGCCCTGGTGGTCTTCCTCGTGACGGCCCTTGGCGACGTCGCGCCCAAGGCTAAGGCCGAGGACGCTATTCTCAAGAAGCGGGTGCCGCGCCCCTCCGACGCCGAGTTCGAGCGGCGGAAGGACGAGCAGTTGCGTATCGCCGTCAAGCAACTGGTCGCGCTAGCCGGCGAGCAGCGCGCATCGTTGACCGCACGAAGCGGCGCCGAAACGCCGGATTATCAAGGCCTGCTGGAACAGATCGGCGGCACCCCCGGCCTGCCGCAGGGCTTGCAGCGGCGCTCCGGCAGCGTGGAGGAGGCGGATGTCGATGCCCTGGCGTCGGCCGCCAAGGCCCACGAACAGATCGGCAACTACCTTTCCTTCGTGCGCCTCATGCAGGACTACCGCGAAAATCTGGCGGAAACCTATGCCCGGATCTTCGCGTCGAAATGCCGGTTTTCCATGATCACGCCGAGCATCCTCGATTTCGAGAAGTCGATCGGCGGCAGGGCATCGCCGCAGCACGACCAGATCGACGTGATGGACGAGATCCAGCAGCTGGTGATCAAGCGGCACGGCATCCACATGCACAGCTTCGTGGGCTTCGATCCGCACCGGGAGGCGCAGAAGCGTGGCTCGTCGCTGGAAAACGTCCGCTACGCGATCATGGAAAAGGGTTTCATCGGCGTGAAGATCTACCCGCCGATGGGCTTCAAGGCATGGGGCAATGCGGATCCGAAGATCGATGCGGCGCTGAAGCGGCTCTACGACTGGTGCCGCGGCAACAGCGTGCCGATCATGGCGCATGCGGAAAACAGCATCGGCGCCGGCTGCGGCTATGGCAATATGGCGAGCCCCGCCTACTGGAAGAAGCTGCTCGACACCAACCGTTACAATGACTTGCGGATCAATCTGGCGCATTTCGGCGCTTTCGATGAAGTCATTCGCCCAGGCGCACCGACGGGGGTCATGGTGTCCTGCGCCCAGGACAAATTCTCCGGTCCGCCGACCTGGGAGGACATCATTGGCAAGACGATCGGCCACGGGCGCCGGCCGAACCTGTTTGCCGACCTGAGCTACCTGAGCGAGCTCGTCACCGACAACACGCCCGGGCTGCATGAAAAAATCCGCGCGCTGCTCGACAAATGGCTGCGGGACTACGATCCCGATGCGCGCCATCTGATGTTCGGCACCGACTGGTCGATGATGGCGCTGGAGAAGGACTACAACGCCTACGTCCCGCGGATTGCCCAGCAACTGAAGGAGGCCAATGTCAGCGAGGAGGACCAGCAGAACATCTTCTGGAAGAACGCCTCCCGTTACCTCGGCCTCGACCGGCCGGGGCCGACCCGCCAGCGGCTCGCCACCTATTGTCGCAAGCGTGGCCTGGACGCCTCCTGGCTCTCGCAGCTGGAGATCGCCTGACCGCGAAACTGCTACCCGCGGTCCGGCACGTGCCTATCGCCACGGTGCGGTTCTGGCGATCCATTCGCGCGTCCGGCCTTCCGGGTCGGCGTTGCGGGTGATGTCGGTAACGACGGCGGCGATGTCGGCGCCGTGCTCGAAGACGCCGGCGATCCGCTCGACGTTGAGGCCGCCGATGGCGACCAGCGGCAGCAACCCGACACGGTTCCGCCAGGCGGCAAGGCGCGGCAGTCCCTGCGGCGCCCACTTCATAGCCTTGAGAATGGTCGGGTAAACCGGTCCGAGCGCGACATAGTCGGGCTTGGCAGCAAGTGCTGTCTCCAGTTCCGTCTCGTCATGGGTGCTGAGTCCGAGCTTCAGGCCGGCGGCGCGGATTGCAGTAAGGTCGGCCTCCGCCAGGTCCTCCTGGCCGAGATGGACGAAGTCGCAGCCTTCCGCGATCGCCAGTTGCCAGTAGTCGTTGACGATGAGCTGGCAGCCCTGCTCGTCGCAAACGGCCTTGGCCGCGCGGATCCCGCGGCGGATCTCCGCTTCCGTACGATCCTTGACGCGTAGCTGCACCAGCTTGACGCCGAGCGGCACCAGCCGCTCGATCCAATCCGCGCTGTCGACGATGAGATAGAAGGGGTCAAGTTTCACGCAAACACCGCCTTTCCGATGACGGGGGTGGAAGGGACGGCAAAATCGCGCGGTTCGAGCATGCCCGCCTCGAAGGCCTGCCGGCCGGCATCGATCGCGCCCGCGAACGCAGCGGCCATCAGTGCGGGCTTGGCGGCGCCGGCTACAGCGGTGTTGAGCAGGACGGCATCGAAGCCGAACTCCATCACCCTCGTTGCGTGCGAGGGCCGGCCGATGCCGGCATCGACGATCAGCGGCACATCGGGAAAGTTGGCCCGCATTGCCCTGAGCGCCTGGATGTTCTGCGGCCCCATGGCGCTGCCGATCGGCGCGCACCAGGGCATCAGCACCTTGCAGCCGGCTTCCACGAGCCGTTCGGCAACCACGAGATCATCCGTGGTGTAGGGAAAGACTTCGAACCCTTCGGCCGAGAGGATGCGCGCCGCCTCGACCAGGCCGAAGACATCGGGCTGCAGCGTATCGTGGTGGCCGATCACTTCGAGTTTCAGCCAGTTGGTGCCGAAGACCTCGCGCGCCATCTTGGCCGTCAGCACCGCCTCTGACACCGAGTGGCAGCCGGCGGTGTTCGGCAGCACGTGCACGCCGAGCGCCCGGATCAGTTCGAAGAAGGCGCCGCCCTGGCGGCCTCCGGCGGTTTCGCGCCGGAGCGAGACCGTGACGACCTCAGTGCCTGACGATCGCACCGCATCTTCCAGAACGGCGGGGGAGGGGTAGCGGGCGGTGCCGAGCAGCAACCGTGAGCGCAGGTCCTGTCCATAAAGCGTCAGCATGTCTCAGCCTCCTTTCATCGGCGAGAGAATTTCGATCCGGTCCCTGTCGCTGAGCGCATGACCCGAACGGTCGGCCCGGTGCACCAGTTCGCCGTTGACGGCGGTGGCGAGCCAGTCGCCTTCGAAATCAAGGGCGGCCAGAAGCTCGGTGAGGGTGGTGACGGCGAGGTCGTGATCCTCGCCATTGACGGTCAGTCTCATGCGGCATCTCCCTTCAGGTCCTGCGCAAGCGCGAGGTCGGCTGCTTCCGCCGCCAGGGCCGGCGAAAGCAGGAAGCCATGGCGGTAAAGTCCGTTGATCGTGATGGTCTGCCCGGTGCGCAGGGCGCGCGGCAGGTTGTTGGCGAAGGCGGGGCGGACGCCGGCGCCGGTTTCGACGAGGCGCGCTTCGCCGAAGGCCGGATGCAGCGCATAGGCGGCGTTCAGCAGTTCCATGAGGGAGCGGGCTGTGATCGGTCCGCCGTCATCCGTCTCGATCATCGTAGCCCCGCACATGAAGAGGCCGCCGCCGCGCGGCACGATGTAGAGCGGGATGCGGGGATGAATGAGCCTGACCGGCCGCGACAGTTCCACGTCGCTTGTCTGCAGGTAGAGCATTTCGCCGCGCACGCCCCGCAGGCCCGGCGTTTCGCCGATGCGTGCCGCGCCGGCGCAGTCGGCGACGAGATCGTGGTGGCCATCGTCTCTCGTCTCATCGAGGAAGGTGACGCCGTGATCGACAAGCTTCTGCCGCAACCGGCTCAGCGCCCGGCGCGGGTCGAGATGCGCCTCACCGGGAAAAAACAGCGCCTCGCGGAAACGTCCGGCAAGTACCGGTTCCAGCCGTTCGATCGCGGCGGCGTCGAGCCATTCGAAGCCGGAGGTGCGTGAGGCAAAGCGCTTGAGTTCGCCCGCATCCCGTGGCGGGGCGACGACGAGCGTGCCGTTTCGGGAAACCTCGCCTGGCAGGGCGTCGTCCCACCAGTCAATGGCGCCGATGCCCTTCGTCAGCACCACCTCTTCGGCGCTTTCGCGTTCGCACCAGGGTGCCAGCATGCCGCCGGCAAACCAGGAGGCCGCGCCGGCAAAGCCTGGTTTTTGCTCGACAACCGTCACTGCGACACCGCGGGCGCTGAGTTCATGCGCCAGACAGAGCCCTGCGACGCCGGCACCTTTGACGAGGATCCGCATGGCTCAGTGTTCCCGCGAGGCGTGGGCGGGCCGTCGTGAGGGAAGCGGGATGGTGTTGGCGGTGTGCATGCCGAGGCTCCGATTGTGGAGACCCAGTTCACGAGCGAAGGAAGGGGAAGGACGCCTTGCCGTTGAATGGTCGCGTGGAGGCGACGTTTGCGGCAGCGATGTCTGCACCGTCCCTACGCCAGTATGAACTGGATCAGGTTCAACGGGTCACTGCGCCGCGCAAACCGCATAGCAGAATCTCAGCCCCTTGGCGGGACACCCCTGGTGAATGCTCCAAGCTGACCGTTCGGGGCGGTTTTTGTCAAGAGCCAGCATTCGTGTGCGATGTGATCTCATCTGCCGAAAAAATTATCTATAATTTTGCGACGAGAAAGCGGAAGCGTTGGCGGCGTGATGAAAGGAGGTGGGGCAACCGGGTGGAGCTGGTCGAAAAACACCGGAGAAGCCTGGGCTCGTCCTCGTTTCTCGGGTGCGGTACGCCCGATTTCGGAAATGGGAGATGCGACCGATTGATTGGTGATTGTTGCCCCGTCTCGGCGGTTTCCAGATTCGTTCACGGTCAAAAATGCAACCATAAGGGTGTGCGCTAACAGAAAGTCTCCATCTGGGTGCTTGCGAACTTTGCTCGTCGATAAAATTATAGATAATATCAGATTCTATCTATTTCGCGTTTGCGATGACCTGGAGGACGAGCCGAAATGCTGGACGGAACCTTATCAACTGGCGCTAATTTTACCCCGGGCGACGCGGGCGAATCCCGCTGGACCCAAGCGGAAGCTGAAAAAATCTATAATTTGCCGTTCAACGATTTGCTCTACCGCGCACACACGGTCCATCGTGCGCAGTTCGATCCCAACGCCATCCAGATGAGCCGGCTGCTCTCGATCAAGACCGGAGGCTGCGCCGAGGATTGCGGCTATTGCAGCCAGTCCGCCCACTATCCGACCGGGCTCAAGGCATCGAAGCTGATGGAGGTCGAGCGTGTGCTTGCCGAGGCGCGACAGGCGCGCGAGGGCGGTGCGACGCGCTATTGCATGGGGGCCGCCTGGCGCAGCCCGAAGGACCGCGACATGGACGCGATCGTCGCCATGATCGGCGGTGTGCGGGCGCTTGGCATGGAAACCTGCATGACGCTCGGGATGCTGACGCCGGACCAGTCCGCACGGCTCGCCGAGGCCGGGCTCGACTACTACAACCACAATGTCGATACCTCCGAACGCTTCTACGGCGAGATCATCACCACCCGCAGCTTTGCCGACCGGCTGGAGACGCTCGCGAATGTCCGCGACGCCGGCATCAAGGTCTGCGCCGGTGGCATTCTCGGCATGGGCGAAACCGCCGACGACCGGATCTCCATGCTGGTGACGCTCGCCAATCTGCCGGTGCCGCCCGAAAGCGTGCCGATCAACATGCTGATCCCGATCCCGGGCTCGAAGCTGGCCGATGCAGCGCCCGTCGATCCGATCGATTTCGTCCGCACCATCGCGCTTGCCCGCATCCTGATGCCGCTATCGCATGTCCGGCTTTCGGCCGGCCGGACCGACATGAGCGACGAGACGCAGGCGCTCTGTTTCTTCGCCGGCGCCAATTCGATCTTTGTCGGCGAAACCCTGCTGACCGCCGACAATCCCGGCGAGGACCATGATGCGGCGCTCTTCCGACGCCTGGGGTTGAAGCCGATGGCTCCGGCGGCAAGGCAGGATGCGGCCGAATGACCCTGGGTCTGTTTGCGCGCTATGAGAAGACGCTGGAGGGCCTTGATCGCAAGGGCCGCCGGCGCGCACTTGCCCCCGCTGGCGGCCTGGATTTTACCTCGAACGACTACCTGGCGCTCGCCGCTTCGACGCGGCTGAAGGCGGCGATAACGAGTGCCATCGCGCGCGGCGTGCCGGTCGGCTCCGGCGGCTCACGGCTGTTGCGCGGCAATCACGAAGAACACGAGGCGCTTGAGGCGCAAGCGGCCACCTTCTTCGGCGCGGAACGAATGCTCTTCTTCGGCAGCGGCTATGCCGCCAATGCTGCCCTGTTTTCGACGCTGCCGCAGCGCGACGACCTCATCGTCCACGATGCCCTGATCCATGCGAGCGCCCATGAAGGCATCGCTGCGAGCAAGGCCGATTCGGTTGCGGCAGCGCACAACGATATCGACGCCTTTGCCGATGCGATCGGCCAATGGCGCCGCGCCGGCGGCACAGGGCGCCCGTGGATTGCCGTCGAAAGCCTCTATTCGATGGATGGCGATCGGGCGCCGCTCGCCGACCTCTTAGCGCTTGCCGCGCAGCATGACGGCTTTCTCGTCATCGACGAGGCGCACGCGACCGGCGTCTTCGGGCCGGAAGGTCGCGGTCTCGCCGCTGAGCTGGAGGACCGGGAGAACGTCGTCATGCTGCATACTTGCGGCAAGGCGCTCGGTGTTTCCGGCGCACTGGTCGGAGCAAGCGCCGTGCTTTGCGATTATATCGTCAACCGCGCCCGCAATTTCATCTATTCGACCGCGCCCTCGCCACTCATCGCGGCCGCGGTGCGTGAAGCACTCGCCGCCCTCGTCGACGAGCCGGAACGCCGCGCCGCATTCGACGGCCTCAGGTCCTTCGCCAACCGGGCGCTCGCCGAGGTGCTCGGCATCGAAGGCAGCGGCTCGCAGATCCTGCCCATCCCGATCGGTGATAACGGTCGAGCGGTCCGCATCGCCGCCCGCATGCGGGCCGAGGGTTACGATGTCAGGGCAATCCGCCCGCCGACGGTGCCGGAAGGCACCGCGCGTCTTCGGATCGCCATCACCCTCAACGTCGACCGGGCCGCAATCGTGCAGATGCTGCAGCAGTTGAAGATCGCGATCGCGAAGGAGCGGCCATGAAAACCCGTATCGTTGTCACCGGTACCGATACCGGCATCGGCAAGACCATCTTTTCCGCAGCCCTTACCGATGCGCTCGACGGTTGCTACTGGAAGCCTGTGCAGTCAGGGCTCGACGAAGAAACCGACAGCGAGACCGTCGCCCGGCTCGGCCGGTTGTCGTCTGACCGCGTCCTGCCCGAAGCCTACAGGCTCGCAATACCGGCATCGCCGCACCTGGCAGCACGGATCGACGGCGTCACCATCGACCCGGAGCATCTTTCCCCGCAAGCGGTGGAACGACCGCTGGTGATCGAAGGCGCAGGCGGGCTTCTGGTGCCGCTGACGGAGCACACGGTCTTTGCCGATGTCTTTGCGCGCTGGCAGATCCCCGTGGTTGTCTGCGCTCGCACCGGGCTCGGCACGATCAACCACACCCTCTTGTCGCTCGAAGCGCTGCGCCGCCGCGCCATTCCCGTTCTCGGCGTCGCCTTCATCGGCGACGCGCAGGAGGACAGCGAAGCGATCATCGCGCGCCTTGGCGGGGTGCGCCGGCTCGGGCGGCTGCCGCGGCTCGACCCGCTGACGCCCGACCGCCTGCGCCACGCCTTCGCCGAGAATTTCAAGATCGCCGATTTTCGAGGGATGCCGGCATGAAGAGCTCCGCCGTCTGGTATCCCTTCACCCAGCATGCCCTCGAACCGGCGATGCGCCGCATCGTCGGCACCGAAGGAGTCTATCTCGTCGACGAAGATGGCGCGTCGATCCTCGATGCGATTTCGTCCTGGTGGGTTATCACCCACGGCCACCGTCACCCCACGATCATGGAGGCGATCCGCAGGGCTACGGAGACCTACGACCAGATCATCTTCGCCGAATATACTCACGCACCGGCGGAAGACCTGGCGCGCGGGCTGATCGAGATCGCACCGCCCGGGCTCGCCCATGTGTTTTATTCCGATAGCGGTTCGACTGCGGTCGAGGTCGCGCTGAAGATGGCGCTCGGGTTCTTCCACAACAGCGGCCAGCCGCGGAGCCGGATCTGTGTGCTGGAGCATGGCTATCACGGCGACACGATCGGCACGATGTCGGCCGGCGAAAGAGGCGTCTTCAATGCCGCCTACGCGCCGCTGCTCTTCGCCGTCGATCGCCTGCCCTTTCCGGAGCCGGGCCGGGAGCAGGCAACGCTCGACGCCTTCGAACAGGCTTGCGCTTCCGGCGATGTTGCCGCCCTGTTGATCGAGCCCCTGCTGCTTGGCGCCGGTGGCATGAAGAGCTATCCGGCTTCCGTGCTGTCCGAGCTGAAACGCATTGCCGAACGGCATGGCAGCCTGCTGATCGCCGACGAGGTGATGACCGGTTGGGGGCGGACGGGCAGGCTATTTGCCTGCGAGCAGGCCGGGATCGCGCCCGATATTCTCTGCACCTCGAAGGGGCTGACCGGCGGCGCGCTTCCTCTGGCCGCGACGCTTTGCACCTCGGAGATCTTCGAGGCGCATCTTTCGGTCGACCGACGCAAGACCTTCTTCCATTCGAGTTCCTACACGGCCAACCCGATTGCCTGTGCCGCGGCACTTGCCAATCTCGCCGTCTGGAGACAGGAGCCGGTGGGCGCGCGTATCGAAACCTTGGTCGCGCGCCAGCGTCGACATCTGGCGCGTTTCGCCGATGATCCTCGCTTCGGCGACGTTCGCCAAATCGGAACCATCGCCGCCCTCGACCTCACCGTGCCGTCCGGCGGCTATCTCGCCGAGGTCGGCCCGCAGCTCAGGGCGTTTTTCCGCAAGCGTGGTTTGCTGATCCGTCCGCTCGGCAACGTCATCTACCTGATGCCGCCCTATTGCGTCACCGATGCCGATCTCGGGCGGGCCTATGACGCGATCGACGAGGCGGCGTCGCTCTTCGGGGCAGGGCAGCTATGAGGCTCGTTCGCTCATCCCGGATCGTCGGTTTCGGCCATGCGGTGCCGGAGCGGCGTGTCGCCAACGGCGAAATCGAGACGACGCTTGGGCTTGAGCCCGGCTGGATCGAGCGCCGCACCGGCATTCGCGAGCGACGCTGGGCCGCGCCTGAAGACACGCTGTCGGGGCTTGGCGCTCGAAGATGCCCGCACCCCGGCCGCCAATATCGCCCTGGTCCTGCTTGCGACCTCGACGCCCGATCACCTGCTGCCGCCTTCAGCACCCCTGCTCGCCCATCGTCTCGGCCTTTCCAACGCTGGTGCGATCGACCTTGCCGGCGCCTGCTCGGGTTTCCTCTACGCGCTGACGCTTGCCGACGGCTTCGCGCGGGCTCAGGGAAAGCCGTTGCTGGTGGTGGCGGCCAACATCTTGAGCCGCAGGATCAATCTGGCCGAGCGGGCGAGCGCCGTGCTCTTTGCCGATGCGGCCGGCGCCGTCGTCGTCGCGCCGTCCGATGACCCGCAAACCGGCCTCGTCGGCGTTGACCTCGCCGCCGACGGCAGTCGCTACGATCTGATCTCGATTGCCGCCGGCGGCAGCAACAGGCCGTTTTCCGCCGACACCAGGCCCGAGGATCTGCTGATGACAATGCGTGACGGGCGCGAGATGTTCGCGCAGGCGGTGGAGATGATGACGGCCTGTGCCGTGAACGCCATGGGCGCCGCCGGCTGCGTGGCCCCGGACATCAGCCGCTTCGTGCCGCATCAGGCCAATGCCCGCATTTTCGACGCCGTCTGCGATCGTCTCGGCATCGCGCCGTCGAAAACGGTGCGCACGATCTCGGACTACGGCAATTCGTCGGCCGCGACCATCCCGCTGTCGCTATCGCTGGCGCACCGAGAAAAACCCTTCATCTCCGGCGAAAAGCTGTTGCTGACGGCGGCCGGCGCGGGGCTTGCGGGAGGGGCGGCAGTGCTCGCGATCTGATGACGCGTCGACGGCAGCCACGCCGCGTAACCTGGGGCGCGCGCCGTGATGTCAGGGTGTTGAGGGCGCGGCGCAAGAGCCGCGTTTCATCAGCATTGGCTGCAGCTTGTATTCCTCCTGCAGCGCATGGCTGCCGAGCACGCCTTCGAGTGCCAGCCGGGCGATCTCGTCGATCGGCTGGCGAATGGTGGTGAGCCGCGGCAGCACCAGCGAAGCCAGAGGAATGTCGTCGAAGCCGACGATCGAAAGGTCGTTCGGGACCCGAAGCCCCATGTCGTCGGCGGCGCGCAGCAAGCCGATTGCCTGCTGGTCGCTGGCGGTGGCGATCGCCGTCGGGCGACTTGCTACGGGTTGCGTCAGCAGCTGCTTACCAAGTTCTTCACCTGAGCGGTAGTCGAAGTGCCCCTCGACGATCTGCGGAGGAACGTAGTCGCCTGGGTGGCTTTTCCGGAGTTCCTCGAGCCGTTGAACGAAGCCGCCGCGGCGCTCGCCGGAGACTTCGGTCGTGCCGGGACCGCTGATATAGCCAAGCCGACGATGGCCAAGCGAAAGCAGGTGGTCCGCGGCGAGATAACCGCCCTGACGATTGTCGACGGACACGAGCGCATGGCCGCTCAAGGGCCGGTCGACGGTCACCGTGCGCGTGCGCGACGCCAATCCATCGGCGAGGCTGTTGCTGACGGGAACGAGGATCAGCCCGGCCGGCAACCGTCCGAGCAGGGTTTCAATCTGCTGCTTCTCGGCGTCCGGGTCGTCATGGGTGTTGGCAAGCAGCACCGAGTAGCCCTCGGCGGAAGCCAACATCTCCACCTGTTTGGCAAGCTCGGCAAAGAAGGGGTTGGTGATGTCAGGCACGACGAGGCCGATAATGTCGGTCTTGGCGAGCCGGAGGCTGCGACCGAGAATGTTCGGCCGGTAGCCGATCGCGTCGATCGTTGCTTCGACCTTCGCCCTGATGTCCTCGCTCACCGTCTTGTTCTTGGCAAGCACACGCGAAACCGTGCCGACGGATACCCCGGCGCGCTGGGCAACATCCTTGATCGTCGGGTTCAAACGGTCGGCTCCCTATCACGTTCGCTGCATCGATCAGGAGGGAAAAATCATGCAACGGATCAAAGTCTTACGCCAGCGACCGCGGGTCCGCCCGACGGCAGCTGGCCTTCCTCTTAGATCAGAGAATGCCGCGAACCGGTAGCGGCTTCCAGCATAAATTTCTCAGCGATGAAACGTTTCATATTGACAGCGATACCGCCTTTCTATCTTCTAAAGGTCGAAGCGGGCCACGCATGTTCATGTGATGAAACGTTTCATTGATGGTTGGAGGACCATCGTTTCACCGGAGGAGAACCCATGAAATTTTCCCTGTATGCGTCTATCGTCGCACTTACCGTTGCCACCGCGTTGCCGACGCTTGCCATGGCTGCCGATAAACCCGTCGTCGGCCTCGTCATGAAGTCGCTTGCAAACGACTTCTTCAAGAACATGCTGGAAGGCGCCGAAGCACATGCGCAGAAGCGTGGCGACTACGAGCTTAAAGCCATCGGCATGCAGAACGAGACCGATTTCGAGAGCCAGCTGAATGGCGTCGAGAACTTCATTACCCAGGGCGTCGATGCGATCGTGATTGCGCCGGCCGACTCCCGCGCCATGGTCGCGCCGCTGAAGAAGGCGATGGATGCGGGTATTGTCGTCATCAATTTCGACGTTTCGCTCGACGAGCAGGCAAAGAAGGATGCCGGCGTCGATCTGGCCTTCGTCGGCCCTGACAATCGAGGCGGCGCCAAGATGGTCGGTGATGCGCTCGCCAAGGATCTCGGCGCCGGCGGTAAGGTCGTGATCCTCGAGGGCAATCCGGGCGCCGACAATGCAGCGCAGCGCAAGCTCGGCTTCGAGGATGCGATCGCGGCAGGCAAGCTCGATCTTCTCGATTCTCGGACGGCGCATTGGGAAACGGAAGAGGCCAATTCCGTCTTCTCGACCATGCTGACGGCGCATCCCGATATCCAGGGTGTGCTCGCCGCCAACGATTCCATGGCGATCGGTGTCGTCAAGGCGCTCGACGCGGCTGGCCGAAACGACATCAAGGTCGTCGGCTTCGACAATGTGCCGGCGGTCGCCCCCATGCTGAAGGACGGCAAGCTTTTGGCGACGGTCGACCAGTTCGGTTCGCAGATGGCGGCGAACGCAATCGACAAGGCGCTCGAAGTCGTGGCCGGCGGCCCCAAGCTCGAAGGTTGGGTGAAGACCGACATCGAGCTCGTGACCAAGGACAACGTGAAATAGCTCTGAGACCGCGCGTGCGCACCGGGCGCTGCCCGGTGCGCTTCGGCAAGGACAGCATCCGCCGCAGGCCAAGGGTTTGCGTGCGCAATTGCTGCGTTTCAAAAGGGCCAGGTCATGATGAACACGCAAACCGTGCAGGCGGAAGCGGCTGGCGTCTCGATGCCGCCGGTTCTGGAACTGCACGATGTTAAGAAGGCCTTCGGGGGTACCAAGGCACTGAACGGCGTCAGCCTCTCCATTCAGCCGGGCGAAGTGCACGGCCTCATCGGCGAGAACGGTGCCGGCAAATCGACTTTGATCAAGGTTCTCTGCGGTATCGTCCGTCCGGACGAGGGCGCAATCAATCTTGCAGGCCGGGCCTATGCGCCGGCCACGCCCCGGGAGGCCAAGGCCAACGGTCTCCAGGTGGTGCACCAGGAATTCAACCTTCTGCCCCATCTGTCGGTGGCGGAGAACATCTTCATCGAGCATCTGCCGCGCAATGCGTTCGGCGTCGTCAGACGGCAGGAGATGCATGCCGGCGCACGGGCCGCACTCGATGCCATCGGCCTCAGCGACATCGACGTGCGCTGGCCGGTCGCGCGCCTCGGCATCGCCCACCGACAGTTGGTCGAGGTGGCGCGCGCGCTGATGACGGAAAGCCGTATTCTCATCCTCGACGAGCCGACGGCGACGCTGACGTCGCGCGAAACCGAGCGGCTGTTCAAGATCGTCAGCGACCTTCGCCGTCGCGGCGTCTCGATCGTTTTCGTGTCGCATCATCTCGACGAGGTCTTCCGCATCTGCGATCGGGTGACGGTGCTGCGCAACGGCGAGACGGTGTTCTCGCGGCCGATCGTCGAGACCAATCAGGACGAACTTGTGCGCGCCATGGTGGGCCGCAAGCTGCAGCAGCAGATGGCGAGCGAAGTGGTCTCGTTTGCTCGGCCGGCACAGGCGTTGTCGCTTGCCCGGTTTCGCCCGCCGCAATCGCCGCATGCCGAGGGCATTTCACTGCACCTGCACAAGGGCGAAATCCTGGGGATCGCCGGGCTTGTCGGCTCCGGCCGCACCGAGCTTCTGCGGGCGATCGCGGCCGCTCAACGGCCGCTCTCCGGTGAGCTCTTCCTTGAGGGGAAGCGCGCCTCCTTCCACTCGCCGCGCGAGGCGATCAATGCCGGTATCGGCTTCGTGACCGAGGACCGGAAAGAGGAAGGCCTGATCCTCAACATGCCGATTTCGGCCAATGTCACGCTCGCGTCCCTCTCGGACGTCTCGCGTGCCGGCATCCTTGACAGGAAGGCGGAAATCGAAGTGACGGAACGGCTCGGCGCCGAGCTCAAGCTGAAATATGGCGGACCCGGCAAGAATGCCGCGACGCTCTCGGGCGGCAACCAGCAGAAGGTGGTGCTCGCCAAATGGCTGGCGCGCAATCCGAAGGTACTGCTGCTCGACGAGCCGACACGCGGCGTCGACGTCGGCGCCAAGGCCGAGATTTATGCCCTGATCCGCCAGTTCGCCGAACGTGGCTTGGCGCTGTTGATCGTCTCGTCGGAGCTGCCGGAACTGATGACCCTGTCGGACCGTATCCTCGTGATGTCGCAGCACCGTGTCGTCGGCGAGCTGTCGCGGCCGGAATTCTCCGAAGAACGTATTCTGCAATTTGCCTACCAGGGCGAGCAGCAACAGGCGAGGCAGTAAGATGCAAGCACTCGAAAAGACACAAGCCGGCGAAACCGTCCATGCCCGCCAGCTGCCGGGCTGGTCGCCAAAGGTGCTCCTGCGCGATGCCGGCATCGGCTTGGCGCTCCTGCTTTTGATCCTCTTCTTCTCGGTCTCGACCGAGCACTTCCTGACGGCCAACAACATCTCCAACATCCTGACGCAGATCACCATCAACCTGATCCTCGCCGTCGGCATGACCTTCGTCATCCTGATCGGCGGCATTGATCTTTCCGTCGGCTCGATGCTGGCCTTCTGCGCCGTCGTCGGCGGCACGGTGTTGACGATTCCCGATCTCTCGGTGTTCCAGGCCGTGGCGCTGGCAACGCTCGCCGCTGTCGGCACCGGCGTCGTCTGTGGCTTCCTGAATGGCTGGATCAGCGCCTTCTGGGGGCTGCCCTCCTTCATCGTCACGCTTGGCATGCTGAACATCGCCCGCGGTGCCGCGCTGCAGGTGACGGACGCACGCACGATCTATTCGTTTCCGCCGAGCTTCAACGCCTTCGGCTCGCAGATGATCTTCGGCATCCCCGTCGTCTTCCTGATCGCGCTGCTGCTCGTCGCGATCGCCTGGTTCGTACTGTCAAAGACGGTGTTCGGCCGGCTGCTCTATGGCATCGGCAACAACGAGGAGGCCGTGCGTCTCGCCGGCCATTCGCTGATGTTCTACAAAGTGGCGGCCTTCACGATTGCCGGTGCGCTCGTCGGCATCGCCGCCATGGTCTACATGGCCCGCCTTAACATCGCGAGCCCGATCATCGGCATGGGCTTCGAGCTGAACGCGATCGCCGCCGTCATCATCGGTGGCACCAGCCTCAACGGCGGCCGCGGCACGGTGATCGGCACCCTGCTCGGTGCCTGCATCACTGGGGTGCTTGCCAACGGCCTCATCCTGTTCGGGCTCAGCGATTTCATGCGGCAGATGATCACCGGTGTCGTCATCATCCTCGCGGTGATCATCGACAAGTATCGCGAGCGGCTGACCGGTATCTAAGACCGGGAGCCACGTGCGGACGGATCGCAGCCCGCCGCAACCGACGAAACGCGGTGAAGGACAAGGTGGTCGGGTCGATAGACCCGCCCCGGGGGATCTCTGCGGCCTGGTTTTCACGCAGAAGCAAATGGAGAAGGTTAGGCCGATGCTCAAGAACATCGATCCGGCGCTGAACGCCGACGTGCTGCATGCACTGCGCTCAATGGGACATGGAGACCGGATCGCGATCGTTGACGCGAATTTTCCCGCCGACACGATCGCCCGCCACACCCGGCTCGGCCTACCGCTGCACATCGCGAATGTCTCGGCCGCGCGTGCCGTGCGCGCCATTCTTTCCGTCATGCCGCTCGACACGCCGCTGCAGCCTTCGGCGGCGCGGCTGACGCCGGACGGGGAGGCGGGCGAATTGCCGGCGGTCCAGCGCGAGGTGCAGGCCGAGCTCGTGCGTGCGGATGGTATTCTTTCGAAGATGTATGCGATCGAGCGTTTCGCCTTCCACGAGGAAGCGAAGCGCGCCTATTGTATCATCGTGACGGGCGAGGCGCGCCGCTTCGGCAGCTTCCTCTTCACCAAGGGCGTGGTGCCGCCGGCCAGCCACTGGCACGAGGCCGTCGCCGGGTGAGAGCCACCTTGGCCGCCATCAAAGGGTCGCAAGCTCCCGATTGGAAAGCACGCCATCATTGGCCCGCCTTATCTCGACCTTCCGTTCGAGCTCGGCGACGATGTCTTCGCTGAAATCGATCGAGGTCAGCTCGGCGATCTCGGGCAGGGCGCCGGGCGTGAAGACATTGACCTCCACCAGTTTGTCGCCGACGACGTCGAGGCCGACCAGGAACATGCCGTCGCGCACCAGTTTGGGGCGCATCTCTTCGGCGACGGCAAGCATCGCCGGGGTGACGACGGCCGCGGCGGGCCGGCCGTTGACATGCATGTTGGAGCGCAACTCGCCTTCCGCCGGAACGCGCCGCACGGCGGCATAGGTGTCGCCACGCTTGAGCGGCCGGCCGTTCATCAGGAACAGGCGGACGTCGCCCTCCGTCGCCGCCGACAGGTATTCCTGCGCGATCACATAGCCCATCTCGCTGACGGCCTCGAAGATCTGGTTGAGGTTCGTCTCATGGCTGGAGCCGACCTTGAAGACGTTCTTGCCGCCGGAGCCCTGCAGCGGCTTCAGGATGACGCCTTCGGGATGGGCGTCGAGGAAGGACCGGACCTCCTCCATGTGTTTCGTGATCAGCGTGGTTGGACGGACGACCTCGGGAAAACCCTGCAGATAGAGCTTGTTCTGTGCTGCCGCCAATCCGTCCGGGTCGTTGACGACGATCGCACCGCGCTCGGCGGCGAGCCGCCCGAAGATGATGCCGGCCTGGGTCGCCCAGGGACGCGTTGCGGCATCCTCCGAGGGGTCGTTGCGCAGAAAGAGGATCTGGATATCCGTAATGTCCAGGACCTCGCGCCGCGTCGCATCACCCCGCAGTGCCGCAATGAAGGTTTCAGCCTTGCGCGGCTTTGCAGTTCCGAGAGAAAGCGCATGGACGATCAGGCGGCCGTCGGGTGTCAGAACGAAATCGCCTGGCGTGAGGTAGACGATCTCATGGCCGCGGGCGAGGGCGGCGAGTGCCAGCGACGTCGTCGCATAGAACGTCTCTTCGCCCTCGATGGAGTTGACGAGAAAGGCAATGCGCATTCGGTTTCCTACTCTGAGATCAAGTCGAGCGGGGACAGTCCCCTTTGGGCTCGCTGAAGTCGGTCGCGCGCTTTGACCTCATCGAGAAAGATAGGGCGGAGCGCTGCGGTACCAAGGAGGCCGCGGAGGCTGAGTTCCTGGATCGCGCCGAAATGCGAGGCGGCGATCTTGCCCATCCAGAACGGTTCGAGAGTGCCGCCGCCGGCGAGGTGATCGAGAAGCTGCAAGAGGCCGCGCAGGTAGATCGCGTCCTTGACCAGCCCGCCGCCGCGATAGATGCGCAGCGTGATGTTGAAGGCCTCGGTGGCCGCAAAGCCATGACCGTCGACGAGCAGCCGGTAGGTCTGCGGAAAGGGTGCGCCGTCGAGCATGGCGACGCAGCCGACGACCCGTGCCGCCAGCACGCGCAGCCGGTCTATCGTCATGCCGGCGCTCAGATATTCGGCAAAGACCGCAAGCCCCTCCTGCATGCCTTCGTAACCGGCCAGTCCGGAGCGAAGGATACGCAGCCCCTGGGCCGAACCGTTGAAATAGGTCAGCAGATGCACACCAATCTCGTGGTTGAGCAGCGCCTCGACGCGATCGGCGTCGAGCGCGGAACTCCTGGCGATCAAAAGCTGGCCGCGCGAAACGAGCAAGCCAGCCGGCAGGTCGTCGCGAATGTCGACGGAGGCGGAAAAATCGGCCGACTGGCGCCGATAGGCCGATATCATCGCCTGGGCGCGCTCCCTTATGTACTCGCAATCGCGCCTGTCTGCGGCCGAAGACCGTGCATCGCGGTCGGGTGCAGTGCGCGCCAGGATTTCGGAGGCGGCGTCATGAAGCGTGGCTTCCACCGGGCCATAGAGGGCGCGACCGAACTCGACGAAGGTGCGCGTCTCCCGCGCCGAGATCATCGACAACTGCAGATCGACCTCCTGCTGCTTTTCCCGGTAGAGGGCGTAGAGCAGCGGATCTTCGAGATGTTCGAAGTTGAGGGAAAAGAGCTTCCGCTTGGCCGTCTCGATCTGCAGCGTCAGCGGCCGGTAGTAGAGACGCGGACTCTTGGAGAAGCCGCCCGAAGCGAACTCCGTCCAAGCGGCTTCGGCGTTGATTGGCGTCACCGCCAGAAGGAAGTCGAAGCTGGAGGCAATCTCGTCGATGCCGCGGTCGGCGCGCACGACGGCATCGACGAAGGCTTTTCGGCCGAAGGCGCGGTGCGTCGGCAGCCGAAAACTGTCCGATTTTGCGCGGGCGAAAGCAGCAACGGCTCTTAGCCCCGCGTCGAAGATGCTCGCGACCAGCCGCTCGCGCAGTTGCGGATAGATGCGGCGCGTTCCCGGCTCGCAGTAGATCGGCGCGAAGCGCACCGTCAGGTGTGGGGTGTCGAGCGCAAGCGCCTTTCGGCCTGTCGCTGTCGCCGCTGGGCGCTCGACGAGCGTCACATGCGGTGTGCGGAATTTTCCTTCGATCGTTGCCGCCGTCTCGATCAGGGCCTTGGCGGCGACCTGCTCGGCGGCACGCGCGCCGGCGACCACCTCGATCAAAAAGGGCGGCAGGAAGGGCGCGTCCTTGGCCGGCGGTTCATCGCTTTCGAGCTCACCGAATTCGAGCACGATGAAAAGGCCGAGTCGCTGTTCGATTACGCGCCCGACACGTTCGATGATTGCGGCGGCGGTATCGATGTCGGGCGCCAGTAGATAGGCGGCGTTCGCCTGGGCGATGTCGCGCGCCACCGGCTGTTGGTGCTCGGCGGCGATGTGCACGCAGAGGAAGGGAACGAGGCGGTCGATGTGCAGCCGTCCGCCCTCGCCGAAATCGCGCCGCACGGCGCGGCCATCCGTCAGCCGGCCGATGGCTTCGTCGAGCCAGGCCGGGGCCGGACTTACGGGCGTCGCTTTCTCCTCCGTCATCGCTGCCTCGCCAACGTTTCGGTCAGGATCGGGACGAGGGAAGAGACCAGTGCCCGCAGAGAACGAAGCGCCCGGATATCCGGCTTGCCGGTCCATTCGTCCATGAAGGTCTTCTTGAACTCGATCGCGATCGCGCAGCCGGTCTCGGGAAAATGCTCGTGGATGAAGCGCGTCTGCTCTCCGCGTCCTTGGAAGGCGACGTTCTCGCGTACATCCACCGGCCGGCCGTCGATAGAGGCGGTGCCGAGCGCCGACATCAGCGTATCGATGACGCCGGCCCATCTGAGCCGATCCATCGAGGAGGTCCCGATGTTGATTTCCGGGGCTTCGTCGGGAGCCGCAGGCGCGGCGTCCGGTCCCTGTCGCCGGTGGTTGTAGCTGTGCATGTCGAGCACGATGAAGCGACCGTGGCGGCGCTCGATCGCCGTCAGCATCGAATGCAGCATGGCATAGTAGTCGTCATGGACGGCGAGGGACGCCTCGATCATCTCGACGGGCGGATGTTCCCGCCAGACGGAAAGGCCCCAGGCTTGCGCCGGCTGAAGATAGACCGCGCCCGTCCGGGCACGGTTGAGGTCGACCTCGAAGCGGGACCTGTGGACGACGATGCGGTTGGCAAGATCGCGGATGACGAACTCGGTGAACGGATCCTCCTCGCGCAGCCGTTCCTCGTCTGTCAGGGCGGTGAGCGCGCGGGCGTCGCTGCGCATCGCGTGCCCGTTGTGGATCGCCGTGCCGACGATCGGCCCATCGCCGCGGTGTGCGGTCCACCAGGTGGTTTCGCTGGCTGAGCGGAACTGTTCCGTCGGCTCGCTTTGCATCTTCGCTCCCGCACTCCCTCGCTCTGGTCGCTACGGGGGTGCAACTCCCCGGTGGCCCGAAGGGTTCCAGAACGGGAGAAATTTCCGGGGCGGTCGAGACGCAAGGCCACCCCGCTTCGACAGCCGCCCTCAACGTTTTTGTTGGCCGATCTCGCCGAGAATCCACTGGCGGAAGGCGCTGATTTTCGGGGCGTTTCGCCGGCTTTCCGGATAGACCATCCAAAAGGCCTGGCTCTCGTCGCAGAGCAGATCGAAGGGCTGGATCAGACGCCCGTCGGCGAGTTCCGCGGCAAAGAAGGCCGGCGTCAGGATCGCCACGCCCTGTCCGGCCGCGGCCGCATTTCCCTCATAGACTTGGGCGCCCATGCTGGAGCCGGCCCGGCTCGCAAGCCCTTCCACCGGCACGTTGGCGGCGGCAAACCACTGCGCCCACCAGGGATCACCGGGGTCGAGAAGCGGCAGGCGCAGGAGGTCGGCCGGTTCCTTCACGCCACCGATGCTGGCCGCAAGGCCTGGGCTCAACATCGGCGAAAAATCGGCGTTGATCAGACGGTGGGCGGCAAGTCCCGGCCACTCGCCGCGGCCTGAGCGAATGCCGATATCGACCTCCTCGCGACTGAAGTCGACGAGATGCGGCTCGGTTTGAAGTCGCACGGCAAGCGAGGGGTGAGTGATCTGAAACGAGCCGAGGCGCCGCGCCAGCCAGTTGGAGGCAAAGGTCGCGATCGTACTGATGACCAGTGTTCCCTGGGCGCCGCCGCGCGCGGTCACATAGGCTTCGCTGAGCTGCTCGAAGACCTGCGTCACCACCGGTGCAAGCCGCTGGCCGACCTCGGTGAGCGCGATCTGGCGTGGGCGGCGGAGGAACAGGGGTGCGCCGATCCGATCTTCCAGCACCTTGATCTGATAGCTCACCGCAGCTTGCGTCATGCCGAGTTCGCTTGCGGCATTGGTGAAACTTCCATGGCGCGCGACCGCCTCGAAGACCCGTATCGCCGTCAATGGGGGAAGCGGAAGTGTCTTATGCATCAAATGGCCTTATGCATGGTGACCGATATTCGATTGGAAGTTGATGCCGTCCACAACCATTTTCAAGGTCCGTCCATTAGACGGATTGATGAAGAGGATGACGGCTATGACAACTATTCAAGTACGTAGTTTTTCGTCGACAAACGATTTTTCCGTCGGTTCCTGGCTGGCGCTCCTGTTCGCGAGGAAGAGCCGGACGACCGATGTCGTCGACGTCAGGGATCTGTCGGATCACCTGAAGCGGGATATGGGCTTTCTCGACGGCAACCGCCCCGACGGGCACGACCTCCCGACCGCATGATTTCGCCCAACCGTATGATTTCAAAAGACCCGCGCGGACCTCCCACCGCCCGGGTCTTTTCTTGCCCGCGACGCAGCGTCGTCGCCCGGCGGAGCAGTTTTCCACGTCCCGCCCGCTCTTTGGGTCAGAATTCCTTTAATCTACTGTTTAAGTGGATAATCTCGGTGGTGTCGGCCGGCGCGAGTTTGCGGCGGCCGCCTGAGATGAGGTCCATGATGAGCATGTTGCGGCAATACGAGCGTTTGAGTGCAATCCGCGAGGTCCTGCAGGGCCGGCTGGAACTGCACGAGGCACGCGATTGTTTTGGTTTCGACGATATCGAGGATGGCACGGTCCATGAGCTTAAGGATCGCATTGCCGAACTCTCCGATGAGATCTCGACCTTGAAAAGCCGCTGCGGACGCTATCAAAGCTTCGGCCGTCAGTGACCAAATCCGCCAACAATTACCTGAAGTGACGACGGCACGCCGTCGATGAATGGAAATCCCCATGACATTGCATGTAAATTCCCGCGTCGCAGATTATGCGATCAACCCGCTTTTTCTCGAGCGCTGGTCTCCGCGCGCCTATTCGGGTGCCGAGATTTCCGAGCCCGAGCTGTTCGAGATTCTTGAGGCTGCTCGCTGGGCGCCGTCCGCCTACAATGCCCAGCCTTGGCATTTCGTCTATGCGCGCCGCGGCAGTGAAGGCTGGGAGAGGCTGCTCGGTCTCCTGAACGAGTTCAACCGGAGTTGGGCGGCGGAGGCATCGGCGCTGATCTTCGTGCTGTCGAAGACTTCACTGTTGCCGCCCGGCGGTAGCGAAGAGGTGGCGTCCTACACCCATTCCTTCGATGCCGGTGCCGCCTGGGGTGCGCTTGCGCTGCAGGCAGCGCATTCCGGCTGGCAGGCGCATGGTATGGCCGGTCTCGACTATGAGCGCGCGCGAACGGAGCTCGGCGTGCCCGAGAACTATCGGATCGAAGCGGCTGTCGCGATCGGGCGTCTCGGCGACAAGACGCTGCTTCCGCACGCGCTGCAGCAGCGCGAGCAGCCAAGCCCGCGCAAGGCGCTGTCGGAGATCGTATCCGAAGGCCGGTTCGTGGCCGGCTGACCCGTCAAACGAGGGGGCGGGCAAGGCTTGCCGGCTTGCCCCCTCAGTGGTCGTCGGTCTCATCCCGGCTAGTCTCATTCAGCGCCTGCACGGTGACCGCAGCGACGAGGCCGGTCAGTACGATGCCGGAAAAACCGATCACCAGCGCCAGCACCCGAGCGCTCAGATGCTTCGGCGTGATGTCGCCGTAGCCGATGGTCAGGCCCGTGACGAAGGTGAAATAGAACGCTTCGTCGAGCCGCCAGTCTTCGATGCGGCCGATGACGACGCCGGTTCCTGCCATTACGATCAGGATTGCTGAGAAGATCGGCCAGAGCAGCTGAAGCTGCTGGTAGAGATTGGAGAAGAACCGGCGTCGCATTCTCTTCGTCTGCCGCCGGCGTTGAGATTCCGCCACGCAATCCTCCCTCTCGCGGATAGGCCCGGAAGGCGAACCAGCCACGCCCCCAGGACGGTCGGCCCAAGGCTCGCTTGCCGCCGTCGAAATCCCTTCGCGAACGCACCGCCGCCGCTCTGAAGATAGCCCTGAGTCGGGTCGGCTTCCAGCGCCTGTTTTCCGGCCGGCAAACGGGATGCGATGCCGTCAGTTGCATTTCTTGCAACCGCTTTGGCCGAGTGCTATCGCTTTAGAATAATCTCATGAAAGCTCCTGCCAAAGGACAACCCGGATGGCATCGCATGAGCATTCACTTGCCGGCGACGGCCGCTCTCTCTCCGCTGGCCTGCGGCTCGACGTGATCGCAGGTCTTACGGCCGCCGCCGTGGTCCTGCCCAAGGCGATGGCCTATGCCACGGTCGCCGGCCTGCCCGTCAGTGTCGGCCTCTACACCGCCTTCGTGCCGATGATCATCTACGCGCTTCTCGGCACGTCGCGCGTTCTCAGCGTCTCGTCGACCACCACGCTTGCGATCCTCGCCGGCACGCAGCTCGGCCTTGCCGTCCCGGATGGCGATCCGGCCAAGCTGCTGACGGCGACCGCGACGCTGACGGCGCTCACCGGCGCGCTACTGTTCCTGGCATCGCTGCTGCGTTTCGGCTTTGTCGCCAATTTCATATCGTCGCCGGTGCTGATCGGCTTCAAGGCCGGCATCGGCCTTGTCATCGTGCTCGACCAGGTGCCGAAGCTGCTCGGCATTCACATCACCAAGGAAGGCTTCTTCCGCGATATCCTCAGCATCGCCGGGCACCTGTCCGAGACATCGATGCTCACGCTCGCGATTGCGGCTGCGGCTCTGGTGGCTTTGCTTGCGATGGAGCGCCTCTGGCCGCATTCGCCGGCGCCGCTTCTGGCGGTGGCCGCGGGCATCGCGCTTTCCTGGTTCGCGGGTCTCGCCGCGCTCGGCGTTTCCACCGTCGGCTTCATCCCGCAATCGCTGCCTTCGCTGACACTTCCGAGCCTGGGTCTTGTTCAGGAACTCTTGCCGGGCGCGCTCGGCATCGCGTTGATGAGCTTCACCGAGACCATTGCCGCCGGCCGGGCCTTTGCCGCCCCGTCCGACCCGCCGATCCGGGCGAACCGCGAGTTGCTGGCGACGGGTGCCGCGAATTTCGGAGGCGCCTTCTTCGGTGCCATGAGTGCCGGCGGCGGCACGTCGCAGACCGCCGTGGTGCGAGCGGTCGGCGGCCACAGCCAGATGGCGTCTCTGGTCACCGCGGCGGCTGCGGCTGCGACCATGCTGGTCCTCGCGCCGCTGCTCGGCCTGCTGCCGCAGGCCGTGCTTGCGGCGATCGTCATCGTCTACTCGGTCGGGCTCATCAAGCCCGCGGACTTCCTCTCCGTCCGCAAGGTCCGGCTGATGGAGTTTCACTGGGCGTTGGCCGCCTTTCTCGGCGTGCTGTTTTTCGGCACGCTGCAGGGGATCATCGTTGCAATCGTGCTGTCGTTCATCGGGCTCGCGCGCCAGGCGGCCTCGGCGAAGGTCTATGTTGTCGGCCGCAAGCGCGGCACCGATCGGCTGCGGCCGCTCTCGTCCGCGCACCCCGATGACGAGACCTTCGAGGGGCTTTTGATCCTACGCCCGGAGGGTCGGCTCTTTTTTGGCAATGCCCAGCAGGTGGCCGACCAGGCGCAGATGCTGGTCGCAAAGCAGAAGCCCAGAGTTGTCGTGCTCGACATGAGCCGGGTTTTCGACATCGAATATTCGGCGCTGCAGATGATGATGGAGGGCGAGCGCCGCATCAGTGAACACGGCGTCACCGTCTGGCTGGCCGAGCTGAACCCGGACGTGCTTGCCTATGTGCGCGCATCCGGCTTTGCCGATCAGCTCGGCCCTGACCGCCTGTTCGTCAATACCCGCACGGCGCTCCAGCACTATCTGGCCGGCGCCGCGCAGGCGTAAAGCAATTCCAGGAAAAGGGCACAGCGGTTTTCCGTCCGGAATTGTGCTCAGAAAATGAGCTATTCCGCCATCATCTCGCCCGTTCCGCCGAAGGCCGGCGGGAAGTCCCGATACTTCGGCAGGCCGTCCTTCATCGGCAGCACCGTCTCCTGATAGTTGACGTGAAGCATCGGCTTGAAGGCAAGCGACGGGATTGCCGCTGCAAAGACGTCGGTGACACCCCAGAGCGGATGTTCGGTCATGAGATGCCCGCCGCAGGCCTTGCACCATTTGCGCACGCTCGTTGCCGTCTTCTGGTAGCCAACCAGATTGTCCGCACCCTTGACGATCTTGACCTTCTCCGGTGGCCAGAGCGTGAAGGCGTTGACCGGGCCTGCCGACCAGCTTCGGCAGGAACTGCAATGGCAATAACCCATGGCGGCCGGATCGCCGCTCACTTCGATCTCGACTGCGCCGCAGAAGCACTTTCCGTTGAGGCTGCCGTTCGCTGCCATGACTTTCTCCAATGAAAGAACGCAAGGGGCAGAACGCCTTGAGTTGGCGGCTTTCCTTGGGTTCGGTTTTGTTCTGACCGGCCTTTTTGCCGATCGGCTCAATGGTCTTCGTTCCGCTGGACAGGGCCGTCCTTCGGTTCTGAACCATTCTCCAATGCGTGACCTGATGCCTTGGCTTCGGTCACAGAGTGGCGTTCGGCTCCCGGCTTCCCATTCTCCTTGAGGAGCGCAGCCCGGCACTGCTAGGCTCGCTAGAAAGTCATCAGGACAGTCGGGATTTCATTGACGCGCCTTCCGTGATGATGCTTTCGCCGCGCGGCTCGTAAGCGCGCTGGTCGCGCAGGATCTGGAAGGCGATCGTCAAAAGCTTGCGCGCCATCGCCACACGCGCCTTGTTGGTTCCTCTGATCTTCAGGTGCTCATATTGGGCGCGAAGCTGTGGATCGCTGGCGATCGCCGGGGTGACCGCTTCGACAAAAGCCCAGCGCAGCCACTTGTTGCCCTGCTTGATGGTCTTGCCGTGATAGGTCTTGCCGCCGCTCGAATAGGTCGAGGGCACCAGCCCGGCATAGGCGGCCAGCTTCTTCGGGTTGCGGAACCGCGCTATGTCATCGATCTCCGCGTCGATCAGACGGGCGAAGAACTCGCCGATGCCGGGGATCGTCTTCAACAGCCTCACGTTGGGATTGGCCTTGGTCATCGCCCGGATCGTCGCTTCCGACTGCTTGATCCGCTCATTGATGGCGCCAATGAAAGCGAGGCCACGGTCGATCTGGATGCGGTCGATCTCAGAGACGTTGACCTGCGAAAGCTGAATGCGGCCGGCCTTACCAAACAGATCGCCGAGCGTCTTCAGTTGCGCCGTCTGCTCCGGATAGCGATCAAACACCGTGACGATGCGGTTCTTCGTCATCGTGCGCAGCCGCACGTAGAACATCCGCTCCCGCAGGGCGACACGCAGGTCCCGCGACCGCTCGCTTGGCGCCCAGGCTTCCGGCACCAGGTCGGCGCGCAGCAAATGCGCCAGCACGGTCGCATCGATCTTGTCGGTCTTGATCTTGGCGTCGGCGATCGCCTTGACCTTCAACGGGTGGGCGAGAACGACATCATCACAAATGTCGTCGAGCCAGTCGTAGATCACCATCCAGTTGCGCGTCGCCTCGACAACCGCATGGCTGTTTTCGCGGTACCGCTCGAGAAAGCTGCCGAGCGACTGGCGATCGTTCTTCACCCGGCCGGATCTGAGCGTCTTGCCGCCTGAATCTTGCACCACCAGATGGCTGTAGGATTTGTGGTAGTCGACCCCGATATGGTAATCATAGGACGCAGTCATGCTTCCAACTCCCGTGTTGAGATCTCCAAAACCCCAACAGGATAAGCCGAAAGGCTGGAAGCGTGGCTGTCCCTCAATCATCACCTGCATCTCAGTGATCCGTTCTCTCAGCGGACGCGGTCTCTTTCATGCCACCTCCTTTCGGTTCTTGTCGCCCGGAGATCTGGCTCTTGCTGATAACCGGCGTGAACCCTGCCTGAGGGTCTCACTCTGAGCCCTGAGGTCAACGCCTCCTTTCGAGCTAGTTGCACTGCTGACGGCCTCGGAAATTAAAGATGAGTACAATACTCATATTTGTTGTGCGCACCGCACGGGCGCGCTAATGAACGCCGGCGCTGCCTCGTCTGCACCGCGCCCTGTCTCTCATCTTCGCTCTGCCGACGGCTCCGGATCGGCCCTGAAACCTATCATGCCAGAGAAATCATCTTCGCATTTGATGCTCGACGACGCGATCGTCGCCTACTACGACGAGCTTTGCGCGATGACGCGGCGGCGTGGTCACCAGGCGGCAACCGCGAACGAGGTCGTTCACGAGCTTTATGTTCGGTTGGTCGATCGGCGCACGCCGCTTGAGGGCAAGTCGTCGCTCAGGGCGTTTCTGCGCCGCGCCTGTGCCAATCTCGGTATCGACCGGCTGCGGCGCGACCGCTTCGAGTTCAAGCTTTTCTCCGGTAGCGAAGAAGACGCTCTGGCTGTCGCCAGCGATATCACTGCGCCTGATGCCAACATCGATCTTCCCCGGCGGCTGGCGATCCTGAAGAGGGCGATCATGGACATGTCGCTGCAGCGGCGGCGCGTCTTTCTCGCAAGCCGCATCGGCAACCTCACCTCGGACGAAATCGCCATGCGCACAGGGATCAGTCGCAACATGGTCGACCGGCATCTGCGAAAGGCCTATCTGCATTGCCTCGACCGGTTGGAGGAGGTGTTGTGACGGCGCGCGACAGGAGGATGCGCGAGCAGGCGGTGGATTGGCTCGTCCGCCTAACGGGTGATCCCGACGATGAAGCGTTGCAGCTCGCCTTCGAACGCTGGCGCGCGGAGGATCCTGCCCATGCCGAGATTTTTGCGCGCGCTCAAAGGGCGATCGGTGACGCATCGCTCTTGATCCGGCGCGAACCGGAATTCGCCCAAAGGGCGGTGAAGCGGACAGGGACGCGGCGAAAAACCGCAACAGCGCTGGCGGCCATCGTCAGCGTCGGCGCCGGCATTTTTGTTGCGCTCGACGGCGCCCTGTGGATGCAGGCGGACGTCATCGCCGGCAAGGGTGAAAGGCCGATTCTTACCCTTGAGGAAGGCTCGACACTGCAGCTCAACGCCCAGTCGGCCGTCGCCTATCAGTTCACTTCCGCCGAGCGGCGGATCGTGCTGCTGCGTGGCGAGGCCTTCGTCCAGGTCGCGGCCGACAGCCAACGGCCCTTTGTCGTTAAGGCCGGAGGCGGCACGACGACGGCACTCGGGACGGCAGTCGACGTCAACCTCACCGACGACGGCACCAGCGTCACCGTTCTCGAACACGCCGTATCGGTCGCGACGGACGCGGCAATGCCGCCGCGCCGCGTCGCGGTCAACGAGCAGGTCAGCTACGACCATGACGGCCGGCTCGGCGATGTCACGCCGGTCGATCCATTCGTGGCAGCAGCATGGCGGCAGGGGCGCCTGGTTTTCGAGGAACGCACGATCGCGTCCGTCGTCGAGGAAATCGGGCGCTACGTTCCCGGCAAGATCCTGATCGCCGATGCCGGCGTCGGCGCCAGGCGGGTGTCCGGCAGCTTCGATCTCTCCGATCCCGTCGGCGCATTGCAAGGTCTTGCCGAAGCCTTCGACGTCAAGGTCACCCGGATCGGACGCTACGTCACGATCCTGCGCTAAAAAAATCGAGGACGAGGTGTCCCTGAACCGGCACCTCGTTCGTCCAGAAACCAGACCCCGGCCGTTTCGGCCATCTCTCTGTCTGGAACCATCATGTCATATTCGAATACGACCGGCCGCCGCCGCCAATCCGGAATTCTCAACCTGCTGATGGCAGGCACCGTGTTTGCCCTCACCACCACCATCGCTCTTGCGCAAGATGCGGTGCGGCATCACGTCGACGTACCTGCGGGCAAGCTGACGACGGCCGTCAATCGCCTGGCCTCACAGCTCAAGCTGCAGGTGGTGTTCGACAGCTCGGTCGCCTCTGGCGTCACCACGCCAGGCCTTTCCGGCGAGATGACGGCCGAAGAGGCGCTGGCGCGGTTGCTGAGCGGAACGGGCGTCCGCTATCGTTTCGTCGGCAGCTCGACGGTGAAACTGATGGGTGCGGTGGAAGCCGCGACGCCGGCAGACGGCGAAGGCACGAAGCTCGCGCCCATTGTCGCCCGCGGCGACGCCAAGGACGGTGACCGCGCGCCGAACATCGCGGTCCTTGATGCTGAGGACATCGAAAAGGCCCAGGCATCGAGCCTTCCGGAATTGCTGCAGAAGACGCCCGGCGTGTCGATGGGCGGTGGCGTGCGCATCGAAGGACAAACGCTCGCCATCCGCGGCTTTGCCCGGCAGTCTGACGTGCGGATCATCCTGGACGGCGCGCCGAAGAATTTCGAGAAGTACGACCAGGGCACAGTCTTCATCGAGCCCGAACTGCTCAAGCGCGTCGAGATCGAAAAGGGCGCGACATCGGTGCGCTACGGCAATGGCGGCTTCGGCGGCACGGTGCTGATGGAGACCAAGGACGCGGCTGACATGCTCAGGCCCGGCGAAGAATGGGGCGTCTGGGCCAAGTCCGGTTTCCAGAGTGCCAACAAGCAGTTTCTCGAAACCGGCGCGCTCTACGGAAAGTCGGATTTCGGCGGCCCCATCACCTATGATGGCCTTCTGGCCGGCACATGGCGCAAAAGCGACGACATGCGCGTCGGCGGCGGCGAGGTCTACAACTATTCCAACTCGAAGCTGACCACCCTGCTTGCCAATGTCGGTGCCGCATATGACGGCCACGAGATCAGGGGGACGGTCGCCTACGGCCAAAACGACAATTGGGGACCCGTGGCCGCCATCCGCGGCCAGTCGGCGCCGTCGGACTACAACATCACCCGCTACGGCTACAAGGAAGCGATGCGCCGGCTTCTCACCTGGCGTGAAATCGAGGATTTCACCTCGACGCTTACCTATAGCTATACGGGCGACAGCGACCTGGTGAATTACCGCATGATGGGGAGCTTCTCGTCGACCGGCCAGCATGCGAAGCGGCCCGACATTCCGGGGCTCAACCCCAGCGCATCCGTCGGCGGCTACGAAAACGATGCCACCTACACTGACATCAAGTTCGAAGCGGAGAATACCTCCAACTTCACGCTCGGCGGACTGTCGCACAGCCTGAACTATGGCATTCAGTACCTGGATCATGACCGGGACATCTGGATGTATGACATCGCCAACCGCACCCAGGCGCAGTACAACTACGGCTACTACGCCCCCTGGTTCATGCCCGAGGGCTCGCAGAAGACCTTTGCCGCTTTCGTTCGCGATCGGATCGAACTGACGGACACGTTTGCCGTGACGCCGGGCCTGCGCTACGACCATGTGCGCTCGAAGGGCGTGCCGAACGAGGCGCCGCGGTTCAACAATCCGCTGGCCGGGCACGACTATTCCGCCGTGTCGCACCAGGGTGTGACGCCGGCGATCAGCCTGTCATGGGAAGCCACGCCGTCGGTGCGGCTCTTTGCCGACTGGGCCTATGCGATGCGGGTGCCCAACATTGACGAAATCTATTCGACCCAGAGCGTGCTTACCAAGGCTTCCGGCACCAGCCGTGATCTGGAGGTCGAGCGTAACAGCACCTTCAACATTGGTGTCGACTTGAGCTTCAACGACGTGCTGACGACCGACGACATGCTGTCGACGCGTATTTCGGTCTACAACAACCACGTCTCCAATCCGGTAACGCGCCGGTTCGGCACGGCCAACCTCGCCGACGTTACCGGCAACGTGCCATTTTACTGGAACACGCCGTCCTACGATATCCGCGGCATCGAGTGGCAGGCGCACTACGAGACCGAGCGTATGTTCGCCGATCTCGGCGTGTCCTGGATGACCGGCGAGCGGACCGGCGCCGTCAACAACGTCTGGGGACCGGACACCTATATCAACGATCTGGCGCCCCTGACCGTGATCGCGACGGCCGGGATCAAGGTACCGGATCAGGACCTCGCCTTCGGCTGGACAGGCACCTTCGTCGACGACCAGAACCGCACGCCCTACAATCAGGGCGGACAGACCTACGCGCGCCCGCCGAGTGCCGGCTATGCGGTGCACGGCCTCTTCCTCGACTGGACGCCGACATCAGGCTTCATGGAGGGTGGCGAAGTGCATCTCGCCGTCGACAATATCTTCGACAAATACTACGAGCCCTATCTCAGCGACGGGATCTCGGCGATGCCCGGCCGCAACTTCAAGATCGCGATCAGCCGCAAGTTCTGAGCGGAACATGGACCCGGCCGGCCGGAATGCGGGCCGGCCGAATGTCCTCCTACGCGCCTCCGCGCAGCAGTGGCGCTTGATTGCGGTGCTCCACCCGCCTCTGTCTGTAAAGTTGCGTATAATAGGTTGCGAGCTTGCCAATCCTTGCTTGACAGCCGTCGATTGCCCGTATCTTAATCATGCTCTCAGATTGAGCATGATCAATCCATTCACATGACCTCGATGGTCGACGGGCAGTTTCGCCCCATGATGCCCCCATCTTCGATGGGCCCGGCGTCGTGGGGTTTTTGGTTTTTGGCGGGTACATGAGCGGCGCGGTAAAGATCGGCATCCTCTATTCGACGACCGGGCCCTACGGGACGATGGGCCGCGACTGTCGCGATGGCGCGGAACTGGCGATCGAGGAGATTGCGGCAAGCCATCCGGGCCGGATCGAGCCGGTTTTCATCGATCCGGAAGCCAATATCGACCGTTATCTCGAAGGCGCCAAATCGCTGCTGCGCGACCACGGATGCCGCCACATCATCGGCACCATCACCTCGCTCGCTCGCAAGGAGGTCATTCCGCTTGTCGAAAAGCACGACGGCCTGCTCTGGTACATGTGCCCCTATGAGGGCTTCGAGGCCAACGACAACGTGATCTATACGGGCGCCTGCCCGAACCAGCATTTGCTGCCCTTGCTCGACTATCTGCTGCCGCGTTTCGGCAACCGGCCCTATCTGATCGGTGCAAACTATGTCTGGGGCTGGGAAATGAACCGCCTGGCGCGCGAGCTGGTGGAGGAAGCCGGCGGCGCAATCCTCGGCGAGCGTTACCTGCCGCTCGAGGAAACCGCGGTCGAGCGGATCGTCGCCGAAATCGAGCAGCGCCGGCCGAGCTTCATCCTCAATAATCTCGTCGGTCCTTCCAGTTACGCCTTCCACGCCGCGATCCGGGCGCTCGCCGTGCGCGATCCGGGGTTCCGACCGCAAAACTGCCCCGTCGTCAGCTGCGACCTTCAGGAGTGCGAGTTGACGGATATCGGCCTCGGGGTCGCGACCGGCCAGCTCTGTGCCGCCTCCTATTTCGACACGGTGGTTTCGCCCGACAATGCGGCCTTCAAGCTGCGCGTTGCCAGTCGCTTCGGCCCCGGGCGACGCATCTCCAGCCTGTTTGCCAGCGCCTATGCCTCCGTCAAGCTTTGCGCCGAGGCGATCATCGAGGCGGGCGTCGACGATCCCGCGACGATCACGCAGCTTGTTTCGGCAGCGGCGCATCAGAGTGTGCTCGGCCCGCTCAGGATCGATCCGCAGACCCACCATGCGGCGTTGCCGTTCCATCTCGGCCGCATCAGCGACGACGGAGGCTTCGACATCGTCACATCGCTGCCGTCAATTGCCGCCGACCCCTATCTGACCGGCCAGCGCAAGCGCAAGGCGCCCCAATTGCGGATCGTCTCATGAGGGAAACACCGAACTTCACCGGCTGGCGTGCGGCAATCCTGCACCGCGAAGACCAGACGACGGAGCGGCTGGTGCGACAGCTCAAGCTCTTCGGCTTCGACGTCACCGTACAATGGCAGCCGCTCGATGCGCGCGACCTGCCCGATATCATCCTCGTCGACGCTGACCAGGGCTGGAGCGGGCTCTTGCCCTGGAAGGACGAGCAGGCGCCACGGCCGCTGATCGCCTTGCTCGGCTCGGAAGCACCGGGCCGGGTCGCCTGGGCGATGGGGCAGGGGGTTGCGGCCATCATCGCCAAGCCGGTCGCGTCCTCGGCGGTCTACCCGGCCCTGGTGTTGGCGGTTGGGATCTACGAGGAGCGCCGCGCCGTCGCCGACAAGATCGCCCATCTCGAAGAACGGGTGCGCATGCGCCCGCTCGTTCATGCCGCCGTGCAGAAGATCGGTCAGGCCTGCCATGTCAACGAAGAACAAGCCTATGGAATCCTGCGCAATTGCGCGATGAAAAAGCGCCTGTCGATGGAGCAGATCGCCGGTTCCATCCTCGGCGGTGCCGAGCCCCTGCCGGAGGCCGGTTGATGCAGGTTTTGAAATCCATGTTCAGGCAGCCGGCGGCGCTGTTCGGTCTCGTCGTCGTTGCACTGGTCGTCATGCTCGCTTTGGCCGCTCCGCTGGTTGCCCCCTATAGCCCGGACGAACAGATGTTCGACGGGCTGACGCTCGAAGGAGCGCCGTTGCCGCCGAGTGCTCAGTTCCTGCTCGGTACCGATACGCTCGGCCGCGACCTCTTTTCGCGCCTGCTCTATGGCGCCCGAACTTCGCTTGTCATCGGCCTCGTCGCCAATGGCGTTGCCGTCTCGATCGGGCTCATGATCGGCATTCTCTCGGGCTACATGCGGGGCCTTATCGGCAGCGCACTGATGCGCTTCACCGACCTGATGATGGCCTTTCCGGCGCTGCTGCTGGCGATCGTGCTTGCCGCACTGCTGCGCCCAAGCCTCTGGATCGTCGCCATGGTGATCGCGCTCGTCAACTGGGTCCAGGTCGCCCGCATCGTCTATACCGAGACCCGTGGCTTGGTCGAACGCGACTTCATCCTCGCCGAGCGCTCACTCGGCGCCGGCCACGGGCGCATCCTGTTTCACCACATCCTGCCGCATCTGGTGCCGACGGCGATCGTCTGGGGCACGCTCGGCATCGCAACCACGGTGCTGCTCGAAGCGACGCTCTCATTCCTCGGCATCGGCGTCCAGCCGCCGACACCCTCCTGGGGTAACATCATCTTCGAGAGCCAGAGCTATTTCCAGGCCGCGCCCTGGCTGGTGTTCATCCCCGGCGCCGTCATCCTTTTGACCGCGCTCTCCTTCAATCTGGTCGGCGATGCGCTCCGCGATATCCTCGACCCGACGCAACGCGGGAGGGGCTGAGATGGCATTCCTTCTGCTGCGCCGTCTCGTGCAGACCGCGCTCATCCTGCTCGGCGTTGCCGCCATCACCTTCCTGTTGCTCTATGCGCTTCCCGCCGACCCGGCGCGCATGATCGCCGGGCGCAGCGCAACGGCGCAGACGGTCGCCAACATTCGTCGGGAACTCGGGCTCGACCAGCCGCTGCTCGTTCAGTTCTGGAGCTATCTCCAGGGGCTGGTGCAGGGCGATCTCGGTCGCTCCTACGCGCAGAAGACCGATGTCGGTACCTTGATCGCGGCGCGCCTGCCGGCAACGCTGATCCTGATGGCGGCCGGCATTTTCGTCGAAGTCCTGCTCGGCGTGTTTCTCGGTGTCGTCGCGGCCATCCGGCGCGGCGGTTTCGTCGATCGGCTCGTGATGATGGCATCCTTCGTCGGCGTCTCGGCACCGCAATTCGTTGCGGCCCTTTTGCTGCTCTATGTCTTCGCGGTCACGCTCGCCTGGTTCCCGATGAGCGGCTTCGGCAGCTTCGCCCATGTGGTCCTGCCGGCGCTGACGCTCGGCATCCTCGGTGCCGGCTGGTACGCGCGCATGGTGCGCTCGGCGATGATCGACGTCTTGAACCAGGATTATGTGCGCACCGCACGTGCCAAGGGCCTGTCCTCGTTCCGCATCATCTTCCGCCATGCGCTGCCGAACGCGCTTCTACCCGTCATCGCCATGATCGGCATCGATATCGGCCAATTCATGAGTGGGGTCGTTGTCGTCGAGGCCGTCTATGGCTGGCCAGGCATCGGCCAGCTCGCCTGGCAGGCGATCCAGCAGGTCGACATTCCGATCATCATGGGGGTGACGCTCGTCTCGGCGCTCGCGATCGTGCTTGGCAACCTCCTTGCCGACCTCGTCGCGCCGCTCATCGATCCGCGCATCCGCGCCCGCTAATCCGAAACCAACCAAAAAGGGGAACAACAATGTTCAAAAGCTGGCTTCGAACTTCAACCGTCGCTGCGGCACTGCTCGCAGCACCGCTCTCGGCCCTTGCACAGGATGCGCCGAAACAGGGCGGAGATATCGTCATCACCTACAAGGACGATATCGCCACGCTCGATCCCGCCATCGGCTACGACTGGGTCAACTGGTCGATGATCAAGAGCCTGTTCTCGCGCCTGATGGACTACAAGCCGGGTACCACCGAGCTGGTGCCGTCGCTCGCCGAAACCTTCGACGTCGCGCCGGATGGCCTGACCTATACGTTCAAGCTGCGCAAGGGCGTGAAATTCACCAACGGCCGCGAGATCGTCGCCTCGGACGTGAAGTATTCGATCGAACGGGCGGTCGACCCGAAGACGCAGGGGCCGGGCGCCGGTTTCTTCGGCGCGATCAAGGGCTTCGACGATCTCTCGGGCGGCAAGGCGGCGACGCTTGAAGGCATTGAGGCGCCGGATGATGCGACTGTCGTCTTCCACCTGTCGCGCCCGGACGCAACCTTCCTGCACGTGCTCGCCGTCAACTTCGCCTCGGTCGTGCCAAAGGAAGCGGTCGAGGCTGCCGCCGGCGACTTCGGCAAGAAGCCGGTCGGCTCCGGCACCTTCGTCCTTAGGGACTGGACCGTCGGTCAGAGCCTGACCTTCGAGCGCAACCCCGACTATTTCGTCAAGGACATGCCGCATATCGACAAGTTCACGGTCGAGGTCGGCCAGGAGCCGCTGGTGGCGCTGCTGCGACTGCAGAAGGGGGAGGTCGATATTGCCGGGGACGGTATTCCGCCGGCAAAATTCCTCGAAATCAAGAATTCGCCTGAAGGCGCCGAGATTATCGTCGATGGACAGCAGCTCCATACCGGCTATGTCACGCTCAACACCAAGGTGAAGCCCTTCGACGACGTAAAGGTTCGTCAGGCCGTCAATATGGCGATCAACAAGGAGCGTATCACCCGCATCCTCAATGGTCGCGCGACGCCCGCCAACCAGCCGCTGCCGCCGCTGATGCCGGGTTACGACAAGGCGTTCACCGGTTATGACTATGACGTCGAGAAGGCGAAGGCCCTGCTCGCCGAGGCCGGACATGGCGATGGCTTCGAGACGGTGCTCTATTCGACCAACACCGACCCGCAGCCGCGCATCGCCCAGGCGATCCAGCAGGATCTGGCCGCCATCGGCATCAAGGCGGAGGTGCGGGCGCTGGCCCAGGCCAACGTCATTGCCGCCGGCGGCACCGAAGGCGAAGCGCCGATGATCTGGTCGGGTGGTATGGCCTGGATCGCCGACTTCCCGGACCCGTCGAACTTCTACGGCCCGATCCTCGGCTGCTCCGGTGCGGTCCAGGGCGGCTGGAACTGGTCGTGGTACTGCAACGAGGCACTCGACAAGCGCGCCGTTGCCGCCGATTCCATGTCCGATCCGGCAAAGGCGGCCGAGCGGCAGGCGGAATGGGGCAAGATCTTCACCGACATTATGGCCGATGCGCCGTGGGTGCCCGTCACCAACGAGCGCCGCGTCGTTGCCAAGTCGCCGCGAATGGGTGGCGAGGGCGAGATCTACGTCGATCCGACCCGGGTCATCAACTACGACGCGATCTTCGTGAAGCAATAAGCGTCAGGCTCTCCGGAGGTCGTCTTCGGGGAGCCTCTTCATGAGTTTGGGAGAGATTTCATGTGCGTTGCCTGCACACACACCATCCATCGCGCCAAGCATCATTTCGGCTGGAACCGCGACTTCGAGCCGACGCTGATCGCCAAGCCCGGTGAGACCATCCATTTCGAATGCCTGGATTCTTCCGGCGGGCAGCTCGGCGCTGGCTCGACGCTCGACACATTGGCCTCGCTCGATTTCGAGAAGATCAATCCGGTGACGGGGCCTGTTTATGTCGAAGGTGCTGCGCCCGGCGACGCGCTGAAGGTGACGATCCGCCGCTTCGTGCCCTCGGGCGTTGGCTGGACGGCCAACATTCCGGGCTTCGGCCTGCTCGCCGATCAGTTCACCGATCCGGCGCTGCACATGTGGTCCTATGATGCGAATACCATGGCGCCGGCGCTCTATGGACCGGGCGGCCGCGTGCCGTTGAAGCCCTTCGCCGGCACGATCGGCGTCGCGCCGGCCGAACCGGGCCTGCATTCGGTGGTGCCGCCGCGCCGGGTCGGCGGCAATCTCGACATTCGCGATCTCACATCGGGCGTCACCCTCTATCTGCCGGTCGAGGTGGAGGGCGCGCTGTTTTCCATCGGCGACACCCACGCAGCCCAGGGCGACGGCGAGGTCTGTGGCACCGCGATCGAGAGCCAGATGGAGGTCGAAGCCACGATCGAGCTCGTCAAGGATGCCCGTCTCGCCAGCCCGCGGTTCACTACGCCGGGTCCGGTGACCCGTCATCTGGATGCTGCCGGTTACGAGGTGACGACCGGCATCGGCCCGGATCTGATGACCGGCGCGCGCGAAAGCCTGATGCGCATGATCGACCTGCTTGGCGCCGAACACGGCTTGAGTCCGGTCGATGCCTATCTGCTCTGCTCGGTCTGCGGCGACCTCCGCATCAGCGAGATCGTCGACGCTCCGAACTGGGTCGTTTCCTTCTACTTCCCGAGGATCGTCTTTTCGTGACAACGGCAGCACCTGTGCTCGGCATCGATGGCCTCTGCGTCGATGCGTTGACGCCGCAAGGGCCGCGAAGGGTCCTTGATGCCGTCAGCTTCAACCTCATGAGCGGCGAAACGCTGTGCATTGCCGGCGAGAGCGGCTCGGGCAAATCCGTGACTTCGCTTGCTGTCATGGGGCTCCTGCCGAAAGCCTCGCTGCGGATCGCCTCCGGCAGCATCAAGCTCGAAGGGCGCGAACTCTCGAAGCTCTCCAACAGTGCGATGCGCAGCGTGCGCGGCGGCGATGTCGCGATGGTCTTTCAGGAGCCAATGACATCGCTCAATCCCGTGATGTCGATCGGCGAGCAACTGACCGAGGCCATTCGCGAACATCAGGGTTCCGAGGGGGGAACGGCGAGTGCCGTCGCCCTGCGCATGCTGGATGCGGTGCACATCACCGAGCCGGCGCGGCGCATGACGCAATATCCGCACGAGCTTTCCGGCGGCATGCGGCAGCGCGTGATGATCGCGATGGCACTCTCGTGCCGACCCAAGGTGCTGATCGCCGACGAGCCGACGACGGCACTCGACGTTACCGTGCAGGCGCAGATCCTGACGCTGATGAAGGAACTGAAGCGGGAATTCGGCGCTTCGATCGTGCTGATCACCCATGACATGGGCGTGGTCGCGCAGATGGCGGATCGCGTGGTCATCATGCAGCAGGGCCGCATCGTCGAGCAGGGCGACGTGCTGCCGATCTTCCGCTCGCCGCGCGAGCGCTACACGCAGGAGTTGTTGGCGGCCGTACCGAGGCTGGGGGCGCATGCCGGCACCGACGGCCCGCCGCGCATCGCCGCAACGGCTGCGGCATCCGTCCCGCGGGCGGCGAGCCCGGTCCTGTCCGTGCGTGACCTCGCTGTCCACTACGGAAAAAAGCCCAGCGGACTGTTGGGCGGAAAGAAGCTGGCCGCCGCCGTCAGCGACGTTTCCTTCGACATCTTCTCCGGTGAGACGCTGGGGCTCGTCGGCGAAAGCGGATCGGGCAAGTCGACCACCGGCAAGGCGGTGCTCGGCCTCATTCCATTCGATGGCGATGTGGCGATCGACGGCCAGCAGATCGGCGCGCTGTCGCAACGCCAGATGCGGCCCGTGCGCCGCTCCGCGCAGATGATCTTTCAGGATCCCTATGCCTCGCTCGACCCGCGCATGGCGGTCGGGGCGGCGATCGCCGAGCCGCTGCTCATCCATGGCATCGGCAATCGCAGCGAACGCACGGATCGCGTCGCCGATCTGTTGCGCCGTGTCGGGCTTGGGCCCGATGCTGCCAGCCGCTATCCGCACGAGTTCTCCGGGGGACAGCGGCAGCGCATCTGCATTGCCCGCGCGCTGGCGGTCAATCCGAAGCTTATTGTCGCGGATGAAAGCGTGGCCGCGCTCGACGTGTCAGTGCGGGCACGCGTGCTTGATCTGATGCTCGAACTGCAGGAGACGATGGGTCTTGCCTATCTCTTCGTCTCGCACGACATGGCTGTGATCGAGCGGATGTCGCACCATGTCGCCGTCATGCGCGGCGGCCGCATCGTCGAGATGGGAACGCGCCGCGCCGTGTTCGAGGATCCGCAGGACGCCTACACCCGGGCGCTGATGGCCGCGGTGCCGCTGCCGGACCCACCGATGCGGAAAAGCGCTTAGAGCGAGACGACAACACGGGTGCGGTCTCCGCCCGCATCCCCTTCTGTTTGAAACAATCCCGATCGCTCACGGCGCGAGGCCTTGCGACAATACGATGCGAGCCGAGAGGCCGCCGGTCGGTCGGTTGCGCAGTTCGAGTTCGGCGCCGGTTCGGTCAAGCGCACGCTCGACGATGCTGAGGCCGAGCCCGCTGCCGGCCGCCGCCTTGAACCGGCCGCGGAAGAAGCGCTCGGTCACGCGCGGCATTTCCTCCTCGGGGATGCCAGGCCCCTCGTCGTTGATCGCGATTGCCAGATGCTGGCCTCGTATCTCGGCGTGGCAAGAGACCGTTGCGCCCGGTGGCGAATGGTTGATGGCGTTTTCGAGCAGGTTGCGCGCCGCGAGCCGGAAGAGGTCCGGATCCATATTGATCCTGAGACCGGACATCGCCCCGTCGACGACAACATCGACGAGACGCGCCTGGCCGGCGAGTTCGGTGCGAAGACTTGTCAGCATCTCGCCGACATCAAAACCGGCCGCCGGCCTGCCGCTCTCGGTGGCTTCGACCGAGGCGATATCGAGCAGTTGCCGCACCAGCTTGCCGGTCCGGTCGACACCGGCGACGATCTGGCCGAGCGCCTTCTCGCGGATTTCGCCGTCGTCGCTGGCGAGCGCCACCTGCGCCTGCGTCTTGAGGCCCGCCAGCGGCGTACGCAACTCGTGGGCGGCAAACGCGATGAAATTCTGCTCGCGCTCGCGGGCGCCGGCGACACGGGCAAAAAGGCCGTTCAGCGACTTCAAGACCGGGCTGATCTCGCGCGTCGTGCCGGTGTCCTCGATCGCGTGCAGGTCGGAGGCTTCACGCGCGGCAAGGTCGCCGGCAAGCTTGCGCAGCGGCGCGAGGCCCCGCCCGACGCAGAGCCAGATCAGCACGGCCAGAAGCGGAATGATCAGCAGCGCCGGCAGCAACAGCCCCTTGACCAGGTCGTTGACCAGCCGGTCGCGGATGCGCAGGTTGTCACCGACGAGAACGCGCACGCCGAGGCTCGCATTCTCCACCGCAAAGACACGCCAGGTCTCGCCGTTGATGACGGTTTCGGAAAAGCCCATGGCGTGGGGCGCAAGCGTTGTGTCGGGCGCGCTGTCCGACTTGCCGATCAGAGTTCCGTCCAGCGACCAGATCTGGCAGGAGAGCTGCCGGTCGTAATGCGGGTGCTCCAGCAGCGGGATCCTGATCGCGCTCTGTGCCGGGCGGTTGGCATGGGTGTCGCCTTCTTCCTTCATCATGTCTGGGCTGACGATCAGCGAATTCACCATGCGCGCCGCCTCCATCAGCCGCGCGTCGAGCACGCGCTCGACTTCGGCGCGGGTGCTGAGGAAGATCCAGACGGTGGCCGATAGCCACAGGAGCCCCGTCGTGATCAGGAGGATGGCGAAAAGCCGGGCGCGCAGCGATTGCATCAGCCGGCTCCGCCCAGCCGGTAGCCGATGCCCCGGATGGTTTCGATCAGTCCCGGGCCGAGCTTGTTGCGCAGATGGTGGATGTGCACCTCCACGGCGTTGCTCTCGATTTCCTCCTGCCAGCCGTAGAGTTTGTCTTCCAGCTTGGTCTTGGAGAAGATCACCCCCGGGTGCGACATCAGCGTATGCAGGATGGAATATTCGCGCCGCGAGAGTTGCACCGGCTTGCCCGCCTGTTCCACCGATTGCCTGGCCGGATCGAGCCTGAGCGTCGACCATTCCAGCGCGGCGCTCGCCCGGCCGCTGGAGCGTCGCGCCAGCGCCCGAAGCCTGGCGGCGACCTCGTCGAGGTCGAAGGGTTTGCCGAGATAGTCGTCGGCGCCAGTGTCGAGGCCGGCGACGCGATCGCGCACGGTGTCGCGTGCGGTCAACAGCAGCACCGGAATGTCGCTCTGCCTGGCGCGCAGGTCCCGCAGAATGTCGAGACCGGAGCCGTCGGGCAGCATCAGGTCGAGCACGACCGCGTCGAAGCCGTTGGCGGCAAGCGCCGTCGCGGCCGCATCGCAGGTGCCGACGGCATCGGTGGTGAAGCCCGCCAGCGCCAGGCCGACCTTCAGGCCGTCTCTAAGGATATCGTCGTCTTCGACGATCAGGACTCGCATCGCTACTCCTAACATTTCTGAGAGCGCGATCCTTTAATCGCTCCCTTAAGGCAGCCTTAAGGTAGGACTTCCCTCTGAGGCGGCATTGCAACAATCGAACCGTTGAATGCCCGATATGACCGAAGCACACGAGCCTTCTTCCTCCACGGCCGATCAAAAGACCGGCATCACGCTGACCCGCCGCAGCCTTGTCATCGGCGCGGCCTCGCTGATCGTCACCGGCTGCGCGACCGCCCGCCCGACACCGGCGGTGGTGCCGGCAGCCGTCACGCCCGTCCGCCCCTCAGCCGGCCGGACGGTGCCGCCGATGTACTATGCGATGCCCGACGAGCAGTTTCCGATCCCTGAGGTGAAGATCGCCGAGGTCGATCCGAAGTTCTGGCGGCAGGAGGTGGATTATCCGACCAGTGAGCGGCCCGGCACGCTGATCGTCGATACGCCCGCGAAATACCTCTATCACGTGCTGCCGGGCGGGCGGGCGATGCGCTACGGCATCGGCGTCGGGCGCGAGGGCTTTGCCTGGTCGGGCCGGGCGATCGTCGCCTACAAGCGCAAATGGCCGCGCTGGACGCCGCCCGACGAGATGGTCGCGCGTCAGCCGAAACTCCAGCCCTACAGCATCGCCAATGGCGGCATGCCCCCGGGCATCAAGAACCCGCTCGGCGCCCGCGCGCTCTATATCCATAAGGACGGCAAGGACACGCTCTACCGCATCCATGGCAGTCCCGAGGCATTTTCGATCGGCAAGGCGGTCTCTTCCGGCTGCATTCGCCTGCTCAATCAGGATGTCGTCTACCTCCATGATCAGGTCCGCGACGGCAGCACCATCGTCGTCATTCCGGATCCGACCAAGGGCGACATGGCGATCGGTTAGGTGAGGGCAGGCAGCGAGCGCGGGAATTCTGCAACACTTCGAAAACGAGTACCGCCTCGCGCAAGCGATCCACGCCAAAGAAAGATTTTCACCACATTTCGGTCACGGTTCGGCCCAACAGGCTTGGGCCTTCCCTCGGACCTCCCAACCGAAATCTCCAACCCTGGAATTGAATACAGTGTCGATGAATTTGTCCCGCCGGTCGCTGCTCGCGGTGATCGCCAGCTCTGTTTTGAGCGCCTGCACGCAGATCCCGAAACCCGAACCGAAACCGAAGCTGATCGAGCCGATCGGCGGTGATGGCGGCTCGCCGGAAAAGGCGGCGGATGCGGCGGGCGTGCCGACGAAGACCTTCGACTATGCCAGGATCTACGCGCCGGTGAAGGACGAAGGCTACGACGTCCCGGGCATCCAGCACACCGAGATCAAGCCGCAGTTCCTGCGCCAGGAAGTGGCCTATGCCACCACCGAGCCGCCCCATTCGATCGTCGTCGATACCCAGACGATGTTCCTCTACTACGTCCTGCCCGGCGGCCGCGCCATCCGTTACGGCGTCGGTCTTGGTGCGGCCGGCCGCGCCTGGAAGGGGCGTGCCGTGGTGCAGTGGAAGCGCAAGTGGCCGCGCTGGACGGTGCCCGACGACATGGTCGCACGCCAGCCGCACCTCAAGAAATACGGCATCGATGCCGGCGGCATGGATCCGGGCCTCGACAATCCGCTCGGCGCCCGCGCCATGTATATCTTCCAGGACGGCCAGGA
>NZ_CP015880.1:3605000-3745000 GCF_000697965.2 Ensifer adhaerens | reverse complement strand
TCGACGCGCCGCCGGAGACGACACTCGCCGAAGCGAGGAAACTGCTGACCAGCCTTGGCGCGCTGGACGAGGCCGGCGCGCTGACCCCGACGGGCCGCAAGATCCGCGACCTGGCCTTGCCGCCGCGGCTGGCGGCAATGGCGGTTGCCGCGGCCGAAGAGGGACAGGCGGAAACCGCGTGTCTCTTGGCGGTGATGCTGACCGAACAGGGCTTGGGCGGTAACAGCGTCGATCTCGAGGACCGGGTGCGCCGCTTCCGTCAGGAGCGTGGCGACCGCGCCGACGCCTCGCGCAATCTGGCGCGGCGCATGGCGGCCGAGCTGAAGGGCGCGCCGAAATCGAGCGAACCGATCCAGCCGGGTGCCCTGCTGATGCACGCCTTTCCCGACCGCATCGCGCTGCAGCGCGGTGGCCGCGGCCGGTTCGTCATGGCGAACGGACGGGGCGCCGAGATCCCCGAGACGGAGCGGCTGGCGGCGGCTTCCATGCTCGTCATCGCCGACCTGACCGGCCGCGCCGGCGGCCAGCGCGTGCTGGCGGCGGCAGAACTGACGCGCGCCGAGGTCGAGGCGCATATGCCCGAGGCGATAACCCGCGAGGACCAGAGCTTTTTCGACAAGGCCAGCCGGCAGGTGCGGGCGCGTCGGGTCACGCGGCTCGGCGCCATCATCTTCGAGGAGGCGCCGCTCACACGACCGACCGGTGAATCGGCGGCGCGGGCACTCGCCGACGGCGTACGCCAGCTCGGCCTTGCCATCCTGCCCTTCTCCAAGGAGGCGATGCAGATGCGCGACCGCATCGGCTTCCTCAACCGCTCGATCGGTGAACCCTGGCCGGATGTTTCCGACGAAGCGCTGCTCGACCGTCTCGACGACTGGTTCGTTCCCTTCCAGCACGGCATCACCGCGATTGCCGACATCAAGGCATCCAACCTCTCCGACGGTCTGCTCTCCCTCATTCCACACGAGCGGCAACGGGAACTCGGGCGGCTGGCGCCGACGCATTTCGAGGCGCCGACCGGGCAACGGCACCCGATCCACTACGACGGCGACGAGCCGCTGCTGTCGATCCGGGTACAGGAGCTGTTTGGCCTGAAGACCCATCCGGCGATCGGCGATGGGCGGCTGCCGTTGCTGCTCGAGCTGATCTCGCCCGGACATCGGCCGATCCAGACGACGCGCGACCTGCCCGGTTTCTGGGCGGGTTCCTGGCGCGATGTGCGCGCCGACATGCGCGGGCGCTATCCGAAGCATCCCTGGCCCGAGGATCCGGCCAATGCGGCGCCGACGACACGGGCGAAGCCCCGTGGTACATGAGACGAAAGCATCGATCATTGAAATGCAGGCACGAATGACCACTGTTGCGCTCGAACATAACAACGACCAGACCAGCAACCGCAGCCTGCGCCTGCAGACGCTCGTCCGGCTGCGCTGGCTGGCCGTCGGCGGCCAGTCGATCGCCGTCCTCATCACGGCCTTCTGGCTGCAGTTTCCTCTGCCGCTGATTTCCTGCCTGGTGCTGATCGCGAGCCTCGCGCTGGTCAACGCCTATGTGACGTTGCGCTATCCGCCGACGCACCGGTTGCAGCCGCCGGCGGCCTTCGCGCTTCTCGGCCTCGATCTCGCGCAGATCACCGGATTGCTGTTCATCACAGGCGGGCTCACCAATCCCTTCGCGCCGCTGCTCTGCGTCCCGGTCATCATTTCCTCTGCGTCGCAGCCGAAGTCACACAGCATCATTCTTGCCGGTTTTGCGGTAATCGCCATCACCGCACTCGCCTTTTCACCCTTTCCGCTGCCCTGGTATCCGGGCACGGTCCTGCTGATGCCGCGGGTGCTGACCGCCGGCATCTGGTTTGCGATCGTCTCGATGACCGCCTTTGCCGCCTTCTATACCTACCGCGTGTCGCTGGAAGCGAGTGAGCTGTCGGAAGCGCTGACGGCGACCGAACTGGTGCTTCAGCGGGAAAAGCACCTGTCGCAGCTCGATGGGCTTGCGGCAGCGGCAGCCCATGAACTCGGCACGCCGCTTGCGACCATCAGCGTCGTCGCCAAGGAGATGGAACGCGAACTCGGCGACGATCCGCGCTTCGGGGAGGACGTGCATCTGCTGCGCAGCCAGAGCGAACGCTGCCGCGATATCCTGAAGCGGCTGACGACGCTGTCCTCCGAGAGCGAGGAGCACATGCGGCTTTTGCCGCTGTCGTCGCTGATCGAAGAGGTGATGGCGCCGCATCGCGAGTTCGGCATCCACATCGAGCTCATCGAAAAGGGCGACCGTGCCACGGAGCCGGTCGGCAACCGCAATGCCGGCATTCTCTATGGGCTCGGCAACCTCTTGGAAAACGCCGTCGACTACGCCAAGAAACAGGTGACCGTAACCGTCGAGCACACGGCGGATCGGGTTCGCGTCACGATCGCCGACGATGGTGACGGTTTCGCGCCCGATATCCTGCAGCGGATCGGCGAACCCTATGTGACACGCAGGCAGAAGGATGACAGCGCCGGCGGCCTCGGGCTCGGGCTCTTTATCGCAAAGACGCTGCTCGAACGCTCGGGCGCGCGCCTGCGCTTCGAGAATGGCGGGCCGGAGAGGCCGGGCGCCCGGGTCAGCGTCGAATGGCCGCGCGCCCTGATGGATACGAAACTGGCGAAATGACATTTCGCAGTTTATTGAACGAGGCAGAAACCTATAATCTCGGCGAAAGCGTTCCGTTTTTGCCCAAGGATTGCGAGAATGACCGACAAATCGACAGCTTCGCCCAGCACCACCGCACAGGACGCCGAACTGATCGGACCGGACCGCACCCTGTTGCTCGTCGATGACGACGCACCCTTTCTCAGGCGGTTGGCCCGCGCCATGGAAGCCCGTGGCTTTTCGGTCGACATCGCCGAATCGGTCGCGGAAGGCATCGCCAAGGCCAAGGGCAACCCGCCGAAATATGCGGTCATCGACCTCAGGCTCGGCGACGGCAGCGGCCTCGACGTGATCGAAGCGATCCGCGGACGGCGCGACGACACGCGCATGATCATGCTGACCGGCTACGGCAACATCGCCACCGCCGTGAACGCGGTGAAGCTCGGCGCGGTCGACTATCTTGCCAAGCCTGCCGATGCCGACGACATCTTTGCCGCGCTCGTGCAGCGCCAGGGCGAACGCGTCGAGCCGCCGGAAAACCCGATGTCGGCCGATCGCGTGCGGTGGGAACATATTCAGCGCGTCTATGAAATGTGCGAGCGCAACGTCTCGGAAACGGCGCGCCGGCTCAACATGCATCGCCGCACGCTGCAGCGCATTCTCGCCAAGCGCGCGCCGAAGTAAGCAATCAACTTCCACGACCGGCGCACAACAGCTGCTCCGGTCGCTTTTCCCCGCGGGATCAGTCGCGACCGCCGGAGAGGATGTCGCCGATCGAATCACCGAGTTCGCCGTTGCGCTCGGCCGCCCATTCGGCAAGCATCAGCCGTTGTGCTGCCGTACGGGCAAAGAGTTGCAGCACCGACTTGCGTGTCGCCGGCGGCAGCCTGTGTTCGGGCGCCTCGCGAACGATGTGGCCTTCATAACCGTCAGACAGCAGCAGTCCGCAGTCCTCCGGAAAGATGTCCAGTGGCACGGCGGCATGGGTGGCGAAGAACAGCCGGTCGCAGTGCTGTCGGTAGTCCGGCCATTTGCGGTCGACGCGAAAGTCCTCAATCGAGGTTTTGATCTCGACGATCCAGATCTCGCCCTTCGCCGACAAGGAGATCAGATCGGCACGCCGTCCACTTGCCAAGGTCAATTCCGGCAGGACCGAATGGCGCAGTTCGGCGAACAGCCGCTGCACACCGCGGCGCACCATCATCGCGCGATTCGATTGGCGACCGTCGATCAAGGGGTTGTCGCCATGGATGGAGAGGATCGTCATGCGTCCGGTGTCCCTTTGAGCCGGTCATTTTGTTGCAAAAAAACAAGGGTCATGGAATTTGCACTTTTCAGCCAAATTGTGGCCGCGCAATCTCTTGCATAGCTCAAACTAATCGAAAATAACCGTAGTCACTGTTGGTCGCGGCGACCCAGTTTTTACTTCGCTTCTTTTTAAGAGACTCCCATGCGCTTCCGCAATGCCTTCCTCTTGTGCAGCCTCGCGGCGACACTCGCCGTTGCCGGCTGCTCGACGACCTCGTCCAAGCCCGAAACGGCTGCGAACGAACCCGCGCCCGCAACGGTACAGGTTGCTACGAATCAGATCTTTAACGGCGATTATGGCGCAGTTGAGGATCACGGTTACGCGCTGCCGGCCATTCCGATCAGCAAGGTCGATACCCGTTTCCATCGCCAGATCGTCGATTACGCCACCAGCGAGCGCCCCGGAACGATCGTCGTCAACACGCCGAATCGCTTCCTCTACTACGTGCTGCCGGGCGGCAAGGCCGTTCGTTACGGCATCGGCGTCGGCAAGGCCGGTTTTGCATGGGAAGGCGAAGCCTATATTGCCTGGAAGCAGGAATGGCCGATGTGGCATCCGCCGAAGGAAATGGCGGAACGCAAGCCGGAAGTCGCCAAGTACGTCGAAGATGGCATGGGTCCCGGCCTCAAGAACCCGCTTGGCGCCCGTGCCCTCTACCTCTTCAATGACCAGGGCAAGGATACACTGTTCCGTCTGCACGGCACGCCGGAATGGTCCTCGATCGGTACCGCCGCTTCGTCCGGCTGCATCCGCCTGATCAACCAGGACATCATCGACCTCTATTCGCGCGTTCGCCCCGGCAAGAGCGCCCGCGTCGTCGTCCAGCAGTAATCGAATCAGATCGAGACTGACGAAGCCGCCGACTCTGTCGGCGGCTTTTTTCGTTCGCGCTCACGTCACCCAACTTCCGAGCGAAAGCCGCAAGCAGGCACACCATCGACGCAAAGTTGCCGTCCTGATTCGCGCTCAAATCAGGGTCGCGGTATTTGTCCCTGTCCGCTCGGAAAGTTCAATTTCGACTTAAATTCAGCCGCTTATTAAGTAAGCGTTATCTAAATAATCGAAACAGTGTGCCCACGAAATTCCGCTCGGGAGGGACTGGCATGCTGATCAAGACCAAGCTTATCGGCGCAATCGCGCTTCTATCATCCATCGCTATCGGCATCGCTATTCACAGCCAGAGCACGCTGTCGGAAACCAGCGACATGATGGACGCGGTCTACGCCGATCGCATTGTGCCGCTGAAGAACCTGAAGGCGACTTCCGACGCCTTTGCGGTCTCGATCGTCGATGCTGCCCACAAGGTGCGCAATGGCAACGAATCGATGGAGAGCGGGCTTGCCTCGGTCAATGCCGCACGGGAAACGATCAAGTCAAACTGGGATGCCTATGCGGCGACCTCGATGACCGACGAGGAACGGAACCTCGTCGACAATGCACGAAGCCAGATGGTCGTTGCGATGGATTCGATCACGGCACTCACGCAAATCCTCTCGGCCAAGGACCAGAAGGCTCTTGATGCCTTCGTGCGCGACAAGCTCTACGCTACGATCGATCCGCTGACGGCCACGATCTCCGAGATTTCGGACCTGCAGGTCGAACTTTCGGGTACGGCCTTCGAGGCCAAGCATCACGAGTTCGAAACCGTACAGACACTCAACATTGGGATCATCGTTCTCGTCGTGGCGCTTGCTGGCGGCACCCTGCTTGTGGTGCTGCGCGGCGTCGTCGGACCGCTCGCCCGCCAGATCGCCGCCATGCGCCGGCTGATCGACGGCCACGTTGAAGATGCCGACGAGCCGGTGCGCGGCAAGGACGAGATCGCCGAAATGGCCCGCGCCATTCAATCCTTCCGCGAGGCGGCGCGCTCGAATCTTCGGCTGCAGGCGGAGGCCGAGGAGAACCGCCGCAACGGCGAGGCCGAACGTGTCCGCGTCCAGAAGGCGGCGGAGCAGGCGGCGCAGGAAAAGCTGACGCAGGCGACCGCCGGACTTGCCGGCGGCCTGCAGCGGCTGGCCAACGGCGATCTCGCCGTTCAGCTACATGAGCCGTTCGCCGCCGAGTTCGAACAATTGCGGCACGACCTCAACAAGGCGGCCGCGCAGTTGAACGATGCGCTTCTCGCCGTTGCCGACAGCGCCCAAAACATCGGCATGGGCACGCGCGAAATCAGCCAGAGCGCCGACGACCTGTCCAAGCGCACCGAACAGCAGGCCGCGTCTCTCGAGGAAACGGCCGCGGCGCTCGATCAGATCACCGCCAATGTCAGCAATTCCTCAAGACGGACGGAGGAGGCACGCGACATCGCCGGCGAGGCGAAGACCAGCGCGGCCCAATCCGCCGTCGTCGTCGCCAACGCGGTGGAAGCCATGCGTCGGATCGAGGAATCCTCCAGCCAGATTTCCAGCATTATCGGCGTCATCGACGAGATCGCCTTCCAGACAAATCTCTTGGCGCTGAATGCCGGCGTCGAAGCAGCGCGGGCCGGCGAAGCGGGAAAGGGCTTCGCCGTCGTGGCCCAGGAGGTGCGCGAGCTCGCTCAGCGCTCGGCGAAGGCTGCGAAAGAAATCAAGGATCTCATCCGTACATCGAGCCGGGAGGTCGAGAACGGCGTGCACCTGGTGCGCGACACCGGCGAGGCGCTGCAGACGATCGAAGCGCATGTGATCACGATCAACGAACACATGGCGGCGATCGCCACCTCCGCCCGCGAACAGTCGGTGGGATTGAGCGAAGTCAACACCGCCGTCAACCAGATGGACCAGGTAACGCAGCGGAACGCAGCGATGGTCGAGGAAGCCAATGCGGCCTCCGCGACGCTGGCGCAGGAAGGCACGAACCTGCGCAACCTGATCGACCGTTTCACGCTCGCCGGCGAGGCCCAGCCAAAGGGCAGGCCGATGGCGCCTGCCCCGGCAGTCGCCGCAACCACGCGTGACCAGGGACGTCCTCAGCCGGTACGCCGACCAGCCCCCTATGCCACCCACGGCAATGCCGCACTCGCAACGGACGGCTGGGCGGAGTTTTAGAGCGGCACGGGCTGCGATCGTGTCTGGAAGACCGGACCACCGCTGAAACGAAAGAGCCGTGCGTTCATGTGAACGCACGGCTCTTTTCCAATACCCCGACTTCGGTGGCGAATCAGGCGGCGTTGCGCGCCTTCAGCTCCAGGCGGCGGCGGTGCAGGACCGGCTCGGTGTAGCCGTTCGGCTGCTCGCGGCCCTGGAGGACGAGTTCGACGGCGGCCTGGAAGGCAATCGAACGGTCGAAATTGCCGGCCATCGCGACGTAGAGCGGATCATCAGCGTTCTGACTGTCGACGACGGCCGCCATGCGCTTCATCGTCTCGACGACCTGGGCCTCGGTGACGACGCCATGATGCAGCCAGTTGGCCATGTGCTGGGCGGAGATGCGCAGCGTCGCACGGTCTTCCATCAGGCCGACATTGTTGATGTCGGGAACCTTCGAGCAGCCGACGCCCTGATCGACCCAGCGCACGACGTAGCCGAGAATGCCTTGCGCGTTGTTGTCGAGTTCGCGCTGGATTTCCTCGGGCGTCCAGTTCGGGCGGACGGCTACCGGCACCGACAGGATATCGGAGAGCTGGGCGCGGGCGCGGCTCTTCAGGCTCGCCTGGACCTCGGCAACATTGACGCGGTGGTAGTGGGTCGCGTGCAGAGTGGCCGCCGTGGGCGACGGCACCCAGGCGGTGTTGGCGCCGGCCTTCGGGTGGGCGATCTTCTGTTCGAGCATCGCCGCCATCAGATCGGGCATCGCCCACATGCCCTTGCCGATCTGGGCGTGACCGGACAGGCCACATTCAAGCCCGATGTCGACGTTCCAGTTTTCATAGGCGCCGATCCAGGCTGCCTGCTTCATGTCACCCTTGCGGATCATCGGGCCGGCTTCCATGGAGGTGTGCATTTCGTCGCCGGTGCGATCGAGGAAGCCGGTGTTGATGAAGACGACGCGCTCGCGGGCCGCGCGGATGCATTCCTTGAGGTTGACCGTCGTGCGGCGCTCCTCGTCCATGATGCCCATCTTCATGGTGTTGGCGGGCATGCGGAGCGCCTTTTCGACACGGGCGAAAATCTCGCTGGCGAAGGCGACTTCCTCGGGGCCATGCATCTTCGGCTTGACGACATACATGGAACCCTCGCGGGAGTTCATGCGGCGACCGCCGTTGCCGACATCGTGGAGGGCAATCAGCGCCGTCACCATCGCGTCCATGATGCCCTCGGGCACTTCCTTGCCGTCGCGGTCAAGGATAGCCGGATTCGTCATGAGGTGGCCGACGTTGCGGACCAGCATTAGCGAGCGGCCGGGAAGGGAAAGCGTACCGCCGGCAGTTGCCGTGTAAACGCGGTCGGCATTGAGACGACGGGTAAAGGTCTTGCCGCCCTTGGCAACCTCTTCTTCGAGGTCGCCCTTCATCAGGCCGAGCCAGTTGCGGTAGACGACAACCTTGTCTTCGGCATCGACGGCGGCGACAGAATCTTCGCAGTCCATGATCGTGGTGATCGCCGATTCGAGAATGACGTCGGCGATGCCCGCCGGATCTTCCTTGCCGATCGGCGTGGTGGCGTCGAGGACGACGATCGCATGCAGATTGTTGTGCCGGAGAACGATCTCGAAGCGCGCACCTTCAGCCCCGGAATAGCCGGCGAATTGAGCGGCGTTGCGCAGTGCAGTGCTCGAACCATCCTTGAGACCAATCGCCAGCGCACTGCCAGCAACCTTCAGGGAAGTAACGTCCGCCCAGCTTCCATTCGCCAGCGGCGCACTGGCGTCGAGGAAGTTTCGCGCCCAGGCGATGACCTTGGCGCCGCGCTTCGGATTGTAGCCGCGGCCCTTCTCGGCGCCATCAGCGTCCGAAATCGCGTCCGTGCCGTAGAGCGCATCGTAGAGCGAGCCCCAGCGTGCATTGGCGGCGTTCAGCGCATAGCGCGCATTCATGACCGGAACGACGAGCTGGGGGCCGGCGATCGTCGCGATCTCCGGATCGACATTGGCGGTCGAAACGCTGAACTCGCCACCCTCGGGCAGCAGGTAGCCGATATCGCGCAGGAAGGCCTGATAGGTCTCCATATCGCTGGGGGCGCCGTTCTGCTTGTACCAGGCGTCGAGCTTGGCCTGCAGGTCGTCGCGCTTGGCGAGCAGCGCCCGGTTCTTCGGCGCCAGATCGTGCACGAGGGCGGAAAGCTCAGCAAAGAAGTGCTCTGCATCGACGCCGGTGCCCGGCATCGCCTCTTCCATCAGGAAGCGATGGAGGTCCGCATCAATCTTCAATCCATACGTCTCAATGCGGTCCATCTGCCAACTCCTTGAAATAGACGTAAGGAGCGCCACCGATCCGAACGGATGCGATGAAAACGCCCCAACATGTTGATCTTGCGCCTGAAGCGAGTCTCGGACCAGCCCATGCGCAATACGCGCGTGAAACGGCCGCAGTTTCTCACCAATTCATTCCCTGTCAATTCTGCAAGGATGCGAAGAATTGTTTCCGAAACGGAAAAGATCAGCCGTGCGCGATGCGCGGCCGGCCGCTGGCGGACGCAATGAACCGGGCCTCGATCAGCTTGGGGCTGCCCTCGACCTCCGGCGCGTCGATTTCCTCGCGCAGCAACGACGCGGGATCATCGGCACCGTTGGTGCGCGCCGCCTCCAGAGCTGCGGTCTCGGCCCGTCGGCGCGCGGCACCAAAAGCCTTTTCCTGATCGAGAAAGCGTTCGCTGGCCCCGGCCCCGTTGACGACAAAAATGCCCTCCTCCGGCATCGTCACGAAAACGGTGACGGTGGCGCTTACCTGGCCGACCACGGCGCCGACGGCATTGGCGACGCCGGCCTCCTCGGGAATGGCGGCTTCGGTTCCGAGCATCTCGGTAATAGCCGGGTAATAAACCGGCGCCGAAGCGCCAAGTCCGACGAGCGGACGATCGAGACCAAGTGAGAACCGGACGATGCCGGGCGTCCGGGTCAGCGCACGATCGACGGCCTGCGACACGGCGGGATCGATCGCGCCGGCGCCGTCCTCGCCGAGGCAGGCCTGCAGGATGACCTCGGAGGATTGCCGCGTCAGCCGATCGACGATCATCTGCGCCAGCGCCTGTGGAGAAGAAGCAATCGGCTGGCCGGAGCCGTCGCGGGTCCGGGCCGCAAGCTGAATGCCAAGCTCGGCCGCTTCGAGGTTCCATTGCGACTGCCGGCCGAGCACATGCATGGCGTCGGACGGCGTCAGACCGCAGATATGGACGAGCCCCCGGGCCACCAAACGATCGAGCGTCGCCTTCTGTGGCGTCGAGACGAGCAGCGTTTCAAGCGAGACGGGGACGCTACCGATGCGCTCGTAGAGCGCCTGCTCCTGTGGCTGCAGGCCGCTTGCCAGATGATCCGGCAGGCCGGTACGCACAGCAAAGCGCCCATTGTTGCGCCCGGTGTGCTGGGCGCGCATCTGTTTTTCCAGCACCGAGATGACGGCGTCGCCGTGGAGCGCTGCGGCGAGGCTCAGCGGCATCAGCCGGCGCGGACCGAGGTCGATCTTCGCCTTGAGGCCGCGATCGTTGATGCGCACTTCCGAATCACCGCCAAGGCCGTAGGTCCGCATCGCAACAGCCTCGACCATGGTGCGGAAACCACCAACGACGGCGCCTTCGGCATCGAGACGCGGGCGGCCGCCATCGAGCACGGCCACGTCGGTGGTGGTGCCGCCGATATCCGAAACCACGGCGTTGTCGAGGCCGGTCAGATGCCTCGCGCCGACGAGGCTTGCTGCCGGACCGGAGAGGATCGTCTCGATCGGGCGCAGCCGCGCCTCCTCGGCCGAAATCAGCGCACCGTCACCGCGCACCACCATCATTGGCACGTCGATGCCGCGCGCCTTGAGAAACCCTTCGCAGGACCCGATCAGCCGGTCGATCATCGAGACGAGGCGGGCGTTGAGCAGCGTCGTCAAGGCACGGCGCGGCCCGCCGAGTTTCGAGGACAGTTCGTGGCTGCAGGTGACCGGCAGGTGCGAGACCTCGCGGATGCGGTCGCGCACGCGCTTTTCATGATCCGGATTACGAACGGCGAAGTAGCCGGCAATGGCGAAGGAGGAGACCTGATCAGCCAGCACCGGCAGGACGGCGTCGAGCTCGCTCATGTCCAGCGGGGTCTCACCGCCATGCACATTGTGGCCGCCCGGCAGGAAGACTACCGGGTCCGAGCCGAGCGCTTCCTGCAAACCGTCGCGCTTCAGATCCTCGGGGCCGAAGCCGATCATGACGAGGCCGGCGCGGCCGCCCTGCCCTTCGACCAGCGCATTGGTGGCAAGCGTCGTCGACAGGGAGACCATGCTGATCGCCGAGACCGGCACGCTGGCCTGATCGAGCACCGCTTCGACTGCACCGGAAATGCCGACCGCGAGGTCATGGCGGGTCGTCAGCGCCTTGGCCTTGGCGACCACCCCCTTCGTCTCCGAGAAGAGGGCGGCGTCGGTGTAGGTGCCGCCGGTGTCGATGCCGAGAAGAAAATGGGAGGTCAATTCGCGCAGTCCGGAATTCGCGCGGGGCGCAGAGGCCCCGGGTTCAATGGGGATCGATGCGGTGATATGACATATTTCAGGAGAAGACCATCGTGTCGCAGACATCGACGATGAGTTCAGCGACACCGGTGAGAATGGCAGGGGTCCATCGCATGCTCGAACGACGCCATCCGTTGCTCGTCGCCTTGCTGTCAGCGGGCATCTTGTGTCTTGCAGCAATGCCGTCCCGCGCACAGGACGCGGAGGAAGAGGAATACAAGCCGCAGCTGCCCGAAGTCGCGATCTACAAGGCGATGCTCGATGCCAACAAGCAGACCGGCTGGATCCAGTTTCGCGACTATGACGACCGGCAGCTGATCTATTTCACGGCATTGCAGACGATGCATTGCCGGCTATCGGAAATCCGCTACTCGATCAATTCGGATGCGCTCGACCAACGCTTCCCGCTGGCCAAGTGCAATCCGCAGCTGCCCTTCAACCTGCCGGGCGACGAGACGGCCGAATATGTCTACATCTCGCTGCCTGCCAAAACGGCGCAGACGCTGACGATCCAGGCGGTCTGGGACGATGGCGCCGGAAGCGAGATCGTGGTTTACAAGCCCTGCGACAATGTCGGCGACGCCACCTGCGCACAGATCAAGACGATCAAGAAGCCGTCGAAAATGCTACAGCAGCCGAAGCCGGCGGATTCTCCGGTGCGTTCCGTTCAGTCACCGATCCCCGGCAAGACCTTCAGCGAGCCGAAACCCTCATCGGCAACCCGCCCCGCGGTTGAGTAGTGAGCCGCTGCACCGGCCAGGGATTGGTTTCCGCGGTCGTATCGAAGCGGTAGCGGTGCATCATCACTGCCAACGCGATCACCGCTTCCTGCAGCGCGAAAGTCGCGCCGATGCAGACGCGCGGGCCGGCACCGAAGGGCAGATACTGGTAGCGGTTCAGCTTCTCTCGGTTTTCCGGCAGGAAACGCTCGGGCATGAACGCGCGCGGCTTATCCCAGTAGAGCACATGGCGATGCAGCGTCCAGGGCATGATCAGTACGGCGATCCCTTTGGGGATGCGCACCCGCTCGCCAGTCGGTGAGGTCCACGCGTCTTCCTCGATCGCCGCGCGATTGATCGACGGCGCCGGCGGATAGAGCCGCATCGCCTCCTCGAAGGCGGCGAGCACATGCGGCATCAGACCAAGCCATTCGACCGGCTCGGCACCGCTTGCCATCGCGGTATCGATCTCGGCTTCCATGATTTCGCGATAGGCCGGCGTGTTGGCAACGCAGTAGAGCGTCCAGGCGAGTGCCCGGGCGGTGGTCTCGTGCCCGGCACCGATGAAGGTCAGGATGTTGTCCTCGATCTCAGCGGTCGAAAGGCCCTGGCTGCCCTCGATCTCCAGAAGCAACGTCAGGAAATCCTGCGGCGTGCCCTTGGGGTCCTCCGCCATCTTGCGGCGGCGAAGCGCCATGGTCTCCGACACGATCGAGCGGAAGCGGTTCATCACCTTCCTGCCGCCGATGCGGGTCGGGCGCGGGATCCATTCGGGCGCCAGCAGAATGTCCATCGGATCGACGCGGCCCATGCGGTGCAGCAATTCCTCGACGCTCTGGACGAAGCCTTCGCGCTCGACGGCGACCTCACCGGAAAACAGCGTTTCGGCCAGGATGTCGAAGGTCAGTTCCGTCATGTCGTTGGCGACATTGGTGGTAAAGGGAGCTTCCTGGGCTCCGGCATAGCGCTCGACGAACTGCTCCGAACTGCGCAGCATCTGGCCGGCAAAGCCCTTGGCGTGGCGCGGCGTGAACACCGGCGCCATGGCCTTGCGCGAACGCTTCCAGACCTCACCTTCCGCCGTCAGCAGCCCGTCGCGCAGGATGGGCCGCAGGATCAGCCGGCGCACCTTCGACATTTCGTAATTGGCGACGTTATCGACGAGGATATGGCGGATGAGGCCGGGATCGTTGACGATCAGGGTGCGCTGGGTAACGAACTTCGTCTCGATCCAGGGCAGCGTATAGGATGGCTCGCCCCACAGTTCGAGCGGATTGCGCAGCACGGTCCTGATGATCTTCAGGTAGGAAGGAATGCCGACACGGGGAACGGGAGCCGGCGGTTCGAACGGCTCCGGACGCATGTCCATGGTGATTGCCTTTCTCGATTGCCCCAGGATTTCAGGTTTTTACGGCGCAATCAAGGAAAGTGCTTCACGTGAATCACAGCAGGCTTTCGAGTTCCGTCAGCTTGTCGTTGACGAGCCAGCCGTAATAGTTTTCCTCCGGCCATTGCGCCTGACCGCTCTGGATCTTGGCGGCGAGCGCTGCCGCGCGGCCATCCGGATTGCCGACATTGTAGAGCGTCGCGGTTACACCGGGGTTGGTCGAAATATCGACCCCTGCGATCGACTTGTAGGCGTCGATCGAGTGACGGATCGAGGCCGCCATATAGGCAAGCGACACGTCCGGATCCATGATCGCCTCATAGACGCCGGCGGCATTGTTCTCATCGAGGCGCTCATAGCCCGAGGTCTTTGCCACGATATCGGTCAGCATCAGTGCGGTCAGCGGGTTGATCTGGCCAAGGCCGAAGGTCTGGCCGGCGAAGAACGGCTGGAAGAAGACGGCGCTGAAACGGTTGTTCGGGTAGGACTTGCCGCCCACCGATTTGCCGCGGAAGTCGTTGTCCCAGACCCGCTCGCGGCAGCTCCACAGAGCATAGGCGCCCTTCTTGGCGCCGCATTCGGAAAATTGCGGCCGAGCCACGAATTCAGCGACGGTCTCGCCATCGTATCCGAACTGGAAGCTGTTGCCGGCATAAGCAGCCGCCTTGACGTAATAGGACTGCAGCCGATCGTAGGCGTCGACATTGTAGGTGTGTTCGCCGACGATGGCGCCGACCATGTGGATCGGTGCGATGCCATAGGCGCGCGACACGGACTTGATCTTGCTGATCAGCTGCTTGTCGGTGGCTAGCAGATCGCGGACCTTCTCGAACTTGGCATCGAAGGACGTGCGGCCGGCCTTGGTGCGGCGCACGGATGCGCCGGGGATCGCCGGTTGCTCGACGTTGCGGTTGCCCGGCGGAACGTCGGTCGCGGCGAATGACTGGCTTGCGCTCAGGCAAAACGTGGCGATAGCGAGCATGCAGGCGGTGAAACGCACGATCTCTTCTTCCTGTGACTGGTGGAGGCTGCCTCGGTCGGCGGGCCGCTCCTACGCCAAGATCATGTCGGAAAAATGCCCGGACCACGATCGATAACCGCGCCCGTGTTAGAAAAAATGCGGCCGCCTGTCGAGAGACAGGCGGCCTGCGTATTCAAGGTTGCGGGCGTTTGCATGGCCCTACGACCGAAATGTCACAGGATATAGCGCGACAGGTCGGTGTTGGCGGCGAGATCGCCGACATGCTTGCGCACATATTCAGCGTCGATCGTCACCTCGTGGCCGGCGCGGTCCGGCGCATTGAACGAGATCTCGTCCAGCACACGCTCCATCACGGTCTGCAGCCGGCGGGCGCCGATGTTCTCGACCGTGGCGTTCAACTGCACCGCCACGTCTGCAAGCGCATCAATTGCGTCATCGGTGAAGTCGAGCTTGACCTCTTCTGTGTCCAGAAGCGCCTTGTACTGGCGGATGAGGCTCGCCTCGGTTTCCGTCAGGATGCGGCGGAAGTCTTCCTTCGTCAGCGCGCGCAGCTCGACGCGGATCGGCAGGCGGCCCTGCAACTCCGGCAGCAGGTCCGAGGGCTTGGCCACGTGGAAGGCGCCGGACGCGATGAAGAGGATGTGGTCGGTCTTGACTGGCCCATACTTCGTCGCAACGGTCGTGCCTTCGACGAGCGGCAAGAGGTCCCGCTGTACGCCTTCACGCGATACGCCAGCACCCATGCCGCCTTCCCGCGAGGCGATCTTGTCGATCTCATCGAGGAAGACGATGCCGTCGTCTTCGACTGCTTTCACGGCCTCGCGCTGAATCTGCTCGTTGTCGAGCAGCTTGTCGGACTCGTCGTCGATCAGCATGCCATAGGAGGCCTTGACGGTCGTCTTGACCTTCTTGGTGCGGCCGCCGAGCGCCTTGCCGAACATCTCCGAGAGATTGAGCACGCCGATATTGGCGCCCGGCATGCCCGGGATCTCGAAGCCGCCGCCCGGCGCGCCGGTCTCGGCGATGTCGATCTCGATTTCCTTGTCGTCGAGCTCGTTGGCCCGCAGCTTCTTGCGGAAGCTGTCGCGCGTTGCCGGCGACGCGGTGGCGCCGACCAGTGCATCGAGCACGCGCTCCTCGGCATTCTGGTGCGCCTTTGCCTTGACTTCGGCGCGGCGCTTTTCGCGCACGAGACCGATGCCGACTTCGACGAGGTCACGGATGATCTGCTCGACGTCGCGGCCGACATAGCCGACCTCGGTGAACTTGGTCGCCTCGACCTTGACGAAGGGCGCGCCGGCGAGCTTGGCGAGCCGCCTGGAAATCTCGGTCTTGCCGACGCCGGTCGGTCCGATCATCAGGATGTTCTTCGGCATCACCTCGTCGCGCAGCTCGTCCCCGAGCTGCTGGCGGCGCCAGCGGTTGCGGAGCGCGATCGCCACGGCGCGCTTGGCGTCGTTCTGGCCGATGATGAAACGGTCGAGTTCCGACACGATTTCTCTGGGTGAAAACGTACTCATGTAGTCCTCTCAAACTCGGACCGCGTCAGCTCCATCAGGAGTGTGCGGCCGGACGTATCAATCCATTCTGCGTAAGGCACGAAGCCGGCCTTGGTGTAGGCGCTGACGGCCCTTCGGTTGCCGGCGTCAGGGTCGATCACGACGCGGGGTGCGCCGGCGGCAAAGAGCCGCCCGGCAAAGGCCCGGACCGCGAGCGATGCGACGCCCCTGCCCGTCAGTTCCGCCGGGCCGATGAAGATGTCGATACCGGGCACATCGGCCGGCATGTCCTTCGCCCAGGGCTCGTCGTCCGGGTACTGGGCCGGCACCCAGGACTGGATGTAGCCCGCCGGCTCGCCGGCCACGTGGAAGATGAAGCCTTCCACTTCTCCTGACGCGCAGCCTTCGCGGATCAGCTCCACTTCCTTGTCCGGGTCGCCCCACCATTGCCGCACATGCGGCTCGCTCAGCCAGGCATGCAGCAGCGGCAGGTGGCTATCGGCCACCGGCACGAAACTGACATGCGCGGGCTCATTGGGCATCCAGTGTCTCCACGACGATATTGTGGTTGGTGTAGACGCAGATGTCGCCGGCGATCTGCAGCGCCCTGCGGGCAATATCCTCGGCCGACTTGTCGCTGTCCATCAGCGCGCGGGCCGCGGCAAAGGCGTAGTTGCCGCCCGATCCGATGGCAATCGTGCCGTGCTCGGGTTCGAGAACGTCGCCGTTGCCGGTGATCGCCAGCGTGATCGACTTGTCGGCCACCAGCATCATCGCTTCGAGATTGCGCAGATACTTGTTGGTGCGCCAGTCCTTGGCGAGCTCGACGGCTGCCCGCATCAGCTGGTCGGGATACTGTTCGAGCTTTGCTTCGAGCCGTTCCAGCAGCGTGAAGGCATCGGCTGTGGCACCGGCAAAGCCGGCGATCACGTCGCCCTTGGCAAGCCGCCGCACCTTGCGCGCGTTGCTCTTCATCACGGTCTGGCCGAGGCTCACCTGGCCGTCGCCGGCCATCACCACCTTGCCATCCTTGCGTACCGTTATGATGGTCGTCGCATGCATCGTTCCGTAGGGATTGTGTTCGCTCATGAAATTACCCGTAGGCCCCTGATACGCGGGGCATTGCGGCTCGTGACTCGAGCCTGGTTGCTTGAGGCCTATGTAAGTACGGCAGACGGGTTTGCAAATGGCAACAGGCCGCCGGCGCAATCTTCGTTCGGCGACTGTCACCGGATGATTCGAATCGACCGCTCAAGTTCTGGATATTTCAGCTTTTGCCTGATAAGGAGCCGCGTCAGCGTATACAGGAGAGCCCGATGGCAGAAGCCACGTCCAGCCGCACCGCAGAGGTTTCGCGAAAGACCAACGAAACCGCGGTATCCGTATCGGTCAACATCGACGGCACCGGAATCGCCAAGATTTCGACCGGCGTCGGTTTCTTCGACCATATGCTGGACCAGCTCGCCCGACATTCGCTGATCGACATGGAGATCAAGACTGACGGCGACCTGCATGTCGACGACCACCATACGGTCGAGGACACCGGCATTGCCATCGGCCAGGCGATTGCCAAGGCGCTTGGCGACCGGCGCGGCATCACCCGCTATGCCTCGCTCGATCTTGCGATGGACGAAACGATGACCCGCGCGGCAGTGGACGTTTCCGGCCGACCGTTCCTCGTCTGGAACGTGACCTTCACCTCGCCGAAGATCGGCACCTTCGACACGGAACTCGTGCGCGAGTTCTTCCAGGCGCTCGCCCAGCATGCCGGGATCACGCTGCATATCCAGAACATCTACGGCGCCAACAACCATCATATCGCCGAGACCTGCTTCAAGTCCGTCGCCCGCGTGCTCCGCACCGCAACCGAAATCGACCCGCGCCAGGCCGGCCGCGTTCCCTCGACCAAGGGGACCCTTGCCTAAGCGGCCAGTCACTGGCTTTGACTCATGGCTTCTTACATGATCCTCACCCCGCCGGGTGCGCGCGCCAACGACGAGCGGGCGCGCTTCGTCGCCGACGGCTTTTCCTGGTGGGCCTTCCTTTTCCCGGCGCTCTGGCTTCTCGCCAAGCGTCAATGGGCAATCGGAATCGCAGTTGCTGTTCTGCAGATCTCGTTAATATTCCTGTCGAACCACGAAAGCGGCTTCTTGCCATCTCTCCTGGCCCAGCTCGCGCTTCGGCTGGTGGTGGCGCTCGAAGGGCCGGTTCTGGTGGCACGCAGCCTGACGGCCCGTGACTGGACGCTGCGTTCCATCGTTCCGGCGCCCAATCTCGAAACGGCCGAAGAGATCTATTTCACGAGCCTGGCTTCGAATGAGACCAAGCCCGCCGCCCCCTCCCCGGCCGACTGGACCGTGCGCAAGCCCTCAAGTGGCGGCCCCGGCCTCGGCCTTTTTGATTCCTACGGAGAACGCTGATGCGCGTCGCCATCATCGATTACGGCTCGGGCAATCTGCGCTCGGCCACCAAGGCCTTTGAACGGGCCGCCCGCGAAGCCGGCGTTGCAGCCGAGATCGACCTTACCGACAAGCCGGAACGGGTGGCGAGCGCCGACCGCATCGTGCTTCCGGGAGTCGGCGCCTATGCCGATTGCCGCCGCGGCCTTGCTGCCGTCGACGGCATGGAGCAAGCGTTGACCGAGGCGGTCGAACAGGCTGGGCGGCCCTTCCTCGGCATCTGCGTCGGCATGCAGCTGATGTCGTCGCGCGGACTTGAAAAGACCATCACCCATGGTTTTGGCTGGATCCCCGGCGATGTCGTCGAGATGACGCCCGCCGACACCACGCTGAAGATCCCGCAGATCGGCTGGAATACGCTGAAGCTCAAGCGCGAGCACCCGCTGTTTGACGGCATCCGTGTTGGCGAAGCCGGTCTGCATGCCTATTTTGTGCATTCGTACCACCTGGCCGCTGAGAACGCCGCCGACGTGGTCGCTGAGGCCGACTATGGCGGGCCCGTCACGGCCTTCGTCGCCAACGGCAACAAGGCGGGCTCGCAGTTCCACCCGGAAAAGAGCCAGGCGCTTGGCCTTGCCCTCATCTCGAATTTCCTGCGCTGGAAGCCCTGAGCTTTCGCACGACTGATTGGACAGACCCATGATCCTTTTTCCCGCGATCGACCTGAAAGACGGGCAATGCGTGCGCCTGAAGCTTGGCGACATGGACCAGGCGACGGTTTACAACCCCGACCCCGCGGCCCAGGCCCGCGCCTTTGAAGACCAGGGCTTCGAATGGCTGCACGTGGTCGACCTCAACGGCGCCTTTGCCGGTGAGACGGTCAACGGTACCGCCGTTGACGCCATTCTCAAGGCGACCAAAAACCCGGTGCAGCTCGGCGGCGGCATCCGCACGCTCGACCATATCGAAACCTGGCTGTCGCGCGGGCTTGCCCGCGTCATCCTCGGCACCGTGGCTGTCCGTGATCCGGCGCTCGTGATCGAGGCCTGCCGCAAATTCCCCGGCAAGGTCGCCGTCGGCATCGACGCCAAGGGCGGCAAGGTTGCCGTCGAAGGCTGGGCCGAGGCTTCCGAACTCGGCGTGATCGAGCTTGCCAAGAAGTTCGAGGGCGCCGGCGTTTCGGCGATCATCTATACCGACATCGACCGCGACGGCATCCTGACCGGTATCAACTGGGCTTCGACGCTGGAACTGGCGGACGCGGTTTCCATTCCTGTCATCGCATCGGGCGGTCTCGCCTCGATGGACGATATCCGCCGCATGGTCGAGCCGGACGCACGCAAGCTCGAAGGCGCCATCTCCGGCCGCGCGCTCTATGACGGCCGCATCGACCCGCAGGAGGCGCTGGAGCTGATCCGCGCTGCGAGAAAGGCTTGAACCATGACGCTTAAAGCCCGCGTTATCCCCTGCCTCGACGTCAAGGACGGCCGTGTCGTCAAGGGCGTCAACTTCGTCGACCTGATCGACGCCGGTGACCCCGTGGAAGCGGCCCGCGCCTATGACGCTGCCGGCGCCGACGAGCTCTGCTTCCTCGACATCACCGCGTCCTCGGACAATCGCGAGACGATCTTCGACGTCATCGCCCGTACGGCCGAACAGTGCTTCATGCCGCTGACCGTCGGCGGCGGCGTGCGCCAGGTTTCCGACATCCGCAAGCTGCTTCTGGCCGGCGCCGACAAGGTGTCAATCAACACGGCTGCGGTAAAGAACCCGGAATTCGTCGCCGAAGCCGCCGACAAGTTCGGCAACCAGTGCATCGTCGTCGCGATCGACGCCAAGAAAGTCTCGACGGATGGCGAAGCGGATCGCTGGGAGATCTTCACCCATGGCGGACGCCAGCCGACCGGCATCGACGCGATCGATTTTGCCCGTCGGGTGGTCGATCTCGGCGCCGGCGAGATCCTTTTGACCTCGATGGACCGTGACGGCACCAAGAGCGGCTACGACATCGCGCTTACCCGCGCCGTCGCCGACGCGGTCCGCGCGCCCGTTATCGCGTCGGGTGGCGTCGGCACACTCGACCACATGGTCGCCGGCATCAAGGACGGTCACGCGACCGCGGTCCTTGCCGCCTCCATCTTCCACTTCGGCACCTATAGCATTGGCGAAACCAAGCGCTATATGGCGGAGCATGGCATCGCCATGCGCCTCGACTGAGCTTCAGGATCTCCCATGGGCGACTTCACACTTTCCGACCTCGAAGCCATCGTCGCGACACGCGCGATGGCGGCGCCGGACGAATCCTGGACGGCAAAACTGGTGGCAAGCGGCCAGCCGAAGGCGGCGAAGAAACTCGGCGAGGAAGCGGTTGAAACCGTGATCGCGGCCATCAGCAACGACCGCGCAAATCTCATCGCCGAAAGCGCCGATCTCCTCTATCATCTAATGGTCGTATTGAAGATCGCCGACGTTCCGTTGCAGGATGTGCTCAACGAACTTCAGCGACGGACCAACCAATCCGGCCTGCAGGAAAAGGCAAATCGGCAGACCCCATGACGATCGCGGCGAAAGACATCGAAGCAGCCGACCTGCCCGACAACCTCCAGAAGCGGGACTACTCGCCCTATCATTTCTTCACCGCCGAGGAATGGTCGCGCTTTCGCGCCGATACGCCGATGACGCTGACGGCCGACGAGGTACAGCGGCTGCGCTCGTTGAACGACCCCGTCGATCTCGGCGAGGTCCGGCAGATCTACCTGTCGCTGTCACGCCTGCTTTCGACCCATGTGGAATCGTCGCAGATGCTCTTCGAGCAGCGCAAGCGCTTCCTCAGCATGTCCGAGACGAAGACCCCCTTCGTCATCGGCATTGCCGGATCGGTCGCCGTCGGCAAGTCGACGACGGCCCGTATCCTGGCGCAGCTTCTGGCGCGTTGGCCGTCGAGCCCGAAGGTCGACCTGGTGACAACAGACGGTTTCCTCTATCCGAACGCCGTGCTCCAGCGCGAAAACATGATGGACCGCAAGGGCTTTCCGGAGAGCTACGACGTCGGCGCGCTCCTGCGCTTCCTGTCGGCGATCAAGGCCGGCCAGCCGAACGTCAAGGCGCCCAGCTATTCGCACCTGACCTATGACGTGCTGCCCGACCAGTTCACGGTCATCGACCGGCCAGATATCCTGATCTTCGAAGGCATCAACGTTCTGCAGTCGCGCAACCTGCCGGCCGACGGCAAGATCGTGCCGATGGTCTCGGATTTCTTCGACTTCTCGATCTATATCGATGCCGAGGAGAGCCTGATCCACAGCTGGTACGTCAACCGCTTCATGCGGCTGCGCGAAACCGCGTTCAAGAACCCGGAATCCTACTTCCACCGCTACGCCACGATCAGCGAGGATGCAGCCCGGGCCACTGCCGAGGGATTGTGGCACAACATCAACCTGAAGAACCTGCACCAGAACATCCTGCCGACGCGCCCGCGCGCCGACCTGATCCTGCAAAAGGGCCCGAACCATCTGACCGAAAAGGTGGCGCTCAGGAAGCTCTAAGCTTCCGGTGCATCCTCAGGGATTGACGCGGCGGAGTGTCAGATTGACCCGCCCGCCATTCTTCAGCAGCGTCGACGTGCTCGGATAGATCCGGTCGACGCCATGGAAGGCGAGACGCCCTTCCCCACCCAGCACCACGACATCGCCGCTTTCCAGCCGGAAGGACATGGTCTGGCCGCCGCGCGAATTGCCACCCACGCGGAAGAGGCAGCTGTCACCAAGCGAGATCGAGACGACGGCGGTTTCAAGATCGCGCTCGTCGCGATCCTGGTGCAGCCCCATGCGGGCCTCTTCGGAATAGAAGTTTACCAGGCAGGCCTCGGGCGTCTTGCTGCTTGCGGAAACCGCATCCCAGATATCGAGCAGGATCTCCGGCATGACCGGCCAGGGGCGGCCGGTCACCGGATGCTGAGACTGGTAACGATAGCCGCGATCGCGATCCGTGACCCAGCCGAGCGCGCCGCAATTGGTCATGCGCACCGACATGGGTTTGCCAGTCTTCGGCATTTCCGGCACGAACAGCGGCGCTTCGGCAACGACTGACCGAATGGCCTCGACCAGTTGCTCTTGCCGGGCACGATCGAGATAACCCGGAATATGTCTGATCCCTTTCGGGAGCACCTGCATGAGAAGCAGTCCTTATTGTTCCAGGCCGAGAAGTGCCGCCGGCACACCGTAGCGAAGCGGCCAGCCGGCATAGGCCACATCCGTCGGCCCAACGACGTGATCGACCAGGTTCCAGCGGCCATTCTGGAAGCTGACGAGTGCGAACACCGTCAGACCATCCATCATGTCTGCCTCGTCGCGCAACCCGGTTTGCGAAAGCTCGATCGATCCGCCACCCGGCCGTTGCGGCTCGACCTGCATGAAGGCCCAGTTGGGTGCGGCACGCATGGTGGTGACGACGAATTCGACGGGACCGCGCATCTCGGCTTCGACCGCGGGGCGGATCGCGTCGAGGATGGCGGCACGCTCCGTACTGCCCTTGGCGGGTTCACGGAAAGGCTGCGCCAAAGAACCGCTGGCAAGCCAGAGGCTTGCCAGCGCGGCAACGACGAGAGAACGCCTGAAGGACACGCTCAGGCCGCATCCAGATCCGGAATGCGCAGAACCTGGCCGGGATAGATCTTGTCCGGATGGGTCAGCATCGGCTTGTTGGCTTCGAAGATCACCGTGTGCTTGGCGCCCTTGCCCTTGCCGTACTGCGCCTCGGCAATCTTCCAGAGGTTATCGCCCTTCTTGACCGTATAGAAGACGGGCTCCTTTGCCGGAGCAGGTGCTGCGCCGGCATCGGCGACCTTGAGTTCGGAGGCCTCGACTGCGGACACGCCGAGCGTGTTGCCGACGGCGACGACGGCCTTTTCGAAGACGCTCTGGTCCTTCACGACACCCTTCAGCACGACCTTGTCACCGGCCACTTCGACCTGCACGTCCTTGGTGCCGAGATCGTGGGATGCAAGTTCCTTCTGAACGCTTTCGGCATCCGGAGCATCGTCGTCGCCGCCGATACCAAGCTTCTTGCCGGCGTTCTTGATAAAGCTGAAAAGACCCATGAATATCTCCAATGAAAGAACGCAAGGGGCAGAACGCCTTGAGTTGGCGGCTTTCCTTGGGTTCGGTTTTGTTCTGACCGGCCTTTTTGCCGATCGGCTCAATGGTCTTCGTTCCGCTGGACAGGGCCGTCCTTCGGTTCTGAACCATTCTCCAATGCGTGACCTGATGCCTTGGCTTCGGTCACAGAGTGGCGTTCGGCTCCCGGCTTCCCATTCTCCTTGAGGAGCGCAGCCCGGCACTGCTAGGCTCGCTAGAAAGTCATCAGGACAGTCGGGATTTCATTGACGCGCCTTCCGTGATGATGCTTTCGCCGCGCGGCTCGTAAGCGCGCTGGTCGCGCAGGATCTGGAAGGCGATCGTCAAAAGCTTGCGCGCCATCGCCACACGCGCCTTGTTGGTTCCTCTGATCTTCAGGTGCTCATATTGGGCGCGAAGCTGTGGATCGCTGGCGATCGCCGGGGTGACCGCTTCGACAAAAGCCCAGCGCAGCCACTTGTTGCCCTGCTTGATGGTCTTGCCGTGATAGGTCTTGCCGCCGCTCGAATAGGTCGAGGGCACCAGCCCGGCATAGGCGGCCAGCTTCTTCGGGTTGCGGAACCGCGCTATGTCATCGATCTCCGCGTCGATCAGACGGGCGAAGAACTCGCCGATGCCGGGGATCGTCTTCAACAGCCTCACGTTGGGATTGGCCTTGGTCATCGCCCGGATCGTCGCTTCCGACTGCTTGATCCGCTCATTGATGGCGCCAATGAAAGCGAGGCCACGGTCGATCTGGATGCGGTCGATCTCAGAGACGTTGACCTGCGAAAGCTGAATGCGGCCGGCCTTACCAAACAGATCGCCGAGCGTCTTCAGTTGCGCCGTCTGCTCCGGATAGCGATCAAACACCGTGACGATGCGGTTCTTCGTCATCGTGCGCAGCCGCACGTAGAACATCCGCTCCCGCAGGGCGACACGCAGGTCCCGCGACCGCTCGCTTGGCGCCCAGGCTTCCGGCACCAGGTCGGCGCGCAGCAAATGCGCCAGCACGGTCGCATCGATCTTGTCGGTCTTGATCTTGGCGTCGGCGATCGCCTTGACCTTCAACGGGTGGGCGAGAACGACATCATCACAAATGTCGTCGAGCCAGTCGTAGATCACCATCCAGTTGCGCGTCGCCTCGACAACCGCATGGCTGTTTTCGCGGTACCGCTCGAGAAAGCTGCCGAGCGACTGGCGATCGTTCTTCACCCGGCCGGATCTGAGCGTCTTGCCGCCTGAATCTTGCACCACCAGATGGCTGTAGGATTTGTGGTAGTCGACCCCGATATGGTAATCATAGGACGCAGTCATGCTTCCAACTCCCGTGTTGAGATCTCCAAAACCCCAACAGGATAAGCCGAAAGGCTGGAAGCGTGGCTGTCCCTCAATCATCACCTGCATCTCAGTGATCCGTTCTCTCAGCGGACGCGGTCTCTTTCATGCCACCTCCTTTTGCGAAAACACTGCTCGATAAGAGAGGGCGCTGCCCGCCAAAAGGCAAGGGAGCCGCAAAAAGAATCAATCGCCTCCAGGCCGGCCCCTGAGCTTCTTGATCTCCCCGCGACCCGACTTCTCCTTGAGACGCCGCTCGACGGAACCGCGCGTCGGCTTGGTCTTCTTGCGCGGCGGCGGCGGGGGTTCGGCAGCCTTCAGGATCAACTCCTTCAGCCGCTCGCGCGCATCCTCGCGGTTGCGCTCCTGGCTGCGAAAGCGGCTCGCCTCGATCATCAGCACGCCCTCTTTCGAGGCGCGCTTGCCGGCGATCTTCAGGGCGTTGGCCTTGATGCGATCGGAAAGCGCCGGAGACGCCTGGACGTTGAAGAACAGCTGAACGGCGGTCGACACCTTGTTGACGTTCTGCCCGCCCGGGCCACCGGCCAGCACGAATTGCTCCGTCAGCTCCCAGCCGGCAAGGACGATATTGTCGTTTATGTAGAGCGGGTCGCTGGCCATGGTTCACCTCGGCCCGATCTATGGCACAGAGCGAACCCGTTGAAAACACTGCGGCGCCGCGCGTCTCATCAGAGGCGCAAAGGTCGCCGTAGCACTCTGGCTCGCCTTAGATCGAAGAGGATTTAAAGGGACATAGAGCAGACGCGAAAGCGAAAAACCCGGCCACAAGGACCGGGTTTCACGTGAATCATAGCCGACAATGTTTATTCGGCGGCGATCTTCGTACCGGGAGCCGCGTCGCGAACGCTGCCGTCCACATGGCTCTCGAACTTGGCGAAGTTCGTGATGAACATGTCGACCAGGCGGCGGGCCTGTGCGTCATAGGCTGCACCATCGGCCCAGGTCGAGCGTGGGTCGAGGATGCCGTCGTCGACGCCCGGGACCGAGACCGGAACGGCAAAGCCGAAGTTGGCATCGGTGCGCAGTTCCGCAGCGTTCAGCGAGCCGTCAAGCGCGGCCGCGAGCAGAGCGCGCGTTACCTTGATCGGCATGCGGCTGCCGGTGCCGTAGGCGCCGCCGGTCCAGCCCGTGTTCACCAGCCAGCAGGTGACACCGTTCTTGGCGATCAGGTCCTTCAGCAGGTTGCCGTATTCCGACGGGTGACGCGGCATGAACGGTGCGCCGAAGCAGGTCGAGAAGGTGGCTTCCGGCTCGGTAACGCCCTTTTCCGTGCCGGCGACCTTGGCGGTGTAGCCGGAAAGGAAGTGGTACATCGCCTGTTCCGGCGTCAGCTTGGCAATAGGCGGCATCACGCCGAACGCATCGGCGGTCAGCATGATGATGGTGCGCGGCTGCGGTGCGGTGCCGGTGGCGCTGGCATTCGGGATGAAGTCGAGCGGATAGGCGCAACGGGTGTTTTCCGTCAGCGAACCGTCGTCGAAATCAGGAACGCGGCGCTCGTCAAGCACGACGTTTTCCATGACGGTGCCGAAGCGGCGGGTCGTGGCGTAGATTTCCGGCTCGGCGGCTTCCGACAGGCGGATCGCCTTGGCGTAGCAGCCGCCTTCGAAGTTGAAGACGCCCTGCTCGCCCCAGCCGTGCTCGTCGTCGCCGATCAGCGTGCGGGTCGGGTCGGCCGAAAGCGTCGTCTTGCCGGTGCCGGAGAGGCCGAAGAAGATCGCGGTGTCGCCGGCCGGGCCAACGTTTGCCGAGCAGTGCATCGGCATGACGCCCTTCTTCGGCAGCAGGTAGTTGAGAACGGTGAAGACCGACTTCTTCATTTCGCCGGCATAGGACGTGCCGCCGATCAGGATCAGGCCGTTGGTGAAGTCGCAGGCGATGACCGTCTCGGTGCGGCAGCCGTAGCGCTCCGGATCTGCTTTGAAGCTCGGCAGATCGATGATCGTCAGCTTCGGCAGGAAGGAGCCGAGCGCTTCGCGGGCTGGGCGAATCAGCAGATTGCGGATGAACAGCGAATGCCAGGCGTACTCGGTAACGACGCGCGTCGGCAGGGCGTTGTCGGCATCGGCGCCGCCAACCAGGTCCTGCACGTAGAGCGACATGCCTTTGGCGTGCTCAAGCATATCCTTGCGCAGCAGGGCAAAATGCTCCGGAGACATCGGCTTGTTGTTGTCCCACCAGATCTGGTCGTCGGTGTTCGCATCGCGAACGACGAACTTGTCCTTCGGCGAGCGACCGGTGTGCTGGCCGGTACGGGCGACGAGCGCACCGTGTGCCGTCAGCTCAGCCTCGCCGCGGCGAAGAGCTTCCTCATAAAGCTCTGCGGCTTCGAGGTTGTACCGAACCGTTTCCAGGTCGATAAAGCCGAGTTTTTCCAAGCCGTTCGCGAGATTGCGAGTGCCGAGTTGCTCCATGGTCAAGCTTCCTTCGTGTTTGGCCATTGGCGTTGAATTTCGCCGGACCTTACTTGCATGCTCGCTCAAAAACAAGGCGACGTCAAAAAAAGAATAATGATTTCAGTATATTAATCGATTTAAAGAAAATTATCGTTTTTTTAATCGGTTGAAATCGACCTCCCGAACACCGATCTGACAGGACCTATCCTATCGTCACGACAGGTGCTTTTTGGGCTTCGCCACAATTTGTTCCACCTTTATACTCACTAACGCACCCGTGACTCGCGAATGCCGGAGTTTTCGGGGACGGGACCGGCGCCTCAAAAGACGGAGTTGAACACGATGCAGACCATCGCGCTTGTCGATGATGACCGGAATATTCTGACGTCCGTATCCATCGCCCTGGAGGCAGAAGGCTACAAAGTCGAGACCTATACCGACGGCGCTTCCGCGCTCGAAGGCTTGCTCGCCCGGCCGCCGCAGCTTGCGATCTTCGACATCAAGATGCCGCGTATGGACGGCATGGAACTGCTGCGCCGCCTGAGGCAGAAGTCGGACCTGCCAGTGATCTTCCTCACCTCCAAGGATGAAGAGATCGACGAACTCTTCGGCCTGAAGATGGGCGCCGACGACTTCATCACCAAGCCGTTTTCGCAACGCCTTCTGGTCGAACGCGTCAAGGCGATCCTGCGCCGCGCCGCCAACCGCGAAGCCGCGGCCGCCAATCCGAACAATACCGTCAAGGCAACCGACGCGCCGTCGCGCTCGCTCGAGCGTGGGCAGTTGGTGATGGATCAGGAGCGCCACACCTGTACCTGGAAGAGTGAGCCGGTGACCCTGACGGTGACGGAATTCCTCATTCTCCATTCGCTGGCGCAGCGCCCGGGCGTGGTGAAGAGCCGCGACGCACTGATGGACGCTGCCTATGACGAACAGGTCTATGTCGACGACCGCACCATCGACAGCCACATCAAGCGGCTGCGCAAGAAGTTCAAGATGGTCGACAACGACTTCGACATGATCGAGACGCTTTACGGTGTCGGCTATCGTTTCCGGGAGAGTGCCTGAGCCTCGGGGCTTGCCATCGAGCCCAGAGTGGCGCATTTGAAGCGGCGCGATGGTGATGGCCTCATCTGAGGCTCGACACGATCTCCGCCGTCTTCGGATCAAAACCATGGAAGGCGGCGCAACCGGCCGGCAGCGCCGCCGCTATCGAACGATTATGAAGGACAGTCCGCGCGGGAGCGGGACATTTGGTAGAAGTCTTGCACGGCGACATTGAAGACACTGACGGGCGTGCCCAGGCACTGAAGGGCCAGCGCCGCTGGGCGCATCCCTTCACGCTCATTCGTCGTCTCTTCGGCAATGCCGTCTTCTCGAGCCTCACCCGCCGTATCGTCTTCTTCAACCTGGTGGCGCTCGTCGTTCTGGTCGGCGGCATCATGTACCTCAACCAGTTCCGCGAGGGGCTGATCGACGCGCGCGTCGAAAGCCTTTTGACCCAGGGCGAAATCATCGCCGGCGCGATCTCCGCTTCCGCCTCGGTCGATACCAATTCGATCACCATCGATCCCGAAAAGCTGCTGGAACTGCAGGCCGGCCAGAGCATCACGCCGCTGCCGAGCGACGAGGATCTCGACTTCCCGATCATCCAGGAGCGTGTCGCGCCGGTTCTGCGCCGGCTGATCTCGCCGACGCGCACCCGCGCCCGCCTGTTCGACGCGGACGCCGACCTGCTGCTCGATTCGCGCCATCTCTATAGCGGCGGCCAGGTGCTGCGCTTCGACCTGCCGCCGATCGAGCCGGAGGCGACGGGCATCGGCGAAAAGCTCAACAGCTGGCTGAACAAGCTTTTGCAGCCGGGCAACCTGCCGCTCTATAAAGAACCGCCGGGTGGCAACGGCTCGATCTACCCTGAGGTGACCAATGCGCTGACGGGCGTGCGCGGCTATGTCGAGCGCGTTACCGAGAAGGGCGAGCTCATCGTTTCCGTGGCGGTGCCCGTCCAGCGCTTCCGCGCCGTTCTCGGCGTGCTCCTGCTTTCGACCCAGGCCGGCGACATCGACAAGATCGTCCAGGCCGAGCGCCTCGCCATCATCCGCGTCTTCGGCGTCGCGGCGCTCGTCAACATCATCCTGTCGCTGCTTCTGTCGTCGACGATCGCCAATCCGCTGCGCAGGCTTGCGGCAGCAGCGGTGCGCGTGCGCCGCGGCGGCGCCAAGGAGCGCGAGGAAATTCCCGACTTCTCCTCGCGCCAGGACGAGATCGGCAACCTCTCGGTCGCGCTGCGTGAGATGACGACCGCGCTCTATGACCGGATCGCCGCGATCGAAAACTTTGCCGCCGACGTCAGCCACGAGCTGAAAAACCCCCTCACCTCACTGCGTAGCGCCGTCGAGACGCTGCCTTTGGCGCGGACCGACGAATCGAAGAAGCGGCTGATGGACGTCATCCAGCATGACGTCCGCCGTCTCGACCGCCTGATCAGCGATATCTCGGACGCCTCGCGTCTCGACGCGGAACTTGCCCGCAGCGACGCCAAGACGATCGATCTCGAAAAACTCCTCGGCGACCTCGTCGATATCTCGCGACAGGTCCGCAGCAAGAAGAAGGCGGTGCTGCTCGATTTCGTCATCGACCGCAAGGACAGCCCCAAGGCGCGCTTTGCCGTCAGCGGCTACGACCTGCGCATCGGCCAGATCATTACCAACCTGATCGAAAACGCCCGTTCCTTCGTTCCCGAGGACGGCGGGCGGATCGTCGTGCGCCTCACCCGCTCGCGCTCGCGCTGCCTCGTCTATGTCGAGGACAACGGCCCGGGCATCCAGGCCGAAGACATCGACCGCATTTTCGAGCGCTTCTATACCGACCGGCCGGAAGGCGAGGATTTTGGACAGAACTCCGGCCTCGGGCTGTCGATCTCCAGGCAGATCGCCGAAGCCCATGGCGGCACGCTCAAGGCCGAGAACATCGCCGGACCGGATGGCCATATCACCGGCGCGCGCTTCGTCCTGTCCCTGCCCGCCGAGCCGCACGCGTGACAACGGCCCGCGCCAATGTCCACGGCACCGCAATCGTGCTCGGGACACGCGGCTTCCTGCTTACCGGCCCGTCCGGCAGCGGCAAATCCAGACTGGCGCTCGCCTGCATCACGGCCGCCCGGCAGGCCGGACATTTCGCGGCGCTCGTCGCCGACGACCGCGTGGATCTTGCGCTCGAACACGGCCGGATCGTGGCGCGCTGCCCGCCCTCCATTCACGGCCTCATCGAAATCCGCGGCGCCGGCATCGGCACGATCGAAACCGTGCCTGCCGCCGTCATGGACTGGGCCATTCTGCCCGTCGCCGCCCCATTCGACCCGCGGCTACCGCCCGAAGACGAGACATTCCCCCTGCCACTCGGGCGCGTATTGCCGATTGTTCGCGTTCCCGTTGAAGAAGGCGCCCAGGTTCTCAATATTTTGCAGGCGCTCATCGCTGAAAAAATAGGTTTCTAGCCCGATTTACCGTCAGCGCGACCGGAATTTCGGCATTTTTGGCTTGCACTTCCCCTTTTCCTTGCCAAGATGCCCTCCCCAACAGGTGGACGAAATTGCTGCATTGCGATATCTGGCCATCAGTGAATTGCGTGTGCAGTTGGAGCGAAGATACCCATGATCGGACTTGTGCTTGTCACCCATGGCAAGCTGGCTGAGGAATTTCGACATGCGCTTGAGCATGTTGTCGGTCCGCAAAAAGCTATAGAGACCGTCTGCATCGGCCCCGAGGACGACATGGACCAGCGTCGGCAGGATATCCTCGACGCGGTCACCAATGTCGACGAAGGCAACGGCGTCATCATTCTCACCGACATGTTCGGCGGGACCCCCTCCAACCTCGCCATCTCGGTGATGCGCAGCGGCACCGTCGAAGTGATCGCCGGCGTCAACCTGCCGATGCTGATCAAGCTTGCCGGCGTGCGCGGCGAGAGCGACATGGACAAGGCACTTGTCGAGGCCTCCGAGGCCGGGCGGAAATACATCAACGTCGCCAGCCGCGTCCTGAGTGGAAAGTAATGGATCACCGCCCCGACATGTCGCTGACGCGCGAACTGCTGATCATCAACAAGCGGGGCCTGCATGCGCGGGCGTCAGCAAAGTTCGTGCAGACGGTCGAGGCCTATGACGCCGAGATCACCGTTTCGAAGGACGGCATGACCGTTGGCGGAACCTCGATCATGGGGCTGATGATGCTGGCCGCCAGCACCGGCTGCAGCGTTTGCGTGACCGCCAGCGGCGCGCAGGCCGAACAAGCCCTGAACGCGCTCGACGCTCTGGTCGCCGACAAGTTCGGCGAAGAAATCTGACGGCAATATAAAGATATAAAGACTTCTTTATATCGAGGTTGCTCTCCACCCTGAATCCTGATAGATCGGTCGCACTCTCACCGCGTCGTATAGGCGTGGGAGGCATAATCGCGCCGCGGAGATGGCCAAGGCCGCGCGGCTTGAAGAGATCAGCCCGGAGAACTCCATGACCACCACTCAGGACTACATCGTCGCCGACATCGGACTTGCCGATTTCGGGCGCAAGGAAATTGCGATCGCCGAAACGGAAATGCCGGGCCTGATGGCCTGCCGCGAAGAGTTCGGCGCTTCGAAGCCGCTGAAGGGCGCGCGCATCACCGGCTCGCTGCACATGACCATCCAGACCGCCGTCCTCATCGAGACGCTGGTCGCGCTCGGCGCCGACGTACGCTGGGCTTCGTGCAACATCTTCTCGACCCAGGACCACGCCGCAGCCGCGATCGCCGCCAGCGGCGTTCCGGTCTTCGCCGTCAAGGGTGAGACGCTCGAAGAATACTGGACCTACACGGACAAGATCTTCCAGTGGGCCGACGGTGGCGTCTCGAACATGATCCTCGACGATGGTGGCGACGCCACCATGTACATCCTGCTCGGCGCCCGCGCCGAAGCCGGCGAGGACGTGCTCTCCAACCCGGGCTCCGAGGAAGAAGAAATCCTCGTCGCGCAGATCAAGAAGCGGCTTGCCGCTTCGCCGGGCTGGTTCACCAAGCAGCGCGACGCCATCAAGGGCGTGACCGAGGAAACCACCACCGGCGTCAACCGCCTCTACCAGCTCCAGGCCAAGGGCCTGCTGCCCTTCCCGGCGATCAACGTCAACGACAGCGTCACCAAGTCGAAGTTCGACAACAAGTACGGCTGCAAGGAATCGCTGGTCGACGGCATCCGCCGCGGCACCGACGTGATGATGGCCGGCAAGGTCGCCGTCGTCTGCGGTTACGGCGACGTCGGCAAGGGTTCGGCCGCCTCGCTTTCCGGCGCCGGCGCCCGCGTCAAGGTCACTGAAATCGACCCGATCTGCGCGCTCCAGGCCGCCATGGACGGCTTCGAAGTCGTCCAGCTCGAAGACGTCGTCTCCTCGGCCGACATCTTCATCACGACGACCGGCAACAAGGACGTCATCCGCATGGACCACATGCGCGAGATGAAGGACATGGCGATCGTCGGCAACATCGGCCACTTCGACAACGAGATCCAGGTCTCGGCTCTGCGTAACCTGAAGTGGACGAACATCAAGCCGCAGGTCGACATGATCGAGTTCCCGAAGGGCAATCGCATGATCCTGCTTTCGGAAGGTCGCCTGCTCAACCTCGGCAACGCCACCGGTCACCCGTCCTTCGTGATGTCGGCCTCGTTCTCCAACCAGGTCCTGGCCCAGATCGAGCTCTTCACCAAGGGTGAGAAGTACAAGAACGAAGTCTACGTCCTGCCCAAGGCGCTCGACGAGAAGGTCGCTCGGCTGCACCTCAAGAAGCTCGGCGCCAAGCTTTCGGAACTTTCCGAAGAGCAGGCCGACTACATCGGCGTGAAGACGCAGGGTCCGTTCAAGGCTGAGCACTACCGGTACTAATCCTTACCCGGGCAATCCACAACATCTTGTGGCCGCGTTCTTGACAAGAGAGCGCGGCCGCTTTTTTGGGCCTCTCCCTTCCCGACGATTCGACTAGGAAGTATGCTCTAACCCATTGATTCGTGATGCCGGTGCGGACCTTGGGCATCGCGGATGGGATGTCTTGTCGAATTAGCGGCAAACAGACGGAGACAGACCGGGGATGCAATCGGAACTGACGCGGACCCTTGAACAGGGCCCCGGTGGAACTGTGCAAGGCGCAGCAAGGCCGGCAGCACCCTTCGGACAGACGGGGATGGCAGCGCCATGAACAAAGACCACACAGATTTTCCGGCCATCCGCCGCAAGGGTCCGAAATTCCTGCGCCGCCTTTTGGCCGGCACCGCCCTTTTCACCGCCACGGATGCTCTCGCCCAGGTTGTCCCGCAAAAGGCCGGCATCTTCGGCTCGTCGGAGGTCGTCACCTTTTCCGTGCTGATCGGCGTCATTTCCGCTGCGATGATCTCGGCGATCTGGCTGATCCGCCAGCGCGGCAACATCGAGGCGGAAAACCGCGAGCTTAGGTCCGACCTTTCCGACGCCAACCAGCGCCTCTCGCGCTACCAAGCGCTGGTCGCCGACAAGAACCGCCGGATCGTCATCTGGGACGGGCTTCTCGAACGCGCCGAACTGCTCGGCCAGCTGCCGGCGGAAACCGGCGCGCCTTCCGACGACCGCGACTTCCTGGCCTTCGGCCGCTGGGTCAAGGCGCAGTCTGCAGGCGAGCTCGAAAAATCGATCGAGGCGCTTCGCACCCAGGCGCGCAGCTTCGATCTCGTCATCGAAACGCAGCGCAATGAAGTGCTGGAAGCCCAGGGACGCGTTTCCGGCGGCCGCGCCTTTGTGCGCTTCATCGCGCTCAACAACATGCGGGCGGAGCTCGCCGAACTGAAGCTCGAACACGACCGGCTCAATATCGCTCTTCGCTCCTTCCATACACTCCTCGACGCAATCGACCTGCCCGTCTGGCAGCGCGGCACCGACGGCGCGCTCGTCTGGGTCAACGAAGCCTATGCCGACGCCGTCGAGGCACCCGATGTCGCCACCGCCGTCGCGGAAAAGCGCGAGTTGCTTGCGACCGTTGCGCGTGAAAAGATCCGGTCGGTCTCGACGTTCGATACGCCTTTCCACGACAAGGTCTCGACCGTCGTGCGCGGCAACCGCACCTTCTTCGACGTCGTCGACGCCCGCAGCGCCGCCGGTTCGGCCGGTATCGCAGTCGATATTTCGGGGATCGAGGCCGTGCGCGAAGAGCTCAACCGCACGCTCAAGAGCCATGCGGAAACGCTCGACCATCTGGCGACGCCCGTCGCGATCTTCGACGGCAACCAGCGTCTGCAGTTCTACAACCAGGCCTTCCAGCGCCTGTGGAACCTCGATATCGGCTTCCTGGAGCGCAAGCCGGACAATGGCGAAGTGCTCGATCGGCTGCGCGCCGGCGGCCAGCTGCCGGAACAGCTCAACTGGAAACAGTGGAAGGCGAACGCACTATCGGTCTACCAGGCGCTCGATACACAGAGCGACCTTTGGCACCTGCCGAACGGACAGACATTGCGCGTCTTTGCCACCGCCCGCCCGCAGGGCGGCGTTACCTGGGTGTTCGAGAACCTGACCGAGAAGGTCGACCTCGAAACGCGCTACAACACCCTCGTCCAGGTCCAGGGCGAAACCATCGATCACCTGGCCGAAGGCGTAGCGGTGTTCGGCCCGGACGGCCGCATCCGCCTGTCGAACCCGGCGTTTCGCGCGATCTGGGGCATCAGCGAGGCTGAAGCCAAACCCGGTACGCATATCAAGGCGATCGAGCAGGCCTGCCTGATCTCCTACGACCAGCCCGACGGCTGGAAGCGTTTCACCCACATCATCACCAGCTTCGACGACGAGCGGCCCTCCAGCCGCGGCATTCTCGAACTCAGGACCGGGCTGATTCTCGACTACGCGGTCATCCCGCTGCCGAACGCCCAGACGATGCTGACCTTCGTCAACATTACCGACAGCGTCCGGGTCGAGCGCGCGCTCACCGAAAAGAATGAGGCGCTGCGCAAGGCCGATGCGTTGAAGAACGACTTCGTCCACCACGTCTCCTACGAGCTGCGCTCGCCGCTCACCAACATCATCGGTTTCGCCGATCTCTTGAAGACGCCTGCGTTCGGCGACCTCAACGAGCGCCAGGCAGAGTATGTCGACCATATCGCCACGTCGTCGTCGCTGCTTCTGACGATCGTCAACGACATCCTCGATCTTGCGACCGTCGACGCCGGCATCGTCCAGCTCGACCTTGCCGACATCAGCCTCACCGATTTCCTCGACGACATCGCGTATCAGATGGCCGACCGTCTGACCGAAAGCGGAGTGACGCTCCGGATCGCCGCACCTGATAATCTCGGCCGGATGGTCGCCGATCAGCAGCGCCTGAAGCAGATCTTCGTCAAGCTGCTCACCAATGCCGCGAACTTCGCCCCCGATGGCAGCGTCATCGAACTGGCGTGCCGCCGCGAGGGCAGCGACTTCATCTTCTCGGTCTCCGACAGCGGCCCCGGCATTCCGCAGGACGTGCTCGACACGGTCTTCAACCGCTTTGAAAGCCACGGTCAGCGCGGCGGCGCCGGCCTCGGGCTTTCGATCGTCGAGAGCTTCGTCAGCCTGCATCACGGCACGGTCTCGATCCGCAGCAAGGAAGGCGAAGGCACGGAAGTGACCTGCCGCATCCCTTCGGCCGACGTGCCGTCCACCGTCGCGGCCGAATGATGCCGGCGATCGAGCGCCATCTTGCAAACGAGGCGGCAACGATCGAGCTTGGTGAGGACCTGGCGCTCGCCCTGAAGCCTGGCGACTGCGTCGCTCTTTCGGGCGATCTCGGCGCCGGCAAATCCACACTGGCGCGCGCCTTTCTGAGAGCCGTCGCCGATGACGACGGCCTGGAAGTGCCGAGCCCGACCTTCACGCTGGTCCAGAGCTACGACTTGCGCATACCCGTCGCGCATTTCGACCTTTACCGGCTGGCCGATTCCAGCGAGCTCGACGAACTGGGCTTCGATGAAGCCCTGTCGCAGGGCATCTGCCTGGTCGAATGGCCGGAACGGGCGGACGACGCCCTCCCCTCACGTCGCATCACGCTTGCGATCACCCACGAGAAGGACGGGCGACGCGTCGGGATTTCGGCGCCTGATGACACGCTGCAGCGCATCGCCCGAACGCTTTCGATCCGCGAGTTTCTCGATACGAACGGACATTCCAAGGCGCGGCGGCGGCACCTGAGCGGCGACGCCTCGATCCGGGCCTATGAGCGCATTTACCCGGCGGACGGCTCCGTTAGCCGGATTCTGATGGATTCGCCGCGGCACAAGCCGGGCCCGATCCTTCAGGACGGAAAGTACTATCAGCAGCTGGCGCATATCGCCGAAGATGTCGTTCCCTTCGTCGCCGTCGACCAGATGCTCATTGCCCGCGGCTTCGCGGCACCTGAAATCTACGCCCGCGACATCGACCAGGGCGTCCTCTTGATCGAAGATCTGGGCTCGGACGGCGTTCTCGATGCGGACGGAGAGCCGATCGACGAACGCTACATCGAGAGCGCGCGGCTGCTTGCTCGCCTGCACGCGGAACCGGCCGAGGCCGAGATCAAGGTCGAGCCGACTGTGATCCACCGCATTCCGGATTTCGACCGGACGGCGATGAAGATCGAGACGCGGCTTTTGACCGACTGGTATCTGCCCTGGAAACGCGGCGCGCCGGCAAGCGACGACGAGAAGCGCGAATATGGAGAGATCTGGGACGGCCTGATCGACCTCCTGCAGACATCCGAAACGAACCTGCTGCTGCGCGATTTTCACTCGCCGAACATCATCTGGCGCGGGGAACGCGAAGGTCTGAACCGGATCGGCCTCATCGATTTCCAGGACGCAATGATCGGTCCGACTGCCTATGACGTCGCGTCCTTGGTTCAAGATGCCCGCGTCACCATCCCGCCTTCGCTCGCAAGCCGGATGATGGACGCCTATCTCGCCGAACGGCGCGCGGGTGGTAGCTTCGACGAGGCTATGTTCCTTCGCGACTGGCACCTGATGTCGGCGCAGCGCAACTGCAAGCTCGTCGGCATCTGGGTGCGGCTGATGCAGCGCGACGGCAAGTCCGGCTACATGAAGCACATGCCGCGCACTTTCGCCTATCTTCAGGCGGCGCTTTCACATGAATCGCTGAAACCCTTGCACGACTGGTGTATGAAGACCGGAATCCTCGTTTCCGAATCAGCGAACTGACAGAGAATCAATGTCGATCAGCAATGCGATGGTGCTCGCCGCGGGCCTCGGCACCCGTCTTCGTCCGATCACCAACACCATGCCAAAGCCGCTCGTCGAGATCGCCGGCAAGCCGATGATCGACTACGTGCTGGACCTCCTGGTGGAGGCCGGCGTCAGCACGGCCGCGGTCAACGTGCATCATTTCGCCGACCTGATGGAAGGCCATCTCAGCCAACGCAGCGCCCCGGAGATCGTGATTTCGGACGAGCGCGAGGCGCTGATGAATTCCGGCGGCGGTCTCGCCAAGGGGCTGAAACTGCTGCCGGAGGGGCCGGTTCTGGTGATGAATGCCGATCTCTTCTGGGTCGGCGAGCCCAAGGGCAAGCCCAGCAACCTGACGCGCCTGGCCGCCGCCTTCGACGCGGAGCGCATGGACATGCTGCTCCTTTGCGTGCGCGACGAGGATACGACCGGCCACAACGGCAAGCGGGATTTCTCGCTGGGTGACGACGGCAAGCTCACGCGCTACGCCGAAGGCCTGCCGAACCCGGTGGTCTATGCCGGCGCGATCGCGCTTCACTCCCGGCTTTTTGCCGACGCGCCCGACGACGCCTTCAATCTCAACATCTACTTCGATCGCGCCGCCGAAGAAGGCCGTCTTTACGGCCTGCTGCTCGACGGTCACTGGATGACGGTCGGAACGCCCGAGGCGATCGGCGAAGCGGAGGCGGCGATCCGCCGCCTCCAGCCGGAGGGATGAGCGTGCGTGGCCGCCGGTCCAACGTCTTCACGATCCCGCCCGGCCTCCCCTTCCTGAAGACGCTCGCCGAAAAGCTTTGCGACGGTAGCCTGACGCCGGACTTCCGCTACGACCCGGCCGATCCCCTGCCGCTTGCCGGCGTGACGATCTTCGTGCCAACGCGGCGCTCGGCCCGTGTGCTCCGGTCCGAGTTCGTCGACCTGCTCGGCGGCCGCTCCACCATCCTGCCCACGATCAAGGCGCTCGGCGAGACCGATGACGACAGCGGCTTCTTCGATGCCGAGGTGCCGGCGATCCTCGATCTCGCCCCGCCCCTGCCCGGGACCGCACGCCTGATCGAGCTTGGCCGGCTTATCCTCGCCTGGCGCAACCGGCTGCCGAAGGTGGTGCTCGACATCCATGCGGAGAGCCCGCTGATTGCGCCGGCAAGCCCTGCCGATGCGATCTGGCTCGCGCGCAATCTTGCCGACCTCATCGACGCGATGGAGACGGAAGAGCTCGACTGGGACAAGCTCGACAAGCTCGATGCCGGCGAGCACGCCCTCTGGTGGCAGCTGACGCTCGAATTCCTGAAGATTGCCCGCAGCTACTGGCCGGAACGGCTGGAGGAACTGAAACAATCCTCGCCCGCGCGCCACCGCAACGCCATCCTGCAGGCCGAGACGCAGCGCATCGCCGCCGGCAAGATCGAGGGCCCGATCATCATTGCCGGTTCGACCGGCTCCATTCCCGCAACGGCCACGCTGATTGCCGCCGTGCAGAAGCTGCCCAACGGTACGATCGTGCTGCCTGGCCTCGACCAGACGATGAGCGAGGCCGAATGGCACATGATCGTCGCCGACGCCGCCCTTGACGGCAGGCCGGACCCGGCAAGCCGCAGCCACCCGCAATACGGCTTTTACAGGCTGCTGAAACGCATGGGCGTACTGCGGCCCGACGTGACCGCCCTGGCTGTCGCCGAGGTCGACCTCGACGTCCGTGCCGAGATCCTGTCGCACGCTCTTCTGCCGGCCAAGGCGACCAATGCATGGACCGCGATGCGCAGCGAGCTGGATCCGGCGTTGCTGCAGCAAGCCTTCCAGGATGCAGCCCTCATCGAAACCGCCAACGAACGCGAGGAAGCGGCCGCGATCGCGGTCGCCTTGCGGCTCGCGCTCGAAGGCAGCGACGAGAGCCAGGCAGCGCTGATCACGCCGGACCGCAATCTCGCACGGCGGGTCGGCGCCGAGCTTGCCCGCTTCGGCATCGAGGCCGACGATTCCGCCGGTACGCCTCTCATCGCGACGCCGCAGGGCAGCCTGCTGCGGCTGCTGCTAGAAGCATGCCTGCGCCCCGGCGATCCCGTGCCGTTCGTCGCGCTGCTCAAGCATCCGCTGGCGCGCTTCGGGCTTTCCCGCGACAGGATGCGCGAAGGGGCCGACGCGCTGGAACGCATGGCACTGCGTGGCAGCACCGCGACGGTCGATCTGCTGGTCCTCGGATCCGTGCTCGACGCGGCGATCGTCCGGCACAAGACCGATCGCCATCCACCGGAATGGCGCATCGGCATCGGGGATGACGCGCTTGAGGCGGCCCGCGACGTGGCGGCGAAGATCGGTCTCGCGGTGGCACCGCTCGCCTCAGCGCTGACGCGAAGCCGGGACGGAAGCCGCGTGTTCTCGGACGAATTTACCTTTGCCGACTGGGCGATGCGCACCGGCGAGGCCCTGGAAGCGGCCTCAGCCGACGAGCGTGGCGACCTCGGTGGGCTTTGGTCCGGAGAGGCCGCCGATACGCTCGCAACTCTCCTTCGCGGCATCATCGAAACCGACGGCCAGATGACCGCGGACGGGCCGCAATGGTGCGATGTCGTCGAAGCCCTATCGGCCAGCGCCGCGGTCAAGCCTCGCTCCATGCGCCATCCGCGGGTGTTCATCTTCGGCGCGCTGGAATCGCGCCTGCAGAGCATGGACCTGGTGGTTCTCGGCGGCCTGAACGAAGGCAATTGGCCGGGCCAGACGGCCAACGATCCGTTCCTGTCGCGCACCATGAAGACGGGGATCGGTCTTGAGCCGCCTGAACGACGCATCGGCCAGCTTGCGCACGACTTCCAGATGGCCTGCGGCACAAGGCGGCTGATCTTCACCCGCTCGATGCGCCAGGGCGCAGCACCCACCGTCGCCTCGCGCTGGCTGCAGCGGCTGCTGGCGCTCGGCGGCGAACGGCTGACGCGAGCGCTGCACGCCAATGGCGCCGACTATCTCGCCTGGGCCCGCATGCTCGACGACGGCGGCCGCCAGCCGCTGGCCGAGCGTCCCGCCCCCAAGCCGCCGGCGGACCTACAGCCGCGCAAGTACTCTTTCAGCGAAGTGTCGCGGCTACGGCGCGACCCCTACGCGATCTATGCGCGACGCATCCTTCGGCTGGATCCGCTGCTGCCGTTCAACAGTGACCCCGGCCCGGCCGAGCGCGGCACGCTTTACCACCAGATCGTCGAGCGTTTCGTACGCGCCGGCGTCGATCTGATGTTGCCGGCGGCGGAAGAGGTCATGCACCGGCTGCTGAACGAGGCTTTCGACGAGGCGCGACTGCCCACCCATATCGACACGATCTGGCGGCCGCGCTTTGCCGCCGTCGGCTTGGCCTTCATCAAATGGGAACGGGACCGCGCCCGCTTCATCCGCCGGTCGCGCACCGAAGTGGCGGCATCGATGGAGCTCGGCGTCGCCGACATGCGGCTGACCGGCATTGCCGACCGGCTCGATACGCTGACCGACGGCAGCGTCGAGATCGTCGACTACAAGACCGGCTCCAGCCCATCGACCAAGGAAGCGCGCGTCCTGCTCGACCCGCAGCTCGCGCTGGAAGCCGCGGCCCTCAAGGCCGGCGCCTTTAAGGACATGCCGCCCAGCCACCCACAGTCGCTGCTCTATGTCCGGCTCAAACCGGGCGCGCGCTTCAAACCGGAAGCGGTCAACAACGAAGGCAGCAAGTCGAAGGAGACGAAGTCGGCCGATCAGCTTGCGGACGAGTCGCTTGCCGAACTCAGGAAGCTGCTAAGCGCGCTGCTTTCGGGCAAGCATGGCTTTGCCTCGCGCGTGATTGTTCAGAAAGAGCGCGATTATGGCGGCGAATACGACCATCTGGCACGCGTAGCCGAATGGTCGACGGCCGACAGCGAAGAGGAGGATGGCGATGAGGGATGACGACCTCGGCCCCGAACAGGCGACGCCTCAAAGCTGGCTCGACTGGACTTCGCGCCGGCAGTCGCTGGCTTCGGACCCGGACCGCTCCGCCTGGGTGTCGGCCAATGCCGGCTCCGGCAAGACCCACGTGCTGACCCAGCGGGTGATACGGCTGCTGCTTGCCGGCTGCCGCCCCTCGGCGATCCTCTGCCTCACCTATACCAAGGCGGCGGCCTCCGAAATGTCGAATCGCGTGTTCGAACGGCTGGCCGAATGGGTAACGCTCGACGACGCGACGCTCGAAAAGCGGATCGAGGCGATTGAGGGCGAGCGGCCCGGGCGCTTGAAGCTGCAGGAGGCGCGGCGCCTGTTCGCCCGCGCGCTGGAGACCCCGGGCGGCCTGAAGATCCAGACGATCCATGCCTTTTGCGAGGCGCTGCTGCACCAGTTTCCGCTGGAGGCCAATGTCGCCGGCCATTTCTCGGTTCTCGACGATCGCGCGGCTGCGGTTCTGCTTGCCGATGCGCGCCGGCTGCTGCTGACCGCGACCGCGGCCAAGGACGATCCGGCTCTTGCCCACGCCTTTGCCACCGTGCTCGACATCGCCGACGATACCGGCCTGGAAAAGCTGCTGGCCGCAATCGTCGAAAACCGAACCGCGATCCAGGTCTTCCTCGAACATGCCGACGGGCTCGGCGGCACCGAGGCCGAGCTGCGCCGGGCGCTGAAGCTTTCGCCGGGGGAAAGCGTCGATGGCGCCATGGCGACGATCTGGCCCTTGGCGGGCTTGAACGGCGCGGCGCTCGAAAGGTACTTCTCGCTCGCCACCAGCGTCGGCGGCACGAAGGTGCTCGACTTTGCGGAGGGGCTGAGGACCGTTTCGAAGATGACGGATCTCAGCGCGCGCTATGACGGGCTCAGGCATCTGTTCTTCACCGGCACGGGCAAGCCGCGGGCGCAATCCGCCTTCCTCAACAAGGCGATGCAGCAGGCTGCCCCCGATCTCATTGACCTCGTGGACGAGGCCTATCGCCATGTCGTCGCCTGCATCGATCACATCAGCATCCTCAGGATGTTCGAGGCGACGCTGGCGGCGCTGACCCTCGCCGAGCGGCTGAATGCCGACTACGAGGAACTGAAGCGACGCCGCAGCCAGCTCGATTTCGAGGACCTGATCAACCGCACGGCGGCGCTCTTTGCCCGCGGCGACGTCAGCGCCTGGGTACACTACAAGCTCGACCAGGGCATCGACCATATCCTCGTCGACGAGGCGCAGGACACCAGCCCGGCGCAGTGGACGATCATCCAGGCGCTGGCTTCCGACTTTTTCTCGGGCGAGAGCGCACGCGGTACTGCCCGCACGATGTTTGCTGTCGGTGACGAGAAACAGTCGATCTACTCCTTCCAGGGCGCCCGTCCGGAGCGGTTTTCGCGCGAGAGCCAGGAGACCGAACGGCGGGTGCGCGACGGCGGCAAGGCTTTCGAGCCCATCCGCCTGCAGCTCTCCTTCCGCTCGACCGTCGACGTGCTTTCGGCCGTTGACGCCGTCTTTGCCAATCCGGCGCATGCGCGAGGCCTCAGCGCCCGCAACGAGCCCGTGGTGCATGCTTCGAACCGCATCGGCCATCCCGGCGCCGTCGACATCTGGGACGTGATTGCCGCCGAACCGGTGGATACAGACGAGGAATGGACCGCCGCCTTCGACGCAACGCCGGAGAGTGCGCCGGTCAACATCCTCGCCCGCCGGATCGCAGCCACGCTGGAAAGCTGGATCGGCAAGGAGACGATCGTCGAGAAGGGCGTTCGCCGGCCGATGCGCCCGGGCGACGTGATCGTACTGGTCCGCAAGCGCGACGCCTTCGTCAATGCTCTGACGAGAGCACTCAAGCGCCGCAACAACATTCCGGTCGCCGGCGCCGACCGGTTGGTGCTCACCAAGCATATTGCCGTCCAGGACCTGCTCGCCCTCGGGCGGTTCGTGCTGTTGCCGCAGGACGACCTGTCGCTGGCCGCGCTGATGAAAAGCCCGCTGTTCAACCTCGGCGAAGACGCGCTGTTCGAACTCGCGGCGCGGCGCGGCGAAGGCGAAAGCCTCTGGGAGAGGCTGCAGCATGAAGCCGATGACGGTATCCTGTTTCACCAGACGGCGCGAACGCTGAAATCCTACATGGCGCTCGCAAGCCAGCTGGCGCCGCATGACTTCTATGCCCGCGTCCTCGGCGTGCATGGCGGCCGCGCCGCCTTTCTCGCGCGCCTCGGCACCGAGGTCAGCGACATTCTCGACGAGTTCCTGACCTTCGCGCTCGACCAGGAAAGAAGCGGCCTGCCCGGCCTGCAGGCCTTCGTCTCGACGCTGGAAATGGAAGCGCCGACGGTCAAGCGCGAGCAGGACAAGGAACGCGACGAAGTCCGGATCATGACCGTGCACGCGGCCAAGGGCCTGGAAGCGCCAGTCGTCTTCCTCGCCGATGGCGGCGGGGCGGCGTTCAGCAACCAGCATGTGCCCTCTCTTCGCTTCCTGGAGCTTGCCCAGAGAGACGGCACCGTCCTGCCGCTTCCGGTGTGGCGCGCGCCGGGCGCGGAATCGAACTCGCTCATCACCGCCGACGGCGAGCGGCTGAAGACGCTGGCTGAGGAAGAATATCGTCGCCTGCTCTATGTCGGCATGACCCGCGCCGCCGACCGCCTGATCGTCTGCGGTTATCGCGGCCAGCGGGCCGTTACCGATACATGGCACGCTATGGTTCAGGCGAGCCTTGCCGGAGACGAGAGCGGCCGCGGCCACCCGACCAGTTTTCACGCCGGCGGCGAGGAATGGTCCGGCCATGCCTGGCGCGAGAAGCAGCTCGAACGCGATCTGCCCTCCGGCGATGCGCGCTCGGCCGATTCGGGCCGTCCCGCCACCGCCCTGCCAAAGGCGCTTTCGACGCCACTGCCGCCGCAAAAACGGCTGCCGCGGCCGCTCAGTCCTTCCGGCGTCGGCATCGCGGTTGACGAGGACGATGGCGATGCGCTCGTCGGCTCGGCTCTTTTCTCAGAAAAGGCCCCGGCAAACCTCTCGATGCTGCGCGGCGCCATCCTGCACCGCCTGCTGCAGGTTCTGCCCTCGATGGCGGGAGACGATCGCCGGGCCGCGGCCGAACGCTATCTCGAGCGATCCGTGCCCAGTTGGCCTTCAGAACAACGCGCCGCACTGATCGCCAGCATCGAAACCGTGCTCGACCATCCGGACCTCGGCGCAGTTTTCTCGGTGAGCAGCCGGGCCGAGGTTTCGGTCATGGGTACGCTGACGCTCGGCAAGCGTGAGCACGCGGTTTCAGGCCGGATCGACCGGCTGGCCGTCCGCGATGGCGTCGTGACGATTGCGGACTTCAAGACCAACAGGCAGGTGCCGGCATCGCCTAACGACATTCCCTTCGCCTACACGGCGCAGCTTGCCATCTACCGCGCGCTCCTGCAGCCGCTTTATCCGGCGCATGCGTTTCGGTGTGTGCTGATCTTCACCGAGGGGCCGGCAATCCACGTCGTTCCCGACCAGGCACTCGACAGGAGCCTTGAAGACCTCGCAACAAAGTGAGATACCCGATATTGAAAATCCAGCGGTGCCTTCTCACATGAGACACAACATCTGGATACTGCCATTCCGAACGCAAGGAGCAGCCTATGGCTACTGTAAAGGTCGATACGTCCAATTTTCAGCAGGAAGTGCTGAACTCCGCCGAGCCGGTGGTTGTCGATTTCTGGGCTGAATGGTGCGGCCCGTGCAAGATGATCGCCCCGAGCCTCGAGGAAATCTCGAACGAACTCGCCGGCAAGGTCAAGGTTGCCAAGCTCAACATCGACGAAAACCCGGAACTGGCCGCCCAGTACGGCGTTCGCTCGATCCCGACGCTCGCCATGTTCAAGGCCGGCGAAGTGGCTGACATCAAGGTTGGCGCCGCCCCGAAGACGGCCCTGTCCTCGTGGATCTCCACGGCGGTCGCTTAAAGCGAGTTCACTGCTGAAAACGTTGAAAGCCCGGCATGCCGGGCTTTTTTCTTGTCTTAAATCTGGAAGCGGGATGGCGGTCCCAGCTGCCGATCACTTCGGCGGCGTGCCGTTGTCGGCAAGCACATCGCCCACCAGATAGAGCGAGCCACCGATCAGGATGCGCGGCGGCGCCGGATCTTCGTCGACCAGATTGGCGATGACCGTCAGCGCCTCGGCAACGGACGAGACCGCCGAAGCCTCGAAGCCGACCGATGCGGCATCACTGGCCAGCGCCACAGGATCAAGCCCAGCATCGGAACCGCGGATCGGAACGGTGAAGACCTGCTCGGCGAGATCGAGGAAGGCGCGGAAGTAGCCGATCGGCTCCTTGGTGTTGATCATGCCGATGATCAGGAACAGGGGGCGCGATTCGCGCTCCTCGAAGGTCGCCATTGCCTCGGCGATCACCTGACCGGCGCCGGGATTGTGGCCGCCGTCGACCCAGATCTCCGCGCCATTGGGCCCGTAATGCGTGAGCTTACCGCTGGTCAGGCGCTGCAGGCGTCCGGGCCATTCGACGCCCGCGAGGCCCCTCTCGATCGCCGCTTCGGAAACATCGAAACCGGCGGCCCGCACCGCGCGGATGGCGGCTGCGGCATTGGCATACTGGTGGCGCCCCGGCAGCTTCGGCAGCGGCAGATCGGCGAGCCCGCCTTCGTCCTGATAGACGAGGCGACCGAACTCCTCATGCGCCATGAAATCCTGGCCATAGACAAACATCGGGCAACCGAGGCGTTCCGCCGTCGAGACGAGCACGTCACGGGCGGCCTCTTCCTCCTGCTGGCCGATTACCACGGGGCAGCCACGCTTCATGATGCCGGCCTTTTCGGCGGCTATCAGCTCCACCCGATCACCGAGATAGGCCTGATGGTCGAGCGAGATCGGCATGACGACCGAGACGGCCGGCCGGGCAATAACGTTGGTCGCGTCGAAGCGGCCGCCGAGACCAACCTCGATGATCGCCACGTCGGCCGGGTGCTCGGCAAAGAGCAGGAAGGTGACGGCGGTCAGGATCTCGAAGACGGTGATCTTCTCGCCGCCATTGGCTTCGGCGACGCGACGCACGGCATCGGCGAGAACGGGATCGCTGACGAGCCTGCCCTTGCCACCCTTGACGCCCAGGCGATAGCGCTCGTGCCAGTTGACGAGATGCGGCGACGTGTGGACGTGAACGCTGAGGCCGGCTGCTTCGAGGATCGCCCGCGAAAACGCGGTCGCCGAGCCCTTGCCGTTGGTACCGGCGACATGGATCACCGGCGGAAGACGATCCTGGGGATTGCCGAGGGCGGCGAGAAGCCGGGTGATCCTGTCCAGCGACAGGTCGAAGCCCTTGGGGTGAAGGGCGAGAAGTTTTTCGATCTCGTAGCCCGCTTCGCTGGCTTCCACCGCTGCCATCTCTTAACCCCGCCCCGACACGCTCGGCTGCTACAGCGCGCGCCTTATAGGCCGTCTACCGATCGCTGTAACGCCTTGAGTTGCAGCATCCCCACACACAAGAAATCGCGGAGATGCATTATTTTGTTCTACGCAGTTCGACCAGCCCAGCGCTTATTCAAGCGCTGGCAGCGACCGGCAAGGCGGCCGGCTGCGTGCCGCCGTTGAGCTTCGAGGCTTCCGCCGGCTTCTTCATCAGGATTTTCAGGACCCGGGCGAGCGTCGACGGCAGATCATGGCGCTTGACGACCATGTCGACCATGCCGTGCTCCAGCAGGTATTCCGACGTCTGGAAACCTTCCGGCAGTTTCTCGCGCAGCGTCTGCTCGATCACGCGCTTCCCGGCAAAGCCGATTTCCGCGCCGGGCTCGGCCATGTGAATGTCGCCGAGCATCGCGTAGGATGCGGTGACGCCACCGGTGGTCGGGTTGGTGAGTACGACGATATAGGGGAGGCCGGCTTCCTTCAGCATGTTGACGGCAACCGTGGTGCGCGGCAGCTGCATCAGCGACAGGATGCCTTCCTGCATGCGGGCGCCGCCCGAAGCCGGGAAGATGACCAGCGGGCACTTCTCGGCGATCGCCCGTTCGAAGGCCTTGATGATCGCCTCGCCGGCAGCCATGCCGAGCGAGCCGCCAATGAAGTTGAACTCGTGCACGACGGCGACGAGTTTGACGCCCTGGACGCGGCCGAGACCGGCGACGATCGTGTCTTCGAGTTCAGTCTTGGCGCGGCTGTCGCGCAGACGATCGACGTATTTCTTGGAATCGCGGAACTTCAGCGGGTCCTGAGCAACCTTCGGCTGCGGAAACGCTTCAAAGATGCCGCCGTCGAACAGGTCCTTCAACCGCGCCTTGGCCGGCATCTTCATGTGGAAGCCGGACTGCGGGATGACCCACTTGTTTTCCTCGAGATCGCGATGGAACACCATCTCGCCGGTTTCCGGGCACTTGATCCAGAGATTTTCCGGAACTTCCCGGCGGCCCAGCATCGAGTTGATCTTCGGCCGAACGTAGTTTGTGATCCAGTTCACTTAGTAACTCCTGAAGATTTCCTTCGGGTTGTGCGCGCTAATATAGGCAATTATTCGGCTGCTGCGAGACGTGCGGACCGCACGCCTGCCGAGAGCCCTCTCACCAGCGCTTCGACACCCGGAACCGTCGCATCGGTCGCCTTGCCCTCTTCGGTCAGGCTCGACGCGATCTGGTTGACGATCGCCGTACCGACGACCACGCCATCGGCAGATGCTCCGATGGCCCTTGCATGTTCCGCCGTCTTGACGCCGAAACCGACGCAAACGGGCAGATTGGTGTGTGCCTTGATACGCCCGACGGCGCCGGCGATCAACGACGGATCGGGCAGAGCCGAACCGGTGATGCCGTTCATCGACACGTAATAGACGAAACCGGAGGTGTTTTCGAGGACCTTCGGCAGGCGACGGTCGTCCGTGGTCGGCGTCGCCAGGCGAATGAAGTTGATGCCCTTCTCCAGCGCCGGGATGCAGAGTTCGTCGTCCATCTCCGGCGGCAGGTCGACGACGATCAGGCCGTCAATGCCGGCGGCCAGCGCATCCGTCAGGAAGCGGTCGACGCCGTAGATATAGATCGGGTTGTAATAGCCCATCAGCACGATCGGCGTGCGCTGGTCGTCCTCACGGAAACGGCGGGCGATCTCAAGCGTCTTTGCGAGCGTCTGTCCGCTTTTCAGCGAGCGTTGACCGGCCAGCTGGATCGCCGGGCCGTCGGCCATCGGGTCTGAGAAAGGCATGCCGAGTTCGATGACGTCGGCGCCGGCCTTCGGCAGCGCCTTCATGATTGAGACCGACGTCTCGAAATCCGGATCGCCGCCCATGAAATAGGTGACGAGGACCGGACGTCCTTCGGCCGCAACATCGGCAAATCGCTTGTCCATGCGTGCGGTCATGATCTTACTGCCCCATTCCCAGTAACTTGCCGACGGTGAAGATGTCCTTGTCGCCGCGGCCGGAGAGGTTCATCAGGATGATCTCGTCCTTGCCCATTTTTGGCGCGCGCTTGATGACTTCGGCAAGCGCATGCGACGGCTCGAGCGCCGGAATGATGCCTTCGAGACGGGTCAGCGTCTGGAACGCCTCAAGCGCTTCGTGGTCCATGATCGGCACGTATTCGACGCGACCGACATCGTTCAGCCAGGCGTGCTCCGGGCCGATGCCGGGATAGTCGAGACCGGCCGAAATCGAATGCCCTTCCTTGATCTGGCCGTCGCCGTCCTGCAGCAGATAGGTGCGGTTGCCATGCAGCACGCCGGGCGAACCGGCTGTGATCGAGGCGCAATGCTCGTCGCCTTCGATGCCCTTGCCGCCGGCTTCGACGCCGACGATCTTGACGCTCTCGTCATCGAGGAACGGATGGAAGATGCCGATTGCGTTGGAGCCACCGCCAACGGCGGCAATGACGAGATCCGGCAGCCGGCCTTCGGCGGCGAGCATCTGCTCCTTGGCTTCCTGGCCGATCACCGCCTGGAAATCGCGGACCATCTCCGGATAGGGATGCGGGCCGGCAGCCGTGCCGATCAGGTAGTAGGTGTTGTCGACATTGGTGACCCAGTCACGCAGCGCCTCGTTCATGGCGTCCTTGAGCGTGCCGCTGCCGGCCGTCACCGGCTTTACCTCGGCACCCAAGAGCTTCATGCGGAAGACGTTCGGCGCCTGGCGCTCGACGTCGGTCGCGCCCATGTAGACGACGCAGGGCAGGCCGAAGCGGGCAGCGACGGTTGCCGAAGCCACGCCATGCTGGCCGGCACCGGTCTCAGCGATGATGCGCGTCTTGCCCATGCGCTTGGCAAGCAGGATCTGGCCAATGCAGTTGTTGATCTTGTGCGAGCCGGTGTGGTTCAGCTCTTCGCGCTTGAAGTAGATCTTGGCACCGCCAAGCTCCGCCGTCAGCCGTTCAGCAAAATAGAGCGGGCTCGGGCGGCCGATATAATGCGCGCCGAGATGCTCCAGCTCCGCCTTGAAGGCCGGATCGTTCTTCGCGTTGTCCCACTCGTTCTGGAGATCGAGGATCAGCGGCATCAGGGTTTCGGCCACGAAGCGGCCACCGAAGATACCGAAACGGCCGTCCTCGTCCGGGCCACCCCGGAAGGAATTCAACTTTGGCGCCTGGTTCACGTCCTGCTCCCTGACCGTGGCATGCCCGCCTCCGCCTGGCGAACGGCATTGAAAAACGATTCCATGAGCTTCAGATCCTTGACGCCCGGCGCGCTCTCGACGCCGGAGGAGATATCGATGGCACGCGCGCTGGTCTGCGCCATGGCCTCGCCAATGTTGTCGGCGTTAAGACCACCGGAAAGCATGTAATCGACGCTTCCGTCAAGCGCATCGAGCAGCTTCCAGTCAAAGGAAACGCCGTTGCCACCGGGCAAATCGGACCCTTTTGGCGGCTTGGCATCGAAGAGGAAGCGATCGGCAATGCCGATATAGGCATCGATCTTTTCAAGGTCAGATGCTTCGCGCACCGAAAGGGCCTTCATGACAGGAAGGCCATACATCGCCTTGACCGTCAGCAGTCGCTCCGCGTCCTCGCTGCCGTGAAGCTGCAGGATATCCGGATTGAGGGCCGAGACGATCTCGTCAAGCTCGTCATTGTCGGCATTCACCGTGACGGCGACGATCTTCGCCTGGCCGCGAATCCTGTCGGCGATGCGGCCGGCATCGTCGGGCTCGATGTTCCTGGGGCTCTTCGGGAAAAAGATGAAGCCGACATGGGATGCGCCGAGCGCGACAGCACGCTCGGCCGCTTCCGCGGTCTTCAGCCCGCATATCTTCACTTGGGTTTTCATGAGAAGCGACCTTGCATGAAATGCCGCGCGAGTCGAGCCAAAAACCGACGCAAAAGCGGTCACTCAGCGCCCCCGCACCCGTCCTTTGGCGGGTGCGCGCCCCTTGCGCGGCAGGCGCGCTTTCACCATATGCATTTTACCACAACGGAGAGACTGATGCGCCTGTTGCTCGCGCTTATCCTGCCCTGGCTGCAGTTTTTTACCATCGGCCGCCCCTTTGCTGGCCTCATTTGCCTGATCCTGCAGTTGACCCTGATCGGCTGGGTTCCGGCGGCGATCTGGTCGGTCTATGCGCTCAGCCAATACAAGACCGACGAGAAGATCCGCGAAGCGCTGCGCCACCGCGCATAACGCGCCGCTCATCGCCCTGTAAGATTCAATCGAAGTCGATCGCGTGAAGCATCGTGCCGTTGCGGCGGAGCCATCGCTTGGCATCGTCCGTATCCGGACACAGCCTCCCGCACAGCGCCCAGAAGTCGGGCCCGTGATTCATTTCCTGCAAGTGTGCCACTTCATGCGCAGCGAGATAGGCGATGACCTTTGGCGGCGCCATGACAATGCGCCAGGAAAAACTCAGCGCCCCGTCGGCTGAGCATGATCCCCAGCGGCTGCGCGTGTCCTTGAGCGAAAGCGACTTTGCCCTCCGGCCGATACGGCCGGTATAGATCGCCACCAACCGGTCGAGATCCTGGCGCGCTTCCTTCTTCAGGAAATCGACGATGCGCCGTGTGAGATGTTCCTCGCCACCGCTGACGCGCAGCACCGGTTCGTCATCGATCACGATCGCTTCCGTGAGCCCACGGATCTTGCCGGTGCGCTCGATGCGGTGGGCAACGCCGCGGATGAGGATGGAACCGCCCTCCTCGATCTGGCTTTCGCCGGAGAAGCGGGCGAGCTTGGTCATCAGCCAGCCCTGGTGTCGTGTCAGGAAGGCATTCACCTCGCGCTCGGGGAGGCCCTGCGGCACCGTCATCTTCAGGGCCCGCCCGCCTGGCTCGATGCGCAGCGTCATGCGCGTCGCGCGCGCGTTTTGCTTGATCGTCAGCGGCAGGGACTTGCCGGCGACCTCGATCTGCCGCGTTGTTGCGGGTGGTGCAGGTTGAATGCGCCGCTTGAAGGAAGGGAACATGCAGGCTTTCTAACCGATTCGCGGGGCTTTCGCCTACTGTTCGCTGGTTGGATGCGTGCCGAGAGTGATCCGGCGTTTCATGTGAAACGCCGGAAGCGGTTTCGTCAGGTTAATGGGCTTCGACAATCGGACCCGAGCCACCATTCTTGCGATCGCGCATGAAGCGGTCGAACTCTTCCTGGTCCTTGGCGCGGCGAAGCTCGCGCACGTAGGTGTCGAATTCTTCGCGCATCTCGTCGAGCTTGCGGCGCTCCTCTTCGAGGCGAGCCAGTTCAGCTTCGCGCCAGTCGTCGAAAGCGACGTTGCCGGTACGATGCGTCCAGTTGGAACGGCGGCCGCCGCGCTTGAAAGCCGAGCACATGCCATCCACCGTATCGTTTGCGTCTTTCTTGAACGTCTTGAGCTTTTCGCCAAAGAGAATGTACGCGAGCATGGCCAGGCCGAGCGGCCAGAAGACCACAAAGCCAAGCACCATCAGGGCGATGGTCGCGGGCGTCCAATCCGGACGGATCATTGCAGATTGGTTCATCTTCAGGATTCCTCGCAATCATCCGGGCCGCCCATGCGACCCGATGAAAACGATGTGGGAAGGCGCCCTTGGCTCTGCAAGACGCCTCCCTCCGGAATCCGACAAACCCTTGACTCTACGCGGTCAAAACGACCCAAGAGCCGGGATCAGGCCGACTTTCCGCCCTTGATCAGTTGCTTTACCGGTTTTGCGTGGCGCGCATGCTCGCGGTGGAACGCGACGATGCGCGGCGCGATTTCGCGGCGGAAGCGAGAGCCGTTGAAGACGCCGTAGTGACCGACATCCGGCTGCATGTAGTGCATACGCATATGATCCGGGATGTTGGTGCAGATGGTCTGCGCCGCCTTCGTCTGGCCAACGCCCGAGATATCGTCGTTCTCGCCTTCGACCGTCAAGAGCGCGACCTTCTTGATCGCGGTCGTGTCGACGCGCTTGCCGCGATGCATCATCTCGCCCTTCGGCAGCGCGTGCTGCATGAACACCACCTGCACGGTCTGCAGGTAGAATTCGGCCGTCAGGTCCATGACCGCGAGATATTCATCATAGAAGTCACGGTGCTTCTCGGCGGCATCGCCGTCGTTTTTCACCAGATGGGCGAAGAACTCCTTGTGGGCGATCAGGTGCCGGTCGAGATTCATCGACATGAAGCCGGAGAGCTGCAGGAAGCCCGGATAGACCATGCGCATGAAACCCGGCTGCGGCCACGGCACCGGCATGATGACATTGTCACGGAACCATTCGATCGAACGTTCTTCCGCCAGCTGGTTGACGCCGGTCGGGTTGATGCGGGTGTCGATCGGGCCGCCCATCAGCGTCATCGTCGCCGGCGACAGCGGATCGTCGGCAGCTTCCATCAGCGCGACGGCGGCGAGCACCGGCACCGCGGGCTGACAGACGCCGATCACATGCGTGTCGGGCCCGAGGAAATGCAGCATCTGGATGACGTAGTCGATGTAATCATCGAGATCGAAGGTGCCTTCGCTGAGCGGCACCATGCGGGCATCGATCCAGTCGGTGATGTAGATATCGGAATGCGGAAGCAGCGCCTCGACCGTGCCGCGCAACAGCGTCGCATAGTGGCCGGACATCGGCGCGACGATGAGCACCTTCGGATCGGGCGCGCGGCCCTTGGGAAGCGCACGCTCGAAATGAATGAGGTTGCAGAATGGCGCCCGCCAGACGATGCGTTCGTAGATCGAAACCGATTGACCATCGACCACAGTCTCGGGAAGACCGAACTCCGGCTTGCCATAACGGCGGGTGGAGCGCTCGAACACTTCGAGACCGGCGGCGGCGGCGCGACCGAAATAGGTGTGCGAGACGGGGTTCATCGGATTGCTGAACGCGAGCCGCATGGCGTCGGCTGCCGTGCGCCACGGCGCCATCATTGCGTGGTTCAGTTCATAGAGCTGGTAGAACATGGGAAGCGTACCCCTTGGTTCAATCAACGACAACGCCGCTCCCGGTCGGACGCAAGCTTGCGATTGTTTGTCTTGGTGTCCGCAATCGCTGCCAGACTACCATTTTTCTTGTGCAGTGCAACAAATATACCCGTCTCGCCTCGATACAAGGCCTGAAGCTAGAATGAATCTGGATTCCTGACGATTTGCAAACGAGCTTGCTCGAAACTGGCCGTTTTCCGCTGTTTTCGTGCATTGAGGCACGCTGCCTGACGTTTTCAGGAAAACCTGGAGCCTCGCCGCAGGAAAATATGGGTACGCTCCCCTGTGGCGATGCAGCAAAGCCGCCATCACTCAGGTGGCCGCCACTTGGATGACTGCCTTCACCAGACCCGTCTTTTCCTCCGCCCATCGCGGCAGATCGGCAACCGCGCCATCGAGCGTGGTGCGGTGGGTGATCAGCGCGTCGATAGGCACAAGGCCGGACGCGATCGACGCGACGACGTGGTCGAAATCCTGCCGGGTCGCGTTGCGGCTGCCGATCAAGGTCATCTCGCGCTTGTGGAACTCCGGATCGGAGAAGCGGATCTCGTCCTTGACGACACTGACGAAGACCAGGGTACCGCCATGGGCGACGTGGGCGAAGGCCGCCTGCATCGAACCACCGTGCCCGGTGGCGTCGAAGACGACATCGAAACCGTCGCCATCCGTCGCAGCGGCAATGCGCGCCGCCGCATCAACATCCACGACGATGCCCTTGGCAAAGCCGAGCTTGCGAGCGGCAAAGTCCAGCCGCTCGGTACTGGTGTCGGCGAGCACCACGTCATGGCCGGCGATGCGAGAGAAGATCGCCGTGCCGAGTCCGATTGGCCCGGCACCGATAACCAGCGCCCGTGACCCGGCATCCGTCGATGCCCGGCGGACCGCGTGGGCACCGATCGCCAGGAACTCAACGGTGGCGGCCGCCTCCGGCGACAGACCCTCCGCCGGATAAAGATTACCCTCCGGCACGACGATCTCCTCGCAAAACGCACCGTCGGTATGGACGCCGAGAACCTTGATGGCCGTGCAGCAGTTCGGTTTGCCCTTTCGGCAGGCAATACAAGCGCCACAGGAGAGATAGGGGTTGACCACGACCGGCGTGCCGGGCGCTATCGTCGTCCCTCGCCCGCCAGAAATCACCGTTGCCGAGATCTCGTGGCCCATGACCCGCGGATATTCGAGGAACGGATGTTTGCCGGCGAAGATATGGTAGTCCGTGCCGCAGATGCCGACATGGCTGACGGCAAGGCGGACCCAACCGTCCGGCACGGTTTCGATTGGTGTGCGATCGACGACCTCCAGCCGACCGGGTTGTGGGCAGAGCACGGATTTCATGGCAATTCTCTCGAGTACGGCAGCGCCTAGCGGGCGCTGCGGCGACGCAATTGGTCGAAATAGACGATGACGATGATCAGCGCGCCGGTGATGATGCGCTGCCAGAACGAGTTGACGTTCAATAGGTTGGCGCCGTTGTTGATCGTTGCGAGGATGAAGGCGCCGAGCAGCGGCCCGTGCACCGAGCCGACGGCCCCAAAGAGGCTGGTGCCGCCGATGACCGACGAAGCGATCGCCTGCAGTTCCCAACCCTCGGCCTGGGTGGCGTTGCCGATGCCGATGCGCGAGGCAAGCAGCAGGCCAACGAAGGCGGCGCAGGTCGACGACAGGATGTAGGCCAGATAGATCGTGCGGTGGACGTTGACGCCGGAGAGACGGGCGGCCTCACTGTTGGAGCCGACGGCGAAGAGATAGCGGCCGAAGCGGCTCAAATGCAGGAAGACATAGGCCGGGATCGCCACCACGATCACCATCCAGAACAGGCTGGGAACGCCCAGGAAATCCGCCCGCGAAAAATTGGTGAAGGCCTCATTGGTGATCGAAATGGTCGAGCCATTGGTGATCAAGAGGCCGATACCGCGGAGCGAGGTCAGGGTCGCCAGCGTGATGATGAAGGGCGGCAGGCCCATGCGCACGATGCCGAAGGCGTGGAACGCGCCGATCAGGACACCGAAGGCGAGCGTCAGGATGATGGCGATCCAGAGCGGCACGCCGGCGGCCAGCAGCCAGGCGACGATAACGCTGGTGAAGCCGACCACGGCACCGACCGAAAGGTCGATGCCGGCGGTAATGATGACGAAGGTCTGGCCAACCGCAAGGATCGCCGTCATCGCCCCCTGGCGCAGCAGGTTGCTGATGTTGTTGGGCGTCCAGAAACTGTTGGTCGCGAAGCCCAACAGCAGCCAGAGGAACAGAAGCAACCCCAGGAGGGTAAGGCCGAACAGAATGCTCACGCCCTTGCGTGGTGCCGCGCTGGCGCCGCTCTCCACCGTTTCCGCACTCATCGTCTTCCTCCCTGCATCCTCAAGTTTGTTTTTATCGGTTCAAACGCCAATTGCCTGCGTCAGCACTTCCTCATGGCTCGCGGCGCGATAGTCGTGGCTGGCGACCAGCCGCCCGCGCCGGAACACGTGCAGCCGGTCCGCCAGTTCGTAGACCTCGGGCAGATAGGACGAGATCAGGATGATGCCCGCCCCGTTCTCCAGAAGCCGTGCGAACAGCCGATAGATTTCCGCCTTGGTTCCGACATCGACGCCGACCGTCGGCTCGTCGAAGATGAAAAGCTTGGCGCCGTGGCTCAGCCACTTGCCGATTACGATCTTCTGCTGGTTGCCGCCGGACATGGCGGAGGCCAGCACCCGGCGTGACGGCGTCTTGATCTTCAGGTCGCGAATCTGGCGGTCGGCGTTTTCCCGTTCCTGCTGGCCATTGATCGTCAGACCGCGTGTCAGCCGGTTGAAAACCGGCAGATTGATGTTGAGGCCGATCGGCAGGTTGAGGCAGAGGCCCTGGTCGCGCCGGCTTTCCGGCGCAAGCGCAATGCCGAGGTCCATGGCCTTACGCTCGCTGGCGATCTCAACCTTGCGGCCCTGCCAGTAGATCTCTCCAGCCGTTGGTCGGTGCCGGCCATAGAGGCCGAGCGCAAACTCGCTGCGTCCCGCGCCGATCAGCCCATAGAGGCCGACGATCTCGCCGGCGCGCACCGTCAGCGATACATCCTGGAAACCGGGACCGCTCAAGTTGCGCGTCTCGACGATCATCTCGCCGGGCGGAAAATGCTCCTTGTGATAGATCTGCTCGATCGTGCGGTTGATCATCAGCGCGATCAGTTCCGCCTCATTGGTCTCGCCGATCTTGCGGGTGCCGACATGGGTGCCGTCACGCAGCACCGAGACACGGTCGGCAAGCTCGAACACTTCCTCCATGCGATGGCTGATATAGACGATCGTCACGCCTTCGGCCTGCAGCCTTCGGATCAACCGGAAGAGCTGTGCCGATTCCTGGCGGGTGAGATAGGCGGTCGGCTCATCGAAGATCAGAAACTGCGTGCCGCGCATGGCCGCGCGTGCCGTGGCGACAAGCTGCTGCTGGCCGATCGTCAGGCTACCAAGCACGGCACCGGCCGGCAGGTTAAAGCCGAGATCATCCAGCACGCTTTGTGCCGCATCGGTCATGGCGCGCTTGCGCATCAGGCCGTTGCGATTGATCTCGTCGCCGAGAAACATATTGGCCGCGACCGACAGGTGCGCGCAAAGTACGACCTCCTGGTGCACGGCATTGATACCGCGCTCAATCGCCTCCTGCGGCGTGCCAAGCTGAACGGGTTTTCCGCACCAGAAGATTTCACCGGACGTGCGCTTGATGACGCCGGTCAGAAGCTTGATCAGCGTCGACTTGCCGGCCCCGTTCTCACCGACGATCGCGTGAACTTCACCGGAAAGAAAGGTCAGCGACGCCGGCTTCAAGGCTTCGACGGCGCCATACTTCTTCTGCAGGGCGCGCAGCTCCAGGATAGGCTCGCCTTTCGGAACCGGATGGCGTGTCGCCACATGCAGTCCTTCGGTCCTCCCGTCGCGTGCCTCTTGCAAATCGGTCATCTGCGCATTCCTCCCATCGCAGAGATCGCTTGCGGCCGGTCCTCGTTCCGGCCGCAAGCGGGTGCGGCGGGCTCAACGCCCACCGCAGCCGTCGTCACTTGACCTTCGGGTTCAAGAGAGCGTCGATCTTCGGCTCGGCCATGTTGGCCTTGGTCACCAGATTGGCGCCGGTATCGACATTCGCCTCGACCTTCTCCTTCTTCGAGACCGCGAGCGCCGTCTTCACGCCATCATAACCCATGCGATAGGGATCCTGAACGACGAGACCGGCCAGAACGCCTTCCTTGAGGAAGCCGACCGTCTTGTCGTCGCTGTCGAAGCCGATCACCTTGATCTTGTCGCCGAGCTTGTTTTCGGCAATTGCCTGGCCGACACCCTGCGCCATGATCAGGTTGGACGCGAAGACGCCGACAAGGTTGGGATTGGCGGTGATCAGGTCGGTCATGATGTTGAGGCCGGTGGTCGCCTGGCCGTCGGCATATTTGTCGACGACGACCTTGAAGCCCGGATACTTGGTCTTGACCTGATCGAGGAAGCCTTCGCGGCGCTGGTCGAGCGAGCCGACGCCCGGAAGGCTGGTGATGATGGCGATCTCACCCTCTTCCTTGCCGCTCATTTCCTTGACCGCCGCAGCGAGACCATCGGCAGCGATGCGGCCGCCCTGGACGTTGTCGGTGGTGAGGAACGACGAGAAGGCCTTGGAGTCGGCACCGGAGTCGATGCCGATGATCGGAACGGCCTTTGCCGCCTCATCGATCGGCTTGCCGAGCGCCTTGAATTCCGTCGGCGAAATGACGACGGCAGCCGGCGCGCCCGCAACCGCGTTCTCGAGAATGCTGATCTGGCCGTTGATATCGGATTCGGATTGAGCGCCGAGCTCCGGCACGTTGACGCCGAGATCCTTGCCGGCGGCGCGGGCGCCAGCGAGCACGATCTGCCAGTAGAAGGACGTGGTATCCTTGACGATGATCGGGATCGTCACGTCCTGTGCGAAGGAGGCGACCGGCGACATGCCGGCGATCATCGCGGCGCCGGCCAGGGCGGTAAAGGCGCGACGGGTAAGGCTGCTTTTCAGAATGCTCATCCCAGGTTTCTCCTCTTGGTGCACCGTGTTCCACTTCTTGGAGGTCGATCGCAGGTGCTGGCTTATCGACCTTTTATCGATAAAAAACATATTGGAATGCTAATAAAACAATCCCGGCTTGGCAAGCTGCCGGAACAGCATTTCAGACGGCGCTTTAGTGCCGTCCGTTAAACCCGAACCGGCTCGTCCCCGAGCTCCGGTGCGACCAGTGTGAACGGCTCGAAGGCGGCGAAATCGGCGGCGGAAAACCGGTGCTCGACGAGCGCCATGTTGCGCGCCAGGCTCTGCGGCTTGGCGGTGCCGAGCAGCACCGAGGCGACCTGCGGACTGGCGAGCGGAAACTGCATGGCGGGTGCGGCAAGCGGCACGTTCATGCCGCGGGCGACCGCGTCCATGGCACCGACCTTTTGCCGGATATCTTCCGTTGCCGGCATGTAGTCGAAATGCGCGCCTTCGACCGGTCCCGTCGCCAGGATGCCCGAATTGAAGACCCCGCCGACGACGAGCGAAGTCTGCTTCTTCTCGCAGAGCGGCAGCAGTTCGGCGACAGCCGACCGGTCGAGCAAGGTGTAACGCCCGGCCAGCAGGATGCAGTCGAGATCGGCCTGGCGCAGGACGTCGAGACAGACCGGCACTTCGTTGACGCCAAGACCATAGGCCGCAATCGTTCCCGAGGATTTCAGCCCCTCCAACGCCTTGAGGCCGCCCTCCATCAACTGCCGTAAGTAGATCGCATTGCGGGCGGCGCCATGGGTATAGACGCCGATATCATGCACATAGAGGATATCGATGCGGTTGAGCCCGAGCCTGGCGTAGCTGAACTCGATGGAGCGCATGATGCCGTCATAGCTGTAGTCGTAGGTGACGTCGAAATTGAGCGGCTTCACATAGGAATAGTCCGGCACCTCGTCTTGCGGCACCGGATGCAGGAGACGGCCGACCTTGGTGGAGAGCACGAACTGGTCGCGCGGCTTATCGCGCAGGAAGTCGCCGACGCGGCGCTCGGCAAGGCCGAGGCCGTAGAAGGGCGCAACGTCGAAGTAGCGCATGCCCGACTGCCAGGCAGCGTCCAGGGTCGCCATCGCCGACTCGCGGGTGCATTCGCGGTAGAGGCCGCCAAGACCGGCGGCGCCGAAGCTAAACTCGGTCACCGATAGGTCGGTTCGACCGATCCGTCTCGTCTGCATTTCCCCGTTTCCTCCTCCAAGGCCTACGCAAATTAGAGCGTTGCGCCCAGATGCCAGGGCACGAACTCATTATCGCCGTAGCCGAAAAGCTCGCTCTTGGTCTTGCGGCCCGAAGCGGTCTCGATGATCAGGTCGAAGATCTCGCGGCCAAGCCCGGCAATGCTCGCCTCCCCCGAAGCGATCACGCCGCAATCGATATCCATGTCCTCTTCCATCGCCCGGTAGAGCGCCGTGTTGCTGGTAAGCTTGATCGACGGCGCGGGCCGACAGCCGAAACAGCTGCCGCGACCGGTGGTAAAGGCAATGACATTGGCGCCGCCGGCGACCTGGCCAGTGGCCGATACCGGGTCGTAGCCAGGTGTATCCATGAAGACGAGCCCGTGCTCGGTGACGCGTTCGGCATAACGGTAGACCGCGTTCAGCGGCGAGCGGCCGCCCTTGGCGACGGCGCCGAGCGATTTTTCGAGGATCGTGGTCAGGCCACCACGTTTGTTGCCCGGCGAAGGATTGTTGTCGAGCGAGGCGCCATGCATCGCCACATAGCTCTCCCACCAGGCAATCAGCCCATCAAGTTTCAGCGCCACTGCTTCGTTGACTGCACGGCTGCGCAACAGGTGCTCGGCGCCATAGATTTCCGAAGTCTCGGAGAGGATCGCCGTGCCGCCGGCCGCGGCAAGGATATCGACCGCAGCACCCAGCGCCGGATTTGCGGTGATGCCCGAAAGCCCATCTGAACCGCCACATTGCAAACCGACGATGATCTCGCTGACCGGGATCGCAATACGGCGTTCGTTCCCGACTTCGGCCGCGATTTCCTCGAGAATGCCCAGCGCCTTTTCAACGGATCGACGCGAGCCGCCGGCTTCCTGGATGTTGAAATGACGTTTCTCCGCGCCGGCGCCGCTCTGGCCATAGAGCGTCAACTGGTTGACCTCGCAGCCGAGGCCGACCATCAGAACGCCGCCGAAATTGACATGGCGGGCGTAGCCGGCGAGGGTTCGGTGCAGATTGGCCATGCCGTCGCCGGTCGAGGACATGCCACAGCCCTGATCGTGCACGATCGGCACGAAACCATCGATACCCTCATATCTCGGGAGAATGCGCCTGTTCGCCTCCTCGGCGATGGCGCGACAGACCGTGGTGGAACAGTTCACGCTGGCGACGACACCGATGTAGTTGCGCGTCGCTGCCCGGCCATCACCTCTTCGATAGCCCATGAAGGTGCGGGCCTTGTCGGCATCGCTTGCCGCTTCCGGCACCCCCTGTGGGCTGATCGCCAAGCGATCCTTGTCGAAGGCGAGGTTGTGGGAGTGCACGTGGTCGCCCGGCGCGATATCGGCGGTCGCCCGGCCGATCGCCTGGGCGTATTTCACGACCGGCTCGCCGGCGCGGATCGGGCGGATCGCGATCTTGTGGCCGGCATCGACTTTCGCTGCTGCATGAACATTGTTCGGCAGGGCGTCGCCAGCGGCAATCGCCAGCGTCGCCACGACGACATTGTCCTCCGGTGCGAGCAGGATGGTGGACGGCGCAGACACCCGGTTTCTCCCAAATGATTTTCGTTCTGTCTTTTATCTACAATAGACAGATAGCCGTCAATGGGTATTATAGCGAAAACATCGGCGGCAGGCCGAGACGCCCCGGAGCGACTTGGGAGGAACAGATGTGGATGACAGACGCAGACAAAACCGGAGCGACGGGATAGAGGAGCCTTCCGCGTAAGCGCAGAAAACTTCGAACGATCCGGACGTCGCCCATGGCAAAGCAGAACACCGTCTTCAAGGATGCCTATAACCGCTGCCTGAAGTTGCTGGCGGACACATCCTCGCTGCCCTCCGAGCCAGAACTCGGACAGATGCTCGGCGTCAGCCGGACGACGGTCCGCGCGATCCTCAGCCGCTTCGAGGAACTGCAGCTGATAGCCTGGGACAAGCGCAAAAAGAGCGTGCTGAGACAACCCCGGCCCGACGATTATTTTCCGACGGAAGAGACGGATTCACTCGCCGAGATCATCGAGCGCAGCTTCATGCGCCGGATTCTCGCCGGCGGCGCCGAGCCGGGCATGCAGATCAACGAGTTGGAACTGGCGCGCGACATTGGAACCGGCACGACCAGCGTACGTGAATTCCTGATCCGTTTCAGCCGCTTCGGCCTGATCGAGAAGCGGCCGAACAGCCATTGGATCCTCAAGGGTTTCACCCGCGAATTCGCGCTGGAGCTGACGGAAGTGCGCGAGATGTTCGAACTGCGCTCGGCCGCGCGCTTTGTCTCTTTGCCCGACAACCATCCGGCGTGGGATGAGCTTCGGGAGATCGAGGCTCTGCACCGGGACATCCTCGCCGACATCGACAATCGCTACCGGGAGTTCTCCGAGCTCGACGAGCAGTTTCACCTGCTGGTACACAAGGCATCGAGCAACCGGTTCATCGTCGATTTCTACGACATCATCGCGATCGTCTTCCACTATCACTACCAGTGGAACAAAACGAATGCCCGCCAGCGCAACGCCCGCGCGCTCGAAGAACACCTCGCCTATATCGAAGCACTGCGTTCGCACGACCCGGCCAAGGCGGAACAGGCCTGCCGGCGACACCTTCAGTCCGCTCGCGAAACCCTTCTCCAATCCATTCCATAGCCAGCTATCGGAGCCTATGCATGCCGACGCCGATCGTGCAATTCGGGACGAGCCGCTTTCTTCAGGCGCATGCCGATCTCTTCATCAGCGAAGCGTTGAAGAAGGGGGAAGCGCCCGGTCCGATCACCATCGTGCAAACGACAGGGTCGAGCGAACGGTCTGGGCGCCTTGCAGCCCTTGCCCGGCCGGAAGGCTTTCCCGTCATCATCCGTGGCATCCAGGAAGGCGAGACGATCGACGCGACGCAGCGAGTGACAAGCGTGGCGCGCGCGCTTTCGACCGCCCAAAACTGGAGCGAGATCCGGGCGATTATCGCCGAGGAAGCCGAAATCCTGATCTCCAACACCGGCGACACGGGTTACCAGGTCGGCGACAACGACCTGATAACCGACATTCCGCTTTCCTTTCCGGGTAAGCTGCTCCTGCTCTTGAAGGCGCGTTTCGACGCGGCCCGACGCCCGCTGACGATTCTTCCTTGCGAGCTCGTGTCGCGCAACGGCGACGTGTTGAAGGCGCTGATGCTGCGGCTCGCGGCGGAGCGGATGGGAAACATCGCCTTTATCGACTGGCTGGACAAGGATGTCGTCTGGGCCAACACGCTGGTCGACCGCATCGTCTCCGAGCCGCTCGAGCCTGCCGGTGCAATTGCCGAACCTTATGCGCTCTGGGCGATCGAAAACCAGTCCGGCCTGCGGCTCCCTTGCATCCATCCGTGCGTGAAGCTCGTGGATGACCTGACGCCTTACGAGAAGCTGAAGCTTCACATTCTCAATCTCGGCCACACGGTGCTCGCCGAGCTCTGGCTTAGGCAAGGTCGCGACCAGAACGGGACCGTTCGGAAAATCCTGGCCGACCCCGGCATTGCCGCGCACTTGGACAAAATCTACCAATCCGAAGTGATCCCCGCCTTTGCCGCAAAAGGCCTGGAGAGCGAAGCGGCAGACTACGTGACCGCGACGCTGGAACGCTTCAGAAACCCGTTCCTCAACCACCGCCTAGGCGATATCGCCAATCATCATCGCGAAAAGATCGAACGGCGGATCGTCGATTTGCTGCGCTGGAGCCCCGGCGTAGTCATGCCTGAGCTCCAGGCAATTTGCGATCAGTAGCCGGATTCCTGCTTTTTCGGAACCGACGTCGCCTCGCCGAGAAACTCCTGGCGTAATGCCGTCGTCGCGCGCACGAGCGAGGTGACATCCGTGCCGATCGCCATGAAATCGGCGCCCATCTCGCGATAGTCTCGCGCCTGTTCGAGATCGAGCGTCATGATGCCCCGCGCCTTGCCGGCCTTCTTGATGCGCTCAAACGCGTCGGCGATCGCCGCGCGCACCTCCGGATGACCCGGCTTGCCGAGGTAACCCATGTCGGCCGCCAGATCGGAGGGACCAATGAACAGGCCGTCAACGCCATCGAGCGCGGCAATCTCGTCGATGGCGGCAAGACCTGCGCGGCTCTCGATCTGCAGGATCAGGCAGATTTCGTCGCCGGCGGTCTGAAGATAGTCGCCGATGCGGCCGAACTCCGAGGCCCGCCCGAGGGCGGCGCCGACGCCGCGAATACCATGGGGCGGATAGCGGGTGGCGCGCACCAACTGCTGCGCCTGCGCCAGGCTCTCGACCATCGGGATCAGGAGGGTCTGCATGCCGGTATCGAGGATCTGTTTGATCAGCACGGTATCGCCCACCGGCAGGCGAACCATCGGGTGGCTCGCCGATGCGGAGACGGCACGAAACTGTGCGGACAGCAGCGGGATATCGTTCGGCGCATGTTCGCCGTCGATGAGCAGCCAGTCATAGCCGCTGCCGGACACCACTTCGGCCGCATAGGGGCTGGCTAGCGCCACCCAGAGCCCAAGCTGGAAGCGGTTTTCGCGCAGGGCTGCTTTGAAAGGGTTCTTCGGTGCCGGCATGGGTCGTCTCCTCCTGCTATGCGACGGGACGAGCGATGCCTCAATCCCGCAATCACGAGATTTCTACCGGCAAAGAAAAAAACCGGCCAGAACTTTCCGGCCGGTTTTTCAGATTGGGTACCGTATCTTACGCAACGCCGCCGAGGCAGACATATTTGATCTCGGTGAACTCCTCGATGCCGTAGCGCGAGCCCTCGCGGCCAAGTCCGGAAAGCTTGACGCCGCCGAACGGCGCTTCGGCCGTCGAGATCAGCCCGGTGTTGACGCCGACCATGCCGTATTCCAGCGCTTCGGCGACCCGGAACACCCGCGCCAGGTCCTTGGCGTAGAAATAGGACGCAAGGCCGAATTCGGTGTCGTTTGCCTGCTCGACGACATCCGCCTCGTCGGTGAAGCGGAAGAGCGGCGCCACCGGCCCGAAGGTTTCCTCACGCGCAACCGCCATCGCCTGGGTGACGTCGGCCAGAACCGTCGCCTCATAGAAGGTGCCGCCGAGCGTGTGACGCTTGCCGCCCTGGATCACCCGCGCACCCTTGGACGTCGCATCGGCGATATGCTCCTCGACCTTTTCCAGCGCCGCCTTGTCGATCAGCGGGCCAAGGATCACGCCTTCGTCGAGACCGTTGCCGATCTTCAGCTTGGCGACCGCCTTGGCGAGCTTGTCGGAGAAGGCATCATAGACCTTGTCCTGAACATAGATGCGGTTGGCGCACACGCAGGTCTGGCCGTTGTTGCGGAACTTGGCGATCAGCGCGCCTTCGACCGCGGCATCGAGATCGGCATCGTCGAAGACGATGAACGGCGCATTGCCGCCGAGTTCCAGCCCGAGCTTCTTGATGGTGGCAGCACTCTGGCGATAGAGCTCGGCGCCCACCTCCGTCGAGCCGGTGAAGGTGAGCTTGCGCACGACCGGGTTCGAGGTCATCTCGGCGCCGATCTCGCGGGCAGAACCGGTGATGACGCTGAAGAGGCCCTTCGGCAGGCCGGCACGCTCGGCCAGAATGGCAATGGCGATCGCCGAGAACGGCGTCTGGGCAGCCGGCTTCAACACCATGGCGCAGCCGGCGGCAAAGGCCGGGCCGGCCTTGCGGGTGATCATCGCATTGGGGAAGTTCCAGGGCGTGATCGCCGCGACGACGCCGATCGGCTGCTTCATGACCAGGATGCGCTTGTCGGGCTGATGGCCGGGGATCAGGTCGCCATAGATGCGGCGCGCCTCTTCGGCAAACCACTCGACGAAGCTTGCACCGTAGACAATCTCGCCGGTCGCTTCGGCCAGCGGCTTGCCCTGCTCCAGCGTCAGGATGCGGCCGAGATCGTCCTTGTTCTCGATCATCAGCTCGAACCACTTGCGCAGCACGCCGGCGCGGTCCTTGGCCGTGCGCGCTGCCCAGGTCTTCTGGGCGACGCGCGCGGCCTCGATCGCAGCCCTGGTTTCCTTGGCGCCGAGCTTCGGCACCCGGCCGATGATCTCGCCCGTCGCCGGGTTGTTCACCTCGATCGCGTTTGCCGCGTCCGCCTCGATCCACGCGCCGCCAACGAGGGCTGCCTGGCGAAACAATGATGGGTCTTTAAACGACATGATCCGTCCTCTCTCAAATCCTACAGAACTTATACAACTTTTTTCTTGGAAACGGCAATGACCTCGAGTCGCCGTTTATGCAATTTCCTGAGGCGCACAAGGCGCGCGGGCGCTCACGTTTCCATGCATCCAACCCGTTTCTTCGCCATCCGTCCTCATGTAGCGTTCGAAACGAATCAAACCATGGGCCGCCAGTCGGTCCAGCGGCGTTCCCAGGTTCACGCGACACCGAGAAGAGGCTTGTCCATGACGGCGACCGACAACAGAAAAGCTGACCATCCGATCGATGCCATGTTCATCGAGCGCTGGTCGCCCCGCGCCTTCACCAATGAGGAAATCGACGAAAAAACCCTGCTTTCCTTCTTCGAAGCGGCGCGTTGGGCGCCGTCTGCCAGCAACCGGCAACCCTGGCGCTTCGTCTATGCGCGCCGCGGCACAGATCGCTTCCCGGTGCTGCTCGACACGCTCGATGAGGGAAACCAGCGCTGGGCGAAGAACGCGGCAGCACTTCTGATCGTGATTTCAAGAACGCATAATGCAGCACAGAACGGCGAGATGCGGCACGCCTATACCCACGCCTTCGACACTGGGGCGGCCTGGTACAGCCTCGCTTTGCAGGCCTCGCTCGCGGGCTGGCACACCCATGGCATGGCCGGTATCGATCGCGACAAGGCGATGCACGCCCTGAACGTTCCCGAGCACTACCGGGTCGAAGCCGCCGTTGCGATCGGCCGGCTTGCCGATTCCTCGACGTTGCCGGACGATCTGCGCGCACGCGAAATCCCGAGCCAACGCAACCCAGTCGGCGAATTCGCCTTCGAGGGCCAGTTCAAGGGCGAATGAAGCGCCAACGAAAAATCCCGGCTCTGAGGCCGGGATTTTCTTTATGTCTCTGCATAGGCCTCGATCAGATGTCGAGGTTTGCGACGCTCAGCGCATTCTCCTGAATGAACTCGCGACGCGGCTCAACCTCGTCTCCCATCAGACGCGAGAACAGGCCGTCGGCGTCGGTGGCGTCGGTAACCCGGACCTGCAGCAGCGAGCGGACGTTCGGATCGAGCGTCGTTTCCCAGAGCTGCTCGGCGTTCATCTCACCCAGACCCTTGTAGCGCTGCATCGACAGGCCCTTGCGGCCAGCGGCAAAGATCGCGTCGAGAAGCGCACGCGGGCCGCTGACCTCCTGCGCGCCGTCACGGCGACGCAATACCGGCGGTGCCGAGTAGATCTCTTTCAACTTTGACGCCAGTTGGTCGATATAGCGGGCATCGGACGAACCGATCAGCGCCATGTCGAGTACGGCGAATTCCTTGACGCCGCGAACCATGCGTTCGAACCGCAACCCGCCTTCGCTGGTAACTGTGCCGGTCCAGCCGCGCTCGGTTTCCTCGGCGATCACGTCGAGACGACGTGCGATCTCGGCGGCGGTCTTTTCGTACTCGTCGCGCTGGCCGTTGAGCTCGACGTTCAGCGCGCCGGCGATGGCCGCCTGCTCGACGATCGCCCGATTATAGCGCGAGTGAAGCCCGTTCATGAGGTTACGCAAGCGCAAGGCATCGGTGATCACCTCGCGCAGGTCCTGCCCGGCGCGGACTTCGCCCGATTCAAGCTGCAGCGTCGCTTCCTCGAGACCCATCGAAATCAGGTAGTCTTCGAGCGCCTGCTCGTTCTTCAGATACTGCGCCGACTTGCCGCGCGTCACCTTATAGAGCGGCGGCTGGGCGATGTAGATGTGGCCGCGCTCGATCAGTTCCGGCATCTGTCGGAAGAAGAAGGTGAGCAGCAGGGTGCGGATGTGGGCGCCGTCGACGTCGGCGTCCGTCATGATGATGATCTTGTGGTAACGCAGCTTGTCGGCGTTGAACTCGTCCTTGCCGATCGACGTGCCGAGCGCGGTGATCAGCGTACCGATTTCCTGGCTCGACAGCATCTTGTCGAAGCGCGCGCGCTCGACGTTGAGGATCTTGCCGCGCAGCGGCAGGATCGCCTGGTTTTCGCGCGACCGGCCCTGCTTGGCCGAACCACCCGCCGAGTCCCCTTCCACCAGGAAGACTTCGGACTTTGCCGGGTCACGCTCGGAGCAGTCCGCCAGCTTGCCCGGCAGCGACGAGATGTCGAGCGCGCCCTTGCGGCGCGTCAGTTCGCGCGCCTTGCGGGCAGCTTCGCGGGCGGCAGCGGCTTCGACCACCTTGCCGACGAGGATCTTGGCTTCGGTCGGATGTTCTTCGAACCAGGTGCTGAGCGCCTCGTTGACGAGGCTTTCGACCACCGGTCGCACTTCCGACGACACCAGCTTGTCCTTGGTCTGCGACGAGAACTTCGGATCGGGAACCTTGACCGAAAGCACGGCCGTCAGGCCTTCGCGGCAGTCCTCGCCCTGGAGCGTGACCTTTTCTCTCTTTGTAATGCCGGACGTATCGGCATAGGACGTGACCTGCCGGGTCAACGCGCCACGGAAGCCCGCCATATGCGTGCCGCCGTCGCGCTGCGGGATGTTGTTGGTGAAGCAGAGCACGTTTTCGTGATAGCTGTCGTTCCACCACATCGCCACTTCGACGGTGATGCCGTCCTTCTCGCCGCGGATCGATACCGGCTTGTGTACCAGCGGCTTCTTCGCGCGGTCGAGATAGGCGACGTAGGCCTCAAGACCGCCCTCGTACATCATCTCGTCCTGGCGGATGTCCGAATGGCGCTTGTCGGTGAGGATGATATGAACGCCTGAATTCAGGAACGCGAGTTCGCGCAAGCGGTGCTCGAGCGTGTTGTAGTCGAACTCGGTCTTGGTGAAGGTCTCGCTGCTCGGCAGGAACGTCACCTCGGTCCCGGTCTCATCGCCGGCGTCGCCGGTAACGGCGAGAGAGCCGTCAGCGACACCGTGGGTGAAGCTCATCTCGTGAATCTTGCCTGCGCGCCGGATCTTCAGCTTGAGCGAAACCGAAAGCGCATTGACCACCGACACGCCGACGCCGTGCAGGCCGCCCGAAACCTTGTAGGAGTTCTGGTCGAACTTACCGCCGGCGTGCAGCTGGGTCATGATGACCTCGGCCGCCGAGACGCCCTCTTCCTTATGGATGTCAGTCGGGATGCCGCGACCGTTGTCGGTTACCGTCACCGAGCCGTCCGGATTGAGCGACACCGTCACGATGTCGGCATGGCCGGCAAGCGCTTCGTCGATCGCGTTGTCCACCACCTCGTACACCATGTGGTGCAGACCGGAGCCGTCGTCGGTGTCGCCGATATACATGCCCGGCCGCTTGCGTACGGCATCCAGGCCCTTCAGCACCTTGATGGAATCGGCACCATATTCGGCGCTGGCGCCGGTTTCGGTCTCAGGATTGTCGGTCATTCAGCTACGGGTCTTTCCAGGTTCTTCGGACATGGTGATTCGTTGCGAATCACGTCTCGGACGCCTCTTGGACTATAGAAAATTTGTCCAGGGTTCCAAATCCCGGACCGCCGCGCGGCGGCCGGAAACAAGCATTCATCCCCTGTCATTATCAGGAAATGTGGCTTTTTCCAAAACATCTTGCAGCTTGCGGATCGTCTCCGGAGACAAAGCGCGAATTTGTTCGCTCAATCGGTTGGCAAAGGCCGTGTGCTCCGGCGTCAGACCCGACGTGTCGAGCACCGTTTTTGGCGAGGAGACGTTGGCAATGCGGAACAGATCCTCCGCCTCGTCCCAGATCACGTTGAAGTAACCGGTGACGCGCTGGAGGAAGTCGAAGCTCGGCGCACCGCGCTTTCCATGCTCGAGCGCCGAGAGATAAGCGGCCGAGACGCCGATCGCCTTTGCCATCTCCTTCTGCGACACGCCCTTGCGGCGCCTGAGGTCGCGCAGAGCCTGGCCGAAGGGCGTCATAGCGCGCTGCCTCTCACCCGCGCCAGGCGGACGTAGAGCGCGCCGTCGCCGCCATGATTACGGGCGGCCGGCTCATAGGACGAAATCAGCGGCCGGAATTCGGGAAGCGAGAACCAGAGTGGCACCGCCCGCTTCAAGGCGCCGTCGCTGCCGAACGAGGTGCCCTTGCCGGTAATGACAAGCACATGTCGCAGCCCCCGCTCGTGCGCCCGCAGCAGAAACTGCAGAAGAAGTCCGTGCGCTTCGCTCTGGATCATGCCGTGCAGGTCGATCCGGCCCTCAAGCACCAGGTGCCCCTTTGCCAGCTTGCGCTTGACCGGCCGCTCCAGTGGATGATGCACTTTTTCGCCGAGCTTCTTCGTCAGCGCTATGCCCGGCTGCTCGAGAGCTGTTGCCGGCTGTTGCGGCCGCTGCTTGCCCTTCGCCTCTTCCGGAGGTTTTGCCTGTTCGTCCTCGGCCAGAATCTCCATCAGGTCGGCGAGCCGGCCGGCCATCGGTCTCGCCGAACGAGCAACCTTGCCCCAGAGAATGCGATCCTCGGCCGAAAGTTTCTTGTCCTTAGCCATGGCCGTAACGGGCCGCGGCCGCCTTGGGAACGAAGACGTAAAAGTCGGCTGCGTTGCGAACCGCTCCGGCCCGCTCACCGGCCTCGAAACCGGATCCGGTAAAGATATCGCCGCGAGCCGGGCCAACGATCGCCGAGCCGGTATCGAGCGCCAGCATCAGACGCTGGAAAGGTTTTCCGTCATCGAGCCGCGTCAGGCTCTCGCTCGCGATAAAGAAAGGAACGCCAAAGGTGTGGATCAGCCGATCAACTGCCAATGAGCGGTTCGGTTCGAGCGAGACCTTGGCGGCGGCAATCGGCCCCAGCCGCTCGTCCTCGACGTCTGCCTCGCGGAAGAAGATGAATGACCGGTTGTGCCAGAGAACCTCATCGACCTCTTCGGGATGCGCTTCCAGCCAGTCGCGAATACTCATCATCGAAACCGTGGCGGCATCGATCTTGCCGCGCTCGATCAGCAATTTGCCAACGGCTGAGAAATAGTGCCCGGTCTTGGCCGAATAAGTGACGCGGCGGCGCGAACCATCCGGAAACCGGAGCCGTGCGGCACCCTGCACATGAACGAAGAAGACCTCGACCTTGGACTTCGCATAGGCGATCTCCAGGCCGCGGCCGGCCAGATGGCCCTGCTCGATCGCTTGCCTGTCCGGATACTCGCTGATCCGGCCACCCTCGGAGAGACCGAAGGCGAAGTAGGGATCCATCCCCTCCGGCCGGTTGCCATCGTGAACATCGACCAGATCGTCCGGTCGGCGGTAGAGCGGATAACGATAGGTCTCGTCCGCTTCGGCGCGGACATCGATCTCGGGCTCGTAAAAGGCCGTGACAAAACCGGAACCCGTTTCGGGCACGATCCGGAAGGGGACGAAATGCGCTTCGAAAAACGCCCGTGCGTTCTCTCCGCTACCAACCTGCTGCCGCGAGGCGGAGAAGGCCGGCAAAAGATCGTCGACTGAAATCCCGAGAGAACCCGTGCGATAGGGTTTGGCCGTCGAGACATGCTGGTGACAGCGACGCATCGCCTCGATCACCGCGGTCGGATCATCATGCTGCCAGCCCGGAAGCTCGGCGAAACGGGCTGGCTCAAATCGATAGGACATCGGTACCGCGTCCGCTCAGTTTTCGGATTCGGTGGCGATCAGCTTCCAGTTCGGATCCCGCGAACGAATGTCGCGCGCGAAGGTCCAGAGATCGTTGACCTCCGCAACCGACTCGGCGTCGCCGTCGATCAAACCGCCCTGCTTGTCATAGGTCGCCGAAATCAGCTGGCTGACGATGCGAACGGTGATGTTCTCTTCGCTGTCCTTCACTTCGGCGTGAATGATATCTGCCTTGTCGATGCCGACGAAGGTGGACTTGACGACTTCGCCCTTTCGCTCGCGATCGGTGATCGCGGCGTCGAAGCCTTCATAGACCTCGCGGGACAGCAGATTCTTCAGCGTCTTTCGGTCGCCGTCCGCGAAAGCCATGACGATCATCTCGTAGGCCATCTTGGCGCCGTTGACGAATTCCTTGGGATCGAAACCCTGATCCGCGTCGCTCAGCGCCCGCAGCTGGGTGTTGAGCGTCGTTCCGGTCTTGGCGAAAGCGTCGATCATTTCGTAGCGGTTTGCTTCTTCGTCCGCATTTTCGCGGCGCGGCAGCTGCACGACCTTGCCCTTGTCGCCGTTTTCCGGCCCCTGGCTCATGTCGCGTGGCGAATACGGATCAAACGGCGGCCGCTCGCTCCCGGTCCGGCGGCCCAAGACGCTGCGCAGTTGCAGGAAAATGACCACCGCGGCGATCAGGAAAAAAAACGTGATGAAGTCAAAAGAGCCCATTTCCACCCGGAACCGCTGTTAGAATTTCTCGTGGCTATTCCATATAGTCCGCAAGGATAGATCATTCAAATGGCGATGTCGCACCCTTAGACGGGGATGTGACACCAGGTTTCATTTTCGGGCAGCATCGATGCGTTCATTTCTTATCCCCCTTGCCATCCTCGGGCTTCCGCTGGCCGAGATCGCCGGTTTCGTTGTCGTTGGCCGAGAGATCGGCCTCCTGATGACGTTGCTGCTGGTTCTTGCCAGTGCATTTGTCGGCGTTATCCTGCTGAGAGTCCAGGGATTTACCGTCATTCGGCGAATGCAGGACGCCACGCGCAACGGTAGCGACCCGGGCCGGGAGGTGCTTGGCGGCGCATTGCTGTTCGTCGCGGCGATCCTGCTGGTGGTGCCGGGCTTCGTCAGCGACGTGATCGGCCTCCTGCTGTTTCTGCCTTTCGTTCGAAATGCGGTTGCCGGTTTCCTGCGCAAGCGAATGACGATCGTGACCGCGGCATCCGGTGCCGGCTGGACACGGCCGCACGAACCGCGCCCCTCGCCGCGCGTCATCGATCTCGATGAGGGCGAATTCTCGCGAACGGACGACGAGGATCCGCCGCAGGTCGGCGATCGCCGCCAGCCCTAGCCAAGAGGCCACGGTGACAGAATGCGCGAACGGCACTCTATCGCCCATATTCCGGAGCATGCTTTCCGCTTTCCGCTTGGAGCAGAAACCCAGCGCCCGCTGGAAAGCGCCGGGCCCGCAGGGTTGTAAGCCCTAGGCCGAAATGCTAGATGGCCTCACCTATTTTTGTCGAGGAACCCTTATGACGACTGATACCGCATCCAACGGCAACGGCAGCGCGCTGCAGAGCCCGACGCTGAACATCCTCGCCCAGTATATCAAGGACCTTTCCTTCGAAAACCCGGGCGCGCCGCGTTCGCTGCAGGCCCGTGACAAGGCGCCGTCGATCAATATCAACGTCAACGTCAATGCCAACCCGCTCGCAGAGAACGATTTCGACGTCGTGCTCTCGCTGAACGCAGAAGCCAAGGACGGCGACCGCGTCCTGTTCAACGTCGAGCTCGCCTATGGCGGCGTCTTCCGCGTTGCCGGCTTCCCGCAGGAGCACATGCTGCCGCTGCTCTTCATCGAGTGCCCGCGCCTGCTGTTCCCGTTCGCCCGTCAGATCGTTGCCGACGCAACCCGCAACGGCGGCTTCCCGCCGCTGATGATCGATCCGATCGATTTCGCGCAGATGTTCGCTCAGCGCATGGCCGAAGAAAAGGTCCGCGCCCAGGTTTCGAACGAAACCGCAAACTGATCGAATTTCAGATTGCTGAAACGAAAGGCCCGGCCAATGTGCCGGGCTTTTTCGTATCTGCCTTAGTCCTGGGGGTCGTATTTTGCCCAGATCGCCTTGGCGCCGATCTTCGCGATCAACGCCGCGTGGGCGGCCAGGTCCGCCTCCGAGAGCCGGTTCGGCAAGGGACGCGGCCGCTGGCCGATAAGGATCGGCGCGTCGTCGAGTTCGATTGCCTGATCGGTCGATCTGCTGGACACAAGGCCGAGTGCTGCCTGACGGCCGCCGATCATCTCGATGTAGACTTCCGCCAGCAGTTCGGAGTCGAGAAGCGCGCCGTGCTTGGCGCGGTGCGAGTTGTCGATACCGTAGCGACGGCAAAGCGCGTCCAGCGAGTTCGGCCCCATCGGGTGTTTGCGGCGGGCAAGCGCCAGCGTGTCGGTCACGCGCTCGATGGCGATCGGCGGCATGCCCAGACGCGCAAACTCGGCGTTGATAAAGCCCATGTCGAAGGTGGCGTTGTGAGCGACCCAACGGGCGTCGCCGAAAAACTCGAGGATCTGGTCGACCACATCGGCAAATGGCGGCTTGTCCTTCAGGGACTCGTCGGTGATCCCGTGGATGGCGAGCGCATCCGGGTGAACCTTGCGGTTGCCGGGATTGATGAAGATGTGCAGCGTGCGGCCGGTCGGAAATTGGTTCTCGAGCTCGACACCGCCGATTTCGATCACCCGGTCCTCGCGATTGTCGAGGCCTGTCGTTTCCGTATCGAAGATGATCTCACGCATCCGCGTCTCCGTTTCTGGCTGCGAGTTGGTCGACGACGGCCTTCACCTGGGCCCGGGTGACGTCGAAACTGTCGCTGGTATCGATGATGTAGTCGGCGCGTTTACGCTTTTCGCTGTCCGGCACCTGACGCGCAAGGATCATCGCAAGTTTTTCCTCGGTCATTCCTGGGCGCTTCAGCGCCCTTTGGCGCTGCAGCTCGGCCGAACAGGTCACGACGACGACGCGATCGACCCGCTTGTCCGCACCCGTTTCAAAAAGGAGAGGAATGTCGAGGACGACGAAGGGCGCGCTGGCGGCCTGGTTTTCCGCGAGGAACTCCTGCTCCTTGCGGCGCACCAGCGGATGGACGATCGCCTCAAGCTCGCGCAGCCGTTCCGGCGCCTGCATGAGCTGGCGCGAGAGTTCGGCGCGATCGACTTTTCCATCTTTCGTGCTTCCGGGAAACGCCGCTTCCACCGGCGCCACCGCCTCGGCGCTATAAAGTTGATGCACGACCTCGTCGGCATCGTTCACCGGCACGCCGAAGTCGCGAAACATCTGGGCGGTCGTCGACTTGCCCATGGCAATCGATCCGGTGAGCCCAAGGATAATCATCAGTGCCTGTCCATGTCGTCGATAATCAATTGTCGAAGGTCGGCGTCCACCGTCGGCCGACAGCCGAACCAGAGTTCGAAGCCGGGCACCGCCTGGTGCAGAAGCATGCCCAAACCGTCGACGATCGCAAAGCCCTGCACCTCTGCCTGCGCCAGGATCGGCGTCTTCAACGGAACATAGACAATATCCGTGACGACTGCGCTCGAAGCCATAACGCCGAAGTCGATCGCCGGTGCTTCGCTGCCGTCCATGCCGAGCGAGGTGGTATTGATGAACAGGCCTGCGCCGGTCATCACGTCCTTGAGTGCGCCCATCGGATGGGCTTCCACCGCCGGACCGAACCGGTCGGCAAGTTCCTGCGCCCGTTCGACGGTGCGATTGACGACATGGATCGTCTTGATGCCGCGATCACGAACAGCCTGGATGATCGCCCGGCTTGCGCCGCCGGCGCCGAGAATGACTGCCGTCGACGTCCGGTCCCAGCCGGCCGCCCGCTCGTCGAGATTGGCAACGAAGCCGCGGCCGTCGGTATTGGTGGCATGCACCTTTCCGTCCTGAACCCACAGCGTGTTGGCGGCGCCGAGTTCCTGGCTGAGCTCATCCGGCTGATCCACCAGCCGACAGGCCACTTCCTTGTGGGGGATGGTCACATTGCCACCGCAGAAACCGGATGTCCCGTCCTTGAGGCTGGCAATGAAGGCGGCGAATTCTTCCGGCTTGACCTCGTGCGCTCGATAGCTGCCGGGCAGACCGAGCTGTTTCAGCCAATAGCCATGGATCAGCGGCGACCGGGAATGCTTGATCGGATAGCCGGTGACGAAGGCGTGGTTAACAAATGTTTCACGTGAATCACGCATCGATCGTTCCCAGTTCACGGAGTTTGGCAAGCAGCGGCAACATCGGGAGACCGAGGATGGTGAAGTAGTCACCCTCGATCTTTTCGAAGAGCTGGATGCCCTCGCCTTCCAGCTGGTAGGCGCCGACGCTCGAAAGCGCCTTTTCGCCGACACGCTCTAGATGACGCTCGACGAAATCTGCCGTCAGCGGGCGCACGGTCATGTGGGCGGAAGACACATGGCGCCAGATGACGTCTTGGCCACACAAAAGGACGACGGCACTGTTCAGGCGGTGCGTCTGGCCGGAGAGCGAAAGCAGATGTGCGGCGGCTTCCGCCATGGTCTTCGGCTTGTGGTAGACCCGCGGCCCCAATGACATTGTCTGATCGGAACCGATCACCAGCGCGTCTGCGAAATACCTGGCGACATCGCGCGCCTTTGCTTCCGCCAGTTCCAGAGCAACGGTTTCGGGCGCAGCGCCCTTATCCTCAAGCGGCTTTTCCAGCGCGCGCTCATCGATCTCGGCTGCCTTCGCTTCAAAGACCAGGCCGGCATTCTCCAGGAGCGCCCGGCGAAACGGGCTGGCCGAAGCCAGGACGAGCGAAGATGTCATCATTCAAGTTCCCGAATTGTTCGAATCCGCTCTAACGCAGACGTGGACGCAGGGCAACGATTGCCGCTGCCGTTTCCTCTATCGAACGGCGGGTGACATCGATGACGGGCCAATTGTTGCGCGCACAGAGCGACCGGGCATATTTCAGTTCCTCGGTGATCGAGGCCTTGTCGGTGTACTCATCGCCGTGAAAGCCTTGCGTCGTTCCGAGCACCCGGTGCTGGCGCACTTGCGAGATACGGTCGGCCGTCGCGATCAACCCGACGACGAGCGGCTTCGTCGCTTCCATCAATCTTTCAGGCAACGGTACGCCGGGGACAATCGGGATGTTCGCTGTCTTGATGCCACGGTTGGCGAGATAGATGCTGGTCGGCGTCTTCGACGTCCGGCTGATGCCGATGAGGACGACATCCGCGTCGTCGAAATCCGCCGGCAGCTGACCGTCGTCATGGTCCATGGTGAAATTGAGCGCGTCGATGCGCGCGAAATATTCCGCATCCATCACATGCTGAGCACCGGATCTCCGCCGCGACGGGGATCCCAGATAGGACTGAAAGAGGTCGATGATGGGATCCAGCACGGAGACGCAAGGGACGCCCATCTCGCGGCAACGGCGATCGATGATATCGGCGAGTTCGCGGTCGACGATTGTATAGAGAACGATGCCCGGTGCGCCGTCGATCGCGTCGAGAACCTGCAGCAGCTGTTTGCGGTTCCGGATCAGCGGATAGACGTGCTCGAGCGCATGCGAGCTTTGAAATTGGGCCGCGGCGGCGCGCCCGGCGGCAATCAGAGTCTCGCCCGTTGAGTCCGAAATCAGGTGAAGGTGGAAGTAGTTTTTCTTGTTCTCCACGCAATTCTCCTGGTGCTGTTGATAAGCCGGGATGAAACACAGCTAACGACGGGGCCTGGATCCAGGCAAGTGGAAAACAGCCGAGTTATTCACAATTGGGGCTGCGGCGGACATTGTTTCGTGGCGGATGTGGACAAGACTCACGGCGCGGACAAAGTGTCACGGATATCAACTGCTTTTCCACAGGCGCGTCAAAAATCGAACGCGACTTAAAGAACTGATTCAAAATGCCTTTCTGAGATTGACCACGCTGTTTTTCCAGAGATCGAACTCATTGTCCCTTCGCTGAGCGTCGTGATCGCCGGTCGTGGACAAGTCAGTGCGTTGTTTTAATCCTTGATACCCACCGACTCTAAGAAATAGAAACCTTCTAAATATCTTTGATTTTTAATTGGGAGAGACGATCCGTGACCGAAACACGCAGAAAGGTTCTGGAGGTTTTGGTAGGGAAGACGGTGTCACCTCCTCCGATCTGGCTCATGCGCCAGGCGGGACGCTACCTGCCCGAGTACAGGGCAACGCGCGCCGTAGCCGGAAGCTTCCTCGATCTTTGCTACACGCCCGATCTCGCAGTCGAGGTCACATTGCAGCCGATCCGTCGCTACGCTTTCGATGCCGCCATTCTCTTCTCCGACATCCTGGTCATTCCCGATGCGCTGAAACGCAACGTGCGCTTCGAGGAAGGCCATGGGCCACGAATGGACCCGATCGATGCTGATGGTATCCGTCTCCTGAAGCCTGAGGGCATCTCTGAACACCTCCAGCCGGTCTTTGAGACGGTTTCGCGGTTGCGCGCAGAGCTTCCCTCGGAAACGACCCTGCTCGGCTTCTGTGGCGCTCCCTGGACGGTTGCGACCTATATGATCGCCGGCCAGGGGACGCCGGACCAGGCCCCTGCCCGTCTCTTCGCGTATCGCAATCCCGAAGCCTTCGATCATCTGCTCGGCTTTCTGGCGGATGTATCGGCTGAATATCTCGTGCGACAGATCGATGCCGGCGCCGATGCCGTGCAGATCTTCGATTCCTGGGCAGGTGTTCTCGGTGAGGAGGAATTCGCCCGCTACGCCGTCAAGCCGGTGCAGCGGATCATCGCCTCCGTTCGGGCGCAGCGGCCGCAGGCAAGGATCATCGCCTTTGCGAAGGGCGCGGGGCAGCTGTTGAACGGATATCGGCAGGCGACCGGTGCTGACGCGATCGGTCTCGACTGGACCGTTCCGCTTTCCTTTGCGAAGGATCTGCAGAAGGAAGGGCCGATACAGGGCAATCTCGATCCGATGCGGGTCGTTGCCGGCGGCGTGGCGCTTGAGGAAGGCATTGACCGCATTCTCGACGCACTCGGTCACGGTCCGCTGATCTTCAATCTCGGCCATGGCATAACGCCGCAGGCCGATCCCGATCATGTCTCGGCGCTGGTTGCCCGGGTTCGTGGAGCGCGGTGATGGCGGAGAAGCAGACCGACCGGGCGCCGGGCAACAGGGCGCGGCTCAGGGCAGCGATCGCGCTTGGTGCGTTCGTGGCGCTTCTCGTCGGTCTGTTCGTCTGGCGCCCGGATGATCTCTATCTCTGGATCAAGGCGCTGCATGTTATCGCCGTGATGTCCTGGATGGCGGCGTTGCTCTACATGCCCAGGCTGTTCATCTACCACACGGATGCGGAGCCCGGCTCCGCCCAGTCGGAAACCTTCAAGATGATGGAGTTGCGGCTCCTGAAAGTCATCATGAACCCGGCCATGATGATTTCCTGGGTGCTCGGGCTTTATCTGGCCTGGAGCATTTATGGCTTCCAGGGTGGGTGGCTGCATGCCAAGCTTCTGTTCGTGGTGCTGCTGACCGGTGTCCACATGCGTTTCAGCCGTGCTGTGCGCGCCTTTCAGCGCGACGAGAACAGGCACGATGCGCGCTATTGGCGGTTGATGAACGAGGCGCCTACCGTCTTGATGATCCTCATCGTCATCATGGTCGTCGTGAAGCCATTCTGAATTTAATCGATTTGCGGCCTGTCATAGGCGTTTCTAATTTGCGACAGCCCCTTGCAGGGTTTCACGTGAATCGCTATTTTCTGCCATCTCCTCTTCATGGCTTGTGACAAAGACAAGAGCCTGCCCCTTCCTGCTGCAGCTCCCTAACGAATACTCGCCATCTCCCCACTACCCATACCAAACATGGATCCTTCATGGCTGAAATGAAGCTACAAGAACTCAAGAACAAGACGCCGACCGATCTGCTCGCTTTCGCCGAGGAGCTCGAGGTGGAGAACGCCAGCACGATGCGCAAGCAGGAGCTGATGTTCGCAATCCTCAAGATGCTCGCGGCCCAGGATATCGAGATCATCGGTGAAGGCGTCGTTGAAGTGCTCCAGGACGGCTTCGGCTTTCTGCGCTCGGCGAATGCAAACTACCTCCCCGGTCCGGACGATATCTACATCTCGCCCTCCCAGATCCGCCGCTTCTCGCTGAAGACGGGCGACACGGTCGAGGGTCCGATCCGCGGACCGAAGGAAGGCGAGCGCTACTTCGCCCTCCTCAAGGTCAACACCATCAACTTCGACGATCCGGAAAAGATCCGTCACAAGGTTCACTTCGACAACCTGACGCCGCTTTACCCGAACGAGCGCTTCAAGATGGAACTCGACGTTCCGACCTCGAAGGATCTGTCGGCCCGGGTCATCGACCTGGTTGCGCCGCTCGGCAAAGGCCAGCGCGGCCTCATCGTCGCTCCGCCGCGCACCGGTAAGACTGTTCTCCTGCAGAACATCGCCCATTCGATCACCGCGAACCATCCGGAATGCTACCTGATCGTTCTCCTGATCGACGAACGTCCCGAAGAAGTGACGGACATGCAGCGCTCGGTGAAGGGCGAAGTCGTGTCCTCGACCTTCGACGAGCCGGCGACCCGCCACGTACAGGTCGCCGAAATGGTGATCGAGAAGGCCAAGCGCCTCGTGGAACACGGCCGTGACGTCGTTATCCTGCTTGACTCGATCACCCGCCTCGGCCGCGCCTACAACACCGTTGTTCCGTCATCGGGCAAGGTCTTGACCGGTGGTGTCGACGCTAATGCTCTGCAGCGCCCGAAGCGCTTCTTCGGTGCCGCCCGTAACATCGAAGAAGGCGGCTCGTTGACGATCATCGCGACGGCGCTGATCGACACCGGCAGCCGCATGGACGAAGTCATCTTCGAAGAGTTCAAGGGCACCGGCAACTCGGAAATCGTGCTCGACCGCAAGGTCGCCGACAAGCGCATCTTCCCGGCGATGGACATTCTCAAGTCCGGTACGCGTAAGGAAGACCTGCTCGTTCCGCGCCAGGATCTGCAAAAGATCTTCGTGCTGCGCCGTATTCTGGCGCCGATGGGCACGACCGACGCGATCGAGTTCCTCATCGACAAGCTCAAGCAGACGAAGAACAACGGCGATTTCTTCGACTCGATGAACACCTAAGACGCGTTCATCATCCGACTTTGGGACCGGTCGACCACGCGTCGGCCGGTTTTCTCGTTTCGAAACCTTAGCCGGATTCTCCGGTCATTCGATTCGGTTTCGCAACAATCTCCGACTAGGCCCGCAATCAGACAGACACCGTTTCTGCTGATTCACGTGAAACACGTGCGCACCGTGAAATACGAGGATACGGCGAGGCCTTGAAATTTCGGCATTCTTTCGGCATAAGCACGCCGACCCATTGAGATAGCGTTTGCCCCGCGTGAGCGCGCTCCGCGAAGCGGAACGATCCGGTCCGGAACTTCGACGATCCCCATTGCATCGACCATCGACGCGCCCTGCGTGTCCGCGGTCTTTTCAGGTGAGCCCATGACAGCGACGCACACGATTTATGCGCTTTCCAGCGGATCTCTGCCCGCCGGCGTCGCAGTCGTGCGTATCAGCGGCGGGCGCACCGAAGCGGTGTTGCAGGCGTTGTGTGGTGGTGTGCCAACACCTCGGTCGGCGACATTTAGATCGATTCGGTCCCGTAACGGCGATGTCATCGACAGCGGCCTTGTTCTCTATTTTCGCGGACCTGCCTCCTTTACAGGAGAAGACTGCGCCGAGCTTCAGATCCATGGTGGTCGGGCGGCAGTAAACGCCTTGCTTGAGGAACTCTCGAAGCTCGAGGGTTTGCGCCATGCGGAAGCCGGTGAGTTTTCGCGCCGCGCCTTCCAGAACGGCAAGCTTGACCTGGTCGAGGTGGAGGGTCTCGCCGACCTGATTGCTGCGGAAACCGAGATGCAGCGCCGGCTCGCGATCGAACACTCCGGCGGTGGACAATCAAAGATCTATGCCGGCTGGGCGAAGCGCTTGACCCATGCGCGGGCGATGATCGAGGCCGAGCTCGATTTTGCCGATGAAGACGATGTGCCGGGCTCGGTCAGCGAGCGCATCTGGCAGGATATGTCCATGCTGTCGCAAGAGATAGCAGCACATATTGCCGATGCGCCGATCGCGGAGATCATCCGCGACGGCCTGAAGATCGTCATCGCCGGTGCGCCGAACGCCGGCAAGTCGAGCTTGCTCAATGCACTGGCCCAGCGTGACATTGCAATCGTCACCGAGATTGCTGGTACGACCCGCGACGTTCTTTCCGTGGACGTTTCCTTAGCCGGATTCTCCGTTAAGCTCTACGATACGGCGGGGCTGCGGGAAACCGACGAGAGAGTAGAGCAAGAAGGTATTCGTCGCGCACGAGAAATTATCGAGAGAGCAGATCTGATCTTGCTGTTGGCCGATGCGCCGGACGGTTTTGATGTCATGTCCGACTTCCCATCCGACACGACGCCCGTGCTACGGGTTGGAACCAAACTTGATCGCGGCAGTGATGGCTGGCGCGAGGGGGCCGTGGATGTGTTGGTCTCGACGAGAACCGGCGAAGGCATGGAGCGACTGCTGGACGCGATCGCGGCGCACCTGCCGGATCTCAGTGGGCGGACCTCGCTGTCGCTGCCTTCGCGGCGGCGCCATGTCGATAGTCTCCGGCAGGCGCAGCGGTCGATCGACGACAGCTTGGCAAGTCAGGACTTGGGGCTGGATATACGCGCGGAACTGTTGCGCCTTGCTGGCGACGCAATTGGACGGATAACCGGCCGCGTGGATGTTGAGAACCTTCTCGATGTGATATTTTCTGAATTCTGTATCGGGAAATAACCAGTAGGCCAGTGCAATACAACGTGTGCGAGTCCTTCGTTGTGTTTCACGTGAAACGATTCGTGCCGGGTCAACCCCGGAGAAGAGGCAATGATGCAATTTGACGTAATCGTCATTGGCGGTGGCCATGCCGGCTGCGAAGCCGCGGCTGCGGCTGCGCGTCTGGGCTCCAACACAGCGTTGATCACGCACAAGGCATCCACGATCGGCGTTATGTCCTGCAACCCGGCGATCGGCGGCTTGGGAAAAGGACATCTGGTCCGCGAGATCGACGCGATGGACGGCTTGATGGGGCGCGTCGCTGATGCCGGCGGTATTCAGTTTCGTTTGCTCAACCGCCGTAAGGGTCCGGCAGTGCGCGGACCGCGTACGCAAGCCGATCGCCGCCTCTATCGCGAAGCCATGCAGCGGGAGATCGCTGCCATCGAGAATCTGACCGTTATCGAGGGCGATGCCTTCGACCTTCTGGAAGAGCAAGGCCGCATCCACGGTGTCGTCATGAAGGACGGCCGCAGCTTTCAAGCGAACTCCGTTGTTCTGACGACGGGCACGTTCTTGAAGGGCCTCATCCATATTGGCGATCAGAAGATACCGGCCGGTCGCGTCGGTGAGGAACCGTCCGTCGGGCTCTCGGGAACCTTGCTGCGTTTTGGGTTGCGGCTCGGCCGCCTGAAGACCGGAACGCCCGCCCGCCTGGATGGACGCACCATTGACTGGGCGCGTGTTGGCCGGCAAGGTCCAGACGAAGATCCCGTGCCCTTCTCGTTCATGACCGACGGGATCGTGAATCGCCAGATCGATTGCGGTGTGACGCGGACGACGGAAGAGACGCACAAGATTATTACCGACAATATCGGCAAGTCGGCGATGTACTCGGGACAGATCGAGGGTGTCGGACCGCGCTATTGTCCGTCCATCGAGGACAAGATCGTACGATTCGGCGAGCGTGATGGCCACCAGATCTTCCTGGAACCGGAGGGTCTCGACGACGATACGATCTACCCGAACGGCATTTCGACGTCGCTGCCGGCTGACATCCAGGAAGCCTTTATCAAGACGATCCCGGGATTGGAGAATGTCGCGATACTGCAGCCTGGTTATGCCATCGAGTACGATCACGTCGACCCGCGTGAACTGAACGCGACCCTTGCCGTCCGCAAGATGCCAGGGCTTTTCCTCGCCGGTCAAATCAACGGTACGACCGGCTATGAGGAAGCCGGCGCGCAAGGTCTTGTTGCCGGCTTGAACGCCGCCTTGGCCGCGACCAACCGTCACGAAATCGTGTTCAGCCGAACGCAGTCCTATATTGGTGTCATGATCGACGACCTGACGTCGCGCGGGATCACCGAGCCCTATCGCATGTTCACCTCCCGCGCGGAGTATCGATTGTCGCTGCGGGCCGACAATGCCGATGCGCGCCTGACACCGCTTGCAATGGAGGTCGGCTGCATCTCGGCTGCGCGGCGCGAACGCTTTGTCGATTGGCGCGCGCGTTTCGACGAAGGACGTGCCCTGTTGAAAGGCCTCTCGGTAACCCCGGCTGAAGGTAACCGTCATGGCCTTAAGCTCAACCAGGATGGCCAACGGCGCACTGCTTTCGAGATCCTGTCCTATCCCGATCAGTCGATTGCCGGCTTGCAGCCCATCTGGCCCGAGCTGTTGTCGATTGGTCCGCGCGTCGTTGAGGCGCTTGAGATCGATGCGGTCTATGCGGTCTATATGGATCGGCAGGCAGCGGATATCGCCGGCATTCAGCGCGAGGAAAATCTTGCCATACCCGATGGCTTCGACTTCGATATGCTCTCGGGCCTCTCCAACGAGCTGAAGCAGAAGCTGAAGCAGCAGGCGCCCCGCAATCTGGCTCACGTGATGAAGGTCGACGGTATGACGCCGGCAGCAGCATCGCTGATCCTGGCGTGGGTGAAGCGTCAGAACCGAACCGTAGAACGTGAAGAAAAGGCCGGCGTACAATGAAGGCGAGTCCAATCGATGTGTTGAACGGACTGCGTGTTTCACGTGAAACGAATGAACGGCTGGAGCATTTTGCCAAGCTCTTTCAGAAGTGGGCGAAGTCGATCAATCTTGTTGCGCCGTCCACTATCGAGGATCTTTGGCGTCGGCACATTGTCGATAGCTTGCAGCTCGCGCAGTTGTCGCCCGGTCCGAAGACCTGGGTCGATCTCGGCAGCGGTGGCGGCTTTCCAGGTGTCATCACGGCGATCTATCTCGCCGAACTTGGCGACGGTTGGGTCCATCTCGTTGAAAGCAACAACAAGAAGGCTGCCTTTCTGCGTGTAGCTCTGGCCGAGACGGGTGCGCGCGGCTCGGTTCACCCGGTTCGAATCGAAGAAGCAGGCGCATTGATTCCCCGCGCGGACGCGGTTTCGGCGCGCGCGCTCGCGGATTTGACCTTGCTGCTCGACTATTCTGCGCCATGGATGACGGCGAAGGAGCAGAAAGCGGTCGCCTACTTCCACAAAGGGCGGGATTACCAGCGCGAAATCGACAAAGCCGTTGGCCGCTATCAGTTTGATCTGGTAAAACATCCAAGCGTGGTCGAGCCGGATTCTGTCGTGCTCGAGATCGCAAATCTGGCGCGCAGGGCCCAGTGATCGCGAGCGGAAACATGTTTGGTCGCAAAAACCGGATCATCACAATCGCAAATCAGAAAGGCGGCGTCGGCAAAACCACGACCGCCATCAATTTGGCGACCGCATTGGCGGCTATCGGCGAACACGTTCTGATCGTTGATCTGGACCCGCAGGGCAACGCCAGCACCGGGCTCGGCATTCAACGCCGCGATCGGAACCTGTCATCCTATGAGCTGATGATGGGATCGCACGGGATCGGCGAGATCGCTCAACAGACAGCCGTTCCGAACCTCTCGATCATTCCATCGACCATGGACCTTCTCGGCGTCGAGATGGAAATTTCGCAGGAACCGGATCGTGTCTTCCGTTTACGCAAGGCCTTGGTTAGCCCCGCCGCGATGGAATATTCCTACGTGCTCGTCGATTGCCCACCATCGTTCAACTTGCTGACGATGAACGCGATGGCGGCCGCCCATTCGGTGCTTGTCCCTCTGCAGTGCGAGTTCTTCGCGCTCGAGGGTCTGAGCCAGCTGCTGGAGACAGTGGATCAGATTCGCCGAACCGTGAATCCGAGCCTGGATATCCAGGGCATCGTCCTGACCATGTTCGATTCGCGCAACAACCTGGCACAGCAGGTTGTTAGCGATGTGCGGACGCATCTCGGCGACAAGGTCTACCACACCCTGATCCCGCGCAATGTTCGCGTCTCGGAAGCGCCTTCCTATGGCAAGCCGGCCATTCTTTATGATCTGAAGTGCGCTGGCAGTCAGGCCTATCTGCAACTGGCCTCCGAAGTCATTCAACGCGAGCGCCAGCGCAAAGCGGCATAATCATTTCGGTAGCGTAATTTAACTCGGGTGACGATATGAACGACGATAGCTCGAAGAGGCGGCTTGGTCGCGGACTGGCCGCGTTGATCGGCGAGATGGATCAGCCGTTGCAAACAGGGGCAGCTGCCCCTGCCCCGGTCAATCCGGATCGGCGCGTGCCGATCGAGTTCGTATCGCGCAACCCGCGCAACCCGCGTCGTCAGTTCGACGAAGCCGAACTCCAGGATCTCGCCAATTCGATCCGTCAGCATGGTATTGTCCAGCCTGTCGTTGCTCGCACCATCGGCGTCGATCGCTACGAGATCATCGCCGGCGAGCGCCGCTGGCGTGCCGCACAACTGGCCGGGTTCACCGAAATCCCGGTTATCATTCGCGACGTCGACGATCGCACGGCGCTTGAAATCGCTATCGTCGAAAACGTCCAGCGCTCGGATCTCAATCCGCTCGACGAAGCGCTTGGCTACGAGCAGTTGATCGCAGAGCACGGCTATACGCAGAACGATCTCGGCGAGATCATCGGCAAGAGCCGAAGCCATGTCGCCAATAGCCTGCGTCTTTTGAAACTGCCGGAACCTGTTCGGGACATGTTGTCGGAAGGCGCGCTTTCGGCTGGACATGCCCGTGCACTCATTCCGACCTCGGATCCGGCTACCCTCGCCCGGACGATCATTGCCAAGGGGCTCTCGGTGCGTGACGCCGAGCGCATCGCGCAGAACGATATTCGCGCGCAGAACGATCCGAATTACGGCAAGACCGTCCGTCGCGACGAGAAGGATGCCGATACGCTAGCGCTCGAGCGCACGTTGTCGGATAGCCTCGGGCTTGAGGTTACCGTGAACCACAAGGCATCCGGTGGTCATTTGCGCATCGCCTACAAGACGCTGGATCAACTGGAAGAAATCTGCCGGCTGCTCGAGCGGCGATAAGCCACTCGTGCGTATTTTTGCTTAGGCGTATTGATGGCGCGTCTCTCCAACGAGCGGCGCGCCTAATTATTTGATATGATGAGATCTTTTGGCGTCCAGTTGAATTTCGGACGGCGAGGTCCACCCATCTCCCTCATGCAGCCTGAAGACCTGTTGGCGAAATTCGAGCACTAGGCTGCGGTAACGGGACTGGGTCGACAGAGGCAGGTCAGCGTCGCGCCGATTGCACCGCGATCGCCATCAGGTTCTGCAGCACCAGGCTTTCCTCCAGGCTCGCACGGCTGCGGCTCTGAAAGATGGTCGTCTGCAGGCGATTGAGCTCGCGGCGGATGGCCGGGCTCGACCAATGCTTCAAGGCTGCCTCGACGATCGGCTTGCGGCGAAAGTGCAGCCCACGCCCCAGCGTCGCGATCACTTGCCCCGCCTGCTGGCGGCTTGCATCCATCTCGGCGCGCATCACATCGAGCTGCTGAAACTGGCGCAGGCACGCCTGCAGCACCAGAAAGGCCGGCGTCTTGGATGTGGTGATCTTCTGCATCGCATGCAGCAATCCATCGAGGTCGCCCTTCAGCACGGCATCGACGGCATCGTCGACGGAGATGGCGCTGGCATCCCCAACGATATCGAGCACGTCTTCTTCGTCCACCGTGGACTTGCCACGGCAGTAGAGCGCAAGCTTGCGCAGCTCGTTTCGTGAGGCCAGGCGGTCGCCACCGAGCGCCTCCAGCAACCGTTGCCGTGCTGCGGTGCTGATGCCCAGCTTCTCGTCGCCGAGTTCCTTGTCGATCAGCGCCTGCAGGCTGCGCGCGTCGTCACTGTAGCAGGCGATACAGGCGACCGAACGCGCGCTCTCGCCGATCTTTCGAAGTGCGGAGCCCTTCTTGAGGTCGCCGGCTTCGACGATCACATAGCTTCCGGTCGGTGGCTCGGACGAAAGGATCTGCAACGCATCGACCAGCGGCTTTTCATTGGCTGCGCCACGGACCCAGACGAGCTTCTCTCCACCGAAGAGGCCGATCGAGTTTACTTCATCGAGCAGCCGCCCGGGCGATTGCGTCAGTTCGCTGACATCGAGCTTCAACAGGGAAAACGGATCGTCGAGCGGCACGCCGCAACGGGCGGCGATTGCAGTGGCACGCTCGGAGACGAGCCCGCGGTCGGGCCCGTAGAGGATGAAAAGCCGGTAGATTCCGGCTGACTTCTGGAGAAAGGAGTCGAACTCGTGCGACTTGACCTCGCTCATGCCGACACCCGTTAGCGGCTGAGAGCCGCGGCGATGTCGGCCCGGATCAGCTCGGCGAGTTCCTTGGCTGCGCGGTTTTCACCGTCACGAACGGCGCGCACCTTGGCAAATTCCTGGACCGGGAAGTCAACGAGAGCAACGGCGGTGCGGTTGCCGGACTTGATGGTCTCGCCCGTACCGATCTTCGTCAGATTGTAGTCCGCCTTGACGACGATACGGCCGGCGCCGGCGCGGTCCTTGGCCTGATCGTAGAGCACGCCCATCGACCGGTGGGTGACGGTGAGCGCCAGGTGATACTGCGGATTCACGGGCTCGCCCTGACCACCTGCGGCCAGGAAGATCAGCGCGTTACGCACTTCCTGCTCGACACGGTCGGTGGCTTCGGAAATCTCGATCGCCGCCAGTGCCGTCGAGGTGCCGACCGGGTCGGAATAGAGCGGCCGGACCTGGCAGCCGGCGAGCGCGGTCAACATGAGCGCGCCAGCCAGAACCGGAATCGACCGGATACGGAAACCAGCTCTATCAGACAACGACATTGACGATCCTCTGGGGCACGACGATGATTTTCTTGGGGCTGCTGCCGTTGAGCGCGGACTTGACGGCATCGAGCGCCAGGACGGCGCTTTCGATCGCACTCTGATCCGCATCGCGAGCGATTGTCAAATCGGCGCGCTTCTTGCCATTGATCTGCACCGGCATGGTGATTTCGTTCTCGACGACCAAAGCGGGGTTGAAAGCCGGCCAGCCGCGTTCCGCAATCAGGCCCTCGCCCCCGACCTCGCGCCAGCATTCCTCGGCGAGGTGCGGCATCATCGGTGCGATGAGGTTGATCAGGATCGTCGTCGCATCCTTCACAGCCCCCGCCAGGGCCGCGTCGGCCTTGCCGGCTGCTACCTGGGTCAGCGGTGCGGCAAGCGTGTTCACGAGCTCGTAGATGCGCGCCACGGCCTTGTTGAAGGCGAGCTTGTCGTAGTCGGCCTCGACCGCGCGCAGCGTCTTGTGCGCGGCTTGCGAAACAGCGAGAGCCTCGCCTTCGAGCGCCGGGGCGGCCTCGATTGCCCGCAGCTTCTCGGCCGCTTCGCTGATCAGACGCCACACGCGCTGCACGAAGCGATGCGATCCTTCGACACCGGCTTCCGACCAGATCACGTCACGATCCGGCGGCGAATCGGAGAGAACGAAGAAGCGGGCGGTATCAGCGCCATAGGAAGCGATGATGTCGTCGGGATCGACGACGTTCTTCTTCGACTTCGACATCTTCTCGATCGAGCCGATGGTGATTTCCTCACCGGTTTCGATCAGCGTCGCGCTACGGCGTCCATCGATCTCCTCGATGCGGATCTCGGCCGGCGTCACCCATTCGCGCTGGGCGCCTTCGCCGCGGCTATAGGTTTCATGCACGACCATGCCCTGCGTGAACAGGCCTTTGAACGGCTCGTCGACGGCAACATGGCCGGTGGCCTTCATCGCGCGGGTGAAGAAGCGCGAATAGAGCAGATGCAGGATGGCGTGCTCGATACCGCCGATGTACTGATCGACCGGCAGCCAGTGGTTGGCGACCTTGGGGTCGGTCGGATTGTCTTCCCAGGGTGCGGTGAAGCGCGTGAAATACCAGGACGAATCGACGAAGGTGTCCATCGTGTCGGTCTCGCGACGGGCGTCCTTGCCGCAGTGCGGGCAGGCGACGTGGCGCCACGTGGCGTGACGGTCGAGCGGATTGCCCGGCTTGTCGAAGGTAACGTCCGGCGGCAGCACGACCGGCAGGTCGGCTTTCGGAACTGGTACCACGCCGCAGTCCTCGCAATGGATGACCGGGATCGGGCAGCCCCAGTAGCGCTGGCGCGAGATGCCCCAGTCGCGCAGGCGGAAATTGACCTTGCGCTCGGCACGCGGCGCACCGTCGAGCATTTCCTTCTCGAGCTTCGAAGCAACGGTCTCGAAAGCGTCTTCCGTCGACAGGCCGTCGAGGAAGCGCGAGTTGATCATCACGCCGTCGCCGATATAGGCCTCGTCACCAATGGCGAAGGTCGCGGCATCGCCGTCCCTCGGCATGACGACGGGAACGACCGGCAGGTCATATTTGCGCGCGAAGTCGAGGTCGCGCTGGTCGCCGGAGGGGCAGCCGAAGATGGCGCCCGTGCCATAGTCCATCAGCACGAAATTGGCGACATAAACTGGCAGCTCCCAGCTCGGATCGAGCGGATGCTTGGCACGGATACCGGTGTCGATACCCTTCTTCTCTGCCGTTTCCAGCGCGGCAAGGGAGGTACCGGCGCGGCGGCATTCCTCGCAGAATGCATCGACCTCAGGGTTGCTGGCCGCCACCTGCCTTGCCAGCGGGTGATCGGCGGCGATCGCCAGGAAGGAGGCGCCGAAGAGCGTGTCCGGACGGGTGGTGTAGACGGTGAGCTCGGTTGCGTCGCCGGCGGTGCCTTCGACGATTTCCCAACGCAGCGACAGGCCCTCGGAGCGGCCGATCCAGTTCTTCTGCATCAGGCGCACCTTCTCGGGCCACTGATCCAGTGTATCGAGCGCGTCGAGCAGTTCCTGGCTGAAGTCGGTGATGCGGAAGAACCATTGCGTCAGTTCGCGCTGTTCGACCAGCGCGCCGGAGCGCCAGCCACGGCCGTCGATCACCTGCTCGTTGGCGAGCACGGTGTTGTCGACCGGGTCCCAGTTGACCTTGGACTGCTTGCGGTAGACGAGGCCCTTTTCCAGGAAGTCCAGGAACAGGTACTGCTGGCGCTGGTAATAGGCGGGGTCGCAGGTGGCGAACTCGCGGTTCCAGTCGAGCGACAGGCCCATAACCTTCAGTTGCGCCTTCATCGAGGCGATGTTCTGGTAGGTCCAGCTGGCCGGGTGCACGCCACGCTCCATTGCGGCGTTTTCGGCCGGCATCCCGAAGGCGTCCCAACCCATCGGATGCAGCACGTTGAAGCCGCGGGCGCGTTTGTAGCGCGCTACCACGTCACCCATGGTGTAGTTGCGCACGTGGCCCATGTGGATGCGGCCCGAGGGATAGGGGAACATCTCGAGCACATAGTACTTTTCGCGCGGATCGTCGTTCTCGGTCTGGAAGACCTCGTTCTTATCCCATTCCTGCTGCCAACGGGGCTCGGCATCACGCGGATTGTATCGTTCGCTAGACATGTCTTTTCGATGTTCCGGAAGTTCTGCGGCGCATAGTGGCGCCTCATGATAATTGGGGTGACCTTCACCACGAAACCGCCTGACGGTCAAGTTTTTGAAGGGTTTGCCGCGACACTTTGGCGGATTTGAGCCTGTCCATGGCGGAGCGGCCTTGGCAATCGGCTCAACTTTGCCTAAGCCGCTCGGTCAGTGGTTTGGAAATCCCGTGTCGGAGAGCAGGTCCATGGAAGTTCAAGAGCGGTTGCAGGATGTCGTGAGCCGGGTTCAGGCAGCGGAGAAGTCTGCCGGTCGCGCCAAGGGTGCCGTCACGCTGGTCGCTGTTTCCAAGACCTTCGACGCCGACGCCATCCGCCCGGTGATTGCCGCCGGGCAGCGGGTCTTCGGCGAGAACCGCGTGCAGGAAGCGCAGGGCAAGTGGCCGGAGCTGAAGGCCGAGACATCCGGTCTCGAACTGCACCTGATCGGCCCGCTGCAGTCGAACAAGGCGGCGGAAGCCGTCGCGCTGTTCGATGTCATCGAGACGGTCGATCGCGAGAAGATCGCCCGCGCGCTTGCGGCCGAAATGCAGAGGCAGGGCCGGGCGCTTAGGCTCTACGTCCAGGTCAACACCGGGCTGGAGCCGCAGAAGGCCGGCATCGCGCCGGAGGAGACCGTTGCCTTCGTGGATCTCTGCCGCAACGAGCTGGGTCTTTCGATCGAGGGACTGATGTGCATTCCGCCGGTGGAAGAAAATCCCGGCCCGCATTTTGCCCTGCTCGCGAAGCTGGCTGCTGCCTGCAAGCTCGAGAAGCTGTCGATGGGCATGTCAGGCGACTTCGAGACGGCCGTCCAGTTCGGCGCCACCGGCGTTCGCGTCGGTTCGGCCATTTTCGGCGCGCGCTGAGGTCCGTTCGTCACATACCGCTTTCGTCGGGGTTCCCCTCGTCTCTCATTAGCCTATCCTTGTGCACGAGGAGGCCGGACATGTCCGGCAATATGCGCAGGGAGGAACGGACATGGCGAGTCGCTATGCCGACGTGTACGCGGGCTGGAAATCGGACCCGCAGAGTTTCTGGTCAAATGCCGCCAATGCGATCGACTGGTTTGAAAGACCGGCACGTGCATTTGATGCGGACGCTGGCATCTATGGGCACTGGTTCGCCGAAGGCATCACCAATACCTGCTACAATTGCCTGGATCGCCATGTGGCCGCGGGCCGTGGCGAGCAAATCGCCTTCATCTATGACAGTCCCGTCACCGGGCGGGTCGAGCGCATCTCCTATGCGTCTCTGCTCGGCGATGTAGCAGCGCTTGCCGCCGTCTACCGGAAACTCGGCGTTGGCAAGGGCGACCGGATCATTATCTATATGCCGATGATCCCGCAGGCGGCGGTTGCTATGCTGGCGGCTGCGCGCATCGGCGCCGTGCATTCCGTGGTTTTCGGCGGTTTTGCCGCCAACGAGCTCGCCGTACGCATCGACGATTGCCAGGCCAAGCTCATTGTGTCCGCAAGCTGCGGCATCGAACCTGGGCGCACCGTGGCCTACAAGCCGCTGCTGGATGCGGCGCTCGACATCGCGACCCACAAGCCGGCCCATTGCCTCGTCTTCCAACGCGAGATGGCGGAAGCCGCCATGACCGAGGGACGCGACCTCGATTTCGCTGCGGCTTTGGCGGCGGCCAAGCAGGCGGGAGAAGAGGTCGGCTGTACTCCGGTCGCCTCGACCGATCCGCTCTATGTGCTCTACACGTCGGGCACGACCGGCCAGCCCAAGGGCGTGGTGCGCGACAATGGCGGCCACATGGTCGCGCTCAAATGGTCGATGGAGAATTTCTTCGGCGTGCAGCCGGGCGAAGTGTTCTGGGCTGCGTCCGATATCGGCTGGGTCGTTGGCCACTCCTATATCGTGTACGGTCCGCTCCTCAACGGCAGCACCTCGATCCTGTTCGAAGGCAAGCCGGTCGGCACGCCGGATCCAGGCACCTATTGGCGCATCATTGCCGAACACGGCGTCGTGGTGATGTTCACCGCGCCGACGGCGCTGAGAGCGATCCGCAAGGAAGATCCGGAGGCTTCCCACGTTCGCCGGTACGACCTGTCGAAATTCCGCGCGTTGTTTCTTGCCGGAGAACGGGCGGATCCCGACACGATCCAATGGGCAGAAAACGCGCTCGGCGTGCCCGTCATCGACCATTGGTGGCAGACGGAAACGGGATGGCCCGTGGCGGGAAATCCGATGGGGCTCGGGCTCCTGCCGGTAAAGTACGGTTCTCCGGCGGTTCCGCTGCCGGGATACGACGTCCAGATTCTCGACGATGCCGGACATCCGGTTGGCGCCGGTACGCTCGGCAATGTGGTGGTAAAGCTGCCGCTGCCGCCAGGCTGCCTGCCGACGCTTTGGAATGCTGACCATCGGTTCCGTGCGGCCTATCTCGACGAGTTTCCCGGCTACTACAAGACTGCCGATGCCGGCTACCTCGATGAGGATGGTTACATCTTCATCATGGCGCGGACGGACGACATCATCAACGTGGCTGGCCATCGCCTCTCCACCGGAGCGATGGAGGAGGTCTGCGCCAGCCACCCCGATGTGGCCGAATGCGCCGTGATCGGCATTGCCGACGACCTGAAAGGCCAGGTCCCGGCCGGCTTCCTCGTCATAAACTCCAATGTTTCCCGTGAAACGTCGGAGATCGAGCGCGAGGTCATCAGCCTCGTGCGCGAACGCATCGGACCTGTTGCCGCCTTCCGCCTGGCGATCTGCGTCAAGCGGCTGCCGAAGACGCGGTCGGGCAAGATCCTGCGCGCCACGATCCAGAAGATCGCTGACCGCCAGCCCTGGAAGATGCCCGCGACGATCGACGATCCAGTCATCCTCGACGAAATCACCGTTGCGCTGCAAGGGCGCGGCATCGGTGTATAACGATTGCTAAGCCGGCTCATGAATCTGCGAGGTGCATTCCGTATTAGGCGTGCACAACGGCCGCGAACCAATCGGCGAAACTGGCTGCCGCCTTCGAGCGTGTGACTTTGGTGATCAGGAAGTAGCTCTCGTCCTCCAGGGTGGCGACATCGGACAGGATCACCAGGTCACCGTTTTCGATTTCGCGGCGGAAGACTTCGACCGGGCAAAGCGCCACGCCATGGCCGGCAATGACCGCCGTCGCCAGAAGATTGAAATCCTGGAAAACCGGGCCACGCAACGTCTGCGTGGTCTCCTGCCCTGCTCTTGCCAGCCAATCGCGCCAGCGTGACGTCGTTTCGTCGTGCAGCAGATCGGCAGACGCGATTGCCTCTGGTGTCCTCAACGCGCCTTTCCGCTCGAGATAACGGGGGCTCGCAACCGGTCGATTGATGCGGGAGAACAGCCGATCGGAGCGGGTCCCCTCGCTCTTGTCGGCGCCGAGCGTGATGAGGACGTCGCAGCCGGTTTCCCGCAATTGCTGCTCGGCCATCGCGTAGACGACCTTGACGTCCACCTCGGGGTGACGCTGCAGGAATTCGCCGAGTGCCGGGATCAGCCAGCGCGTGGCGATCGAGGGTATGCAGGCAACGCTCAACTGCGCCTTGGCGTTCAGCCGCAGCAACTCCGTTTCCGCGGCGATGCGCTCGAATGACGATGTCAACACGGCGGATAGGTTCTCCGCCTCGGGCGCCAGACTGACCCCACGCTTCTCGCGCATGAAGAGCGGCCGGCCGAACCACGCCTCCAGCAGCCGGATCTGGTGACTGATGGCGGCGTGCGTCACATGCAGTTCGTCACCGGCGCGGGAGAAGCTCGCCAGACGCGCTGCGGCTTCGAAGGCACGCAGCATGCCGAGTGGGGGCAATATCATCTGTAAGTTTTCCTCATCAAATCCTTGAGGAATCGTCGTTTGATCGGCTGTCGATGTCAACGGATACTGGGCTTCCAACCGAGGCGGGAGAGAGCTTTTCAGTTGGCGGATATTAGGAATATTTACAGATGGAGGGGCCCATGTTCGTCCGCAGCCTGCAGCAAATCGAAGCAACTGATCATTTCGTCGAGTGGGGCAGCGGTACTAGCCACCGCCTGCTCACCGAGAGGGACGGTATGGGTTTCACCGTCTGCCACACGGTGGTGCGCGCCGGAACGGTATCGCTGCTCGAGTACCGCAACCATCTCGAGGCCTGCTATTGCATCGCCGGGCACGGCGAGGTCGAGGACATGCAGGGCAAGGTCTTCCCGATCAACAAGGGTGATATCTACGTGCTGGACCAGCACGACAAGCATTTCTTGCGCGGCGGCAAGGACGAAGATCTGGTCCTCGTCAGCGTCTTCAATCCGCCGCTCAAGGGGACCGAGCGCCACAACCTCGATGACCCGTCCGGTTCGGCCTACTGAGCACGTTGCTGAGCACTGATCAACAAAAAAGCCCGGATCGTCGATCCGGGCTTTTTTCATTGGGCTGGACGGCGATCAGTACTGATCGTCTTCGTCCTCGTCCTTGCGGTCCGACTTCAGCGACTTGAGCTTGGCGAAGACGGCATCGGCGTCGATTTCCTTCTCTTCCTCGCGCTCGTAGCTGAAGCCCAGCTTTTCGGTTTCCTGGGCCGATTCCAGTGTCTGGCCGAGTTCGGCAGCCGTCGGCAGCGGACGGCCCTTGGAAGCGCGTTCGACTTCGAGGTCGAGGTCGATCTGCGAGCAGAGGCCGAGGGTTACCGGATCCATCGGCGTCAGGTTGGCGGAGTTCCAGTGGGTGCGCTCACGGATCTGCTCGATCGTCGACTTGGTCGTACCGACGAGGCGCGAGATCTGCGCGTCCTTGAGTTCCGGATGGTTGCGAACCAGCCACAGAATGGCGTTCGGGCGATCCTGGCGCTTGGAAACCGGGGTGTAGCGCGGGCCCTTGCGCTTGCTATCAGGTACGCGAACCTTCGGCTCGGACAGCTTCAGCTTGTGGTTGGGGTTGCCTTCGGCGCGGGCGATCTCGTCGCGCGAAAGCTGACCGGTCGCAATCGGGTCGAGGCCCTTGATGCCCTGCGCGGATTCACCGTCGGCGATCGCCTTCACTTCGAGCGGGTGCAGCTTGCAGAACTGCGCGATCTGGTCGAAGGACAGCGCGGTATTGTCAACCAGCCAGACGGCGGTCGCCTTGGGCATAAGCAGTTGCTGAGCCATGGATATAGTCCTTTTGTCCGCCGCGCCGGTGTCGCGGGCCGTGGAGTCTACCACTGATTTCCGGGAAATGTGGGCCTCTATACCGTCGTTGTCGCGAAATTGCAATTCTTCAGTTCCAAATGTCCTTTTGTCTAATTGCGGCGGGCATTTGACCTGCTATGAATGTGCGCGAAACGGGGGAGCCCTAGGAGGGGCGAACCGCACTAGGAATGCGTAGGGAGGAAAATATGTCCGCCAAAATCTATCCGGTGTTGAAGTCTGCCAAGAGCCGGACGTTGCTTGATAACGCCACTTACCTGAAGTGGTACGAGGAGAGCGTTTCCGATCCGGCAAAGTTCTGGGGCAAGCACGGCAAACGGATCGATTGGTTCAAGCCCTATACCAAGGTCAAGAACACGTCCTTCAAAGGCAAGGTCTCGATCAAGTGGTATGAAGACGGCCTTACCAACGTCTCCTACAACTGTATCGACCGCCACCTGAAGACGCATGGCGAAAAGACTGCCATCATCTGGGAAGGCGACAATCCCTATATCGACAAGAAGATCACCTACAACCAGCTCTACGAGCAGGTCTGCCGCCTTGCCAACGTCTTGAAGAAGCATGGCGTCAAGAAGGGCGACCGCGTCACCATCTATATGCCGATGATCCCGGAAGCATCCTATGCGATGCTCGCCTGCGCCCGCATCGGCGCCATCCATTCGGTCGTCTTCGGCGGCTTCTCGCCGGACGCACTTGCTGGCCGTATCGTCGACTGTGAGTCCACCTTCGTCATCACCTGCGACGAGGGCGTGCGCGGCGGCAAGCCGGTCCCGCTCAAGGAAAACACCGATACGGCGATCGACATCGCGGCCAAGCAGCATGTCATCGTCAACAAGGTTCTGGTCGTGCGCCGCACCGGCGGCAAGACCGCCTGGGCACCGGGCCGTGACCTCTGGTACCACCAGGAAATCGCGACCGTGAAGCCGCATTGCGAGCCGGCGAAGATGAAGGCGGAAGATCCGCTGTTCATCCTCTACACCTCGGGCTCGACCGGCAAGCCGAAGGGCGTGCTGCATACGACCGGCGGCTACCTCGTCTATGCGTCGATGACGCACGAATATGTCTTCGACTACCGCGATGGCGAGGTCTACTGGTGCACCGCCGACGTCGGCTGGGTCACTGGTCACTCCTATATCGTCTATGGTCCGCTCGCGAATGCGGCGACGACCGTGATGTTCGAAGGTGTGCCGAATTTCCCGGACGCCGGGCGTTTCTGGGAAGTGGTCGACAAGCACAAGGTCAACGTCTTCTACACCGCGCCGACGGCGATCCGCTCGCTGATGGGCGCCGGCGACGACTTCGTCAAGCGCGCCTCGCGCTCGTCGCTTCGCCTGCTCGGTTCGGTCGGCGAGCCGATCAACCCGGAAGCCTGGGAGTGGTACTACAACGTCGTCGGCGAGCAGAAGTCGCCGATCGTCGATACCTGGTGGCAGACCGAGACCGGCGGAATCCTGATCACGCCGCTGCCGGGTGCGACCGATCTCAAGCCCGGTTCGGCCACGCGGCCGTTCTTCGGAGTTCAGCCGCAGCTCGTCGACAACGAAGGCAATGTTCTGGAAGGTGCTGCCGACGGCAACCTCTGCATCATCGACAGCTGGCCGGGCCAGATGCGCACGATCTACGGCGACCATGCGCGTTTCGGTCAGACTTACTTCGCCACCTACAAGGGCAAGTATTTCACCGGTGACGGCTGCCGCCGCGATGAAGACGGCTACTACTGGATCACCGGCCGCGTCGACGATGTCTTGAACGTCTCCGGCCACCGCCTCGGTACGGCCGAAGTGGAATCGGCGCTCGTGTCGCATCATCTCGTCTCGGAAGCGGCCGTCGTCGGCTATCCGCACCCGATCAAGGGCCAGGGCATCTATTGCTATGTTTCACTGATGGCTGGTGAAATCGGCAACGACGAACTGCGCGCCGCCTTGGTGAAGCATGTCCGTTCGGAAATCGGGCCGATCGCGACGCCGGACAAGATCCAGTTCGCTCCGGGCCTGCCGAAGACCCGCTCGGGCAAGATCATGCGCCGCATCCTGCGCAAGATCGCGGAGGATGACTTCGGTGCGCTCGGCGATACCTCGACGCTCGCCGATCCGGCCGTTGTCGATGATCTGATCGCGAACCGCCAGAACAAGGCCTGACGTTGAAAACCGCCGCGCGTCTCTTGGACGTGCGGCGGTTCTCCTCTCGTCGCCAGGTGGCCGTCGAACCATTTCGTGAGCCGGATTCAGATCGCGGTTGCAGGCGCGGGCGCCCGACCCGAACTTAGAAGTCGATCGCCCGACCCTTGATCTCCCAGTCGCCGTAACGGGCTGGATCTTCACCTCCGCGCCCGCCGATCTCCTGCGGCAGTTCCTTCTTGATCTCCGCCTGACGCCGTTCTTCCGCTTCCTTCAGCGCCCGCACAGCGGCGGGCGGCAGCGGCTTCTTCGGGCGGTCGGCGGCGTTGTCATTGTCGTTCTGCATCTGAACGGTATCCGGATTCGAGCATCAATATTGAAGAATTGGGTGTTTGCACCCATCATATAGGATGCCGTTCCCCGGACGGGAACCCTGATTCACGTGAAACGTAGACGACCCGGAGCCTCCTGATGAACCTTGTCCGCACCGCCATGCTGCTTGCAGTCATGACCGCCCTGTTCATGGCGGTAGGCTTCGCCATTGGCGGACGGGGCGGCATGATGATCGCCTTCGTCATGGCCGCAGGCATGAACTTCTTCTCCTACTGGAACTCGGACAAGATGGTGCTGCGCATGTACCGCGCGCAGGAGGTCGATGAGCGCAGTGCCCCGGAATATTACGGCATCGTGCGTGACCTCGCTCGCAATGCCGGCCTGCCGATGCCGCGCGTCTATGTGATCGATAGCCCGCAGCCGAACGCGTTTGCCACCGGTCGCAATCCGGAGAATGCCGCGGTCGCCGCGTCGACCGGGCTGCTTCACGCTCTCGACTATGACGAGGTCGCCGGCGTGATGGCGCATGAACTCGCGCACGTGCAGAACCGCGATACGCTGACGATGACGCTGACGGCAACCCTTGCCGGCGCGATCTCGATGCTCGGCAACTTTGCCTTCTTCTTCAGCGGCAACCGTGAAAACAACAATCCGCTCGGCTTCATCGGCACGCTTGTCGCGATGATCGTGGCGCCGATGGCGGCAATGCTGGTGCAGATGGCGATCAGCCGAACGCGCGAATACTCGGCCGACCGTCGCGGCGCCGAGATTTGCGGCAAGCCCCTGGCGCTCGCTTCGGCGCTGCAGAAGATCGCAGGCGCCGCCCATCAGATCCACAATGACGATGCCGAGCGCAACCCGGCAACGGCGCATATGTTCATCATCAATCCGCTCTCCGGCGAGCGCATGGACAACCTGTTCTCGACCCATCCGAACACCGAAAACCGCATCGCGGCCCTGCAGCAGATGGCGCAGGAGATGTCTTCGGTCTCGACGCCGCCGGTTCGTGCTGATAATCCCGTGCGCAAATCGCGCTCTGTGCCCTCTACCGGATGGGGTCGCGGTGGTTCCGAACCGCCCAAAGGTCCCTGGTCCTGATGTCTGCAGAAAACAACAACGATTCACGTCCGAAACGATCGCACCGCAACGGCGGCGCAGCGAAGTCGAAGAAGCCCGCTCCGGCGCCGCGTGGTCCGGAGAAGCCGGGGTTGAGGGCTCGTCAGGCCGCCGCGAAGATCTTGGCAGCAGTCATCGATCGCAAGACGTCGCTCGACGGCATGCTCGACAGCGAGCACGGCAACCCGGCCTATCGCGAGCTTAACGAAGCCGACCGCGCTCTGGTCCGGGCAATACTCAATTCCGCCCTTCGCCATCTCCCGCGCGTGCAGGCTGCGATCAATTCGCTGCTGCAGACGCCTCTGCCGGAGGGAGCGCGGGCGCTGGAGCATGTGCTTGCCGTGGCAGCGGCACAGATCCTCTATCTCGACGTGCCCGATCATTCCGCCGTCGATCTCGCCGTCGAACAGGCGCAGAACGATCCGCGCAACCGCCGCTTCGCCAATCTCGTGAACGCCGTGCTGCGGCGCCTGTCGCGCGAAAAGGAAGCCGTTCTCGAAAGCACGCGCCATATTCCGGCGATGCCGGAATGGTTCTTCGAGCGCCTCATTGCCCACTACGGCGCAGCGGCGGCCGAGAAGATCGCCGAGGCGCAGTTGACGCCGGCGGCAATCGATCTTTCCGTCAAATCCGAGCCTGCGGCTTGGGCCGAGCGGCTTGGTGGCACCGTCCTGCCGACCGGCTCTGTGCGGCTCGGCGCATTCTCCGGCTCCATCCCTTCCTTAGCCGGATTCGATGATGGCGGCTGGTGGGTCCAGGACGCGGCTGCATCGATCCCTGCTCGACTGTTTGGCGACCTCAAGGGCAAGCGGACCGTCGATCTCTGCGCCGCACCGGGCGGCAAGACGGCCCAACTCATTCTTGCCGGCGCCGAAGTGACGGCGCTGGACCAGTCCGGCAGCCGCTTGCGCCGGCTGAAGGGCAATCTCAAGCGGCTGGGGCTCGAGGCCGAGACCAAGGAAGTCAACATGGCGGACTTCCAGCCGGAAGCCCTGTTCGATGCGGCGCTTCTCGACGCTCCCTGCTCCTCGACCGGCACGACACGACGTCACCCTGATGTGTTGTGGACCAAGGGACCGGAAGACATCGAAAAGCTTGCCGACCTGCAGGAGCGGCTGCTTCGTCATGCGCTGACGGTGGTCAACCCCGGTGGCACCGTCGTCTTCTCGAATTGCTCCCTCGACCCGCGTGAAGGCGAAGAGGTCGTTGCCCGGGTTATCGGTTCGGGCGATAACTGTGAGCGCGTTCCTATTTCCGCAGCGGATTGGCCGGGGCTCGAGGACGCGATCACGCCGGTCGGCGAAATGCGGACGACGCCGGCCATGCTGCCGCTCGATGCACCGTTTTCGAGTGGCCTCGATGGTTTCTACGCGGCAGTGATTCGGCGCAAATAACAGCGCAAACTGAGCTTTCAGCAGCTCGAACCGGGCCTCAAGGCCCTGTTTCACCGCATCATTTGACGCTTTCGACCGGGAAGCCTATCAAAGATGGCAGGATTGATAAAAGTTTAATGGTCTTCGCGGCACCATGCGGACGCTGGCGCGAGGTCCTGGCGCGCTCCGATGATGTGAGTGATCGTGCCAGAAATGAGGTAACCGGCGGCGTTGATGTTGTTTTCCGGCAGGCGAAGGCTTTCTTACCTGTATGTGCGTGAAGGCTGGCGCCGCGTGTCGCGTCGCCTGTCGATCGGGCGCGTCTCCACTCTGCGCTTTACCGGCTCCACCCCCAATCGCCTGATCGTTGCGCCGACGGATCTGAGGGCCGTCGATCCCTTTGTCGCGGAAGAAATTCTTGCCGGGCGCTTCCCTCTTGCCGGCCGCGTGCTCGACACGGAGGGCGAGTCGCCGTTCGAGATCGATCTGCCGTCGCGCGAATTTGCGGCCCGGCTGCATTCCTTCGGCTGGCTGCGGCACCTGCGGGCGATCCGCGAGGATGCGGGTTTCGTCCGGCTGCGGCAGATCGTCGACGACTGGATCGGCACCCATGGACGCGATCTCGGCGGCATCGCCTGGGATGCGGATATCATGGCGCAGCGCATCATCGCCTGGCTGTCCCATTCGCCGGTGGTGCTGCGCAATGCCGAGCATGGCTTCTACCGCCGTTTCCTGAAGAGCCTGGCGCTGCAGGTACGCTATCTCAGGCATATCGCCGATACCGTGCGCGACGGCGAGCAGAGGCTTCGGGTGCGGCTTGCGCTTGCCATGGCGTCGGTTTCCATGCCGGCATCGCCGAGCGCCATCCGCAAGGCATCGCGCCATCTCGATCTCGAACTCGACCGCCAGATCCTGCCCGACGGCAGCCACTTCTCGCGTAGTCCGCGCGCGGGCCTAGAGCTGTTGCTGGATCTGCTGCCACTCCGCCAGACCTACGTTAATCTCGGGCATGACGTGCCGTCGCGCCTCATTCCCTGCATCGACCGGATGTACCCTGCCCTGCGCTTCTTCCGGCACCAGGGCGGCGAACTCGCGCTGTTTAATGGTGCTACCTCGGTTCTGGCGCATGAACTGGCGTCGGTGCTGCGCTATGACGAGACGGCCGGCGAACCCTTCCGCTCGCTGCCGCACGCCCACTACGAACGTATGGCCATGGAAAACACCGTTGTCATCATGGACACCGGCCGGCCGCTTTCCGTAGACCTGTCGCGCAGTGCCCATGCCGGCTGCCTGTCCTTCGAAATGTCCTCGGGCAAGACGCGCTTCGTCGTCAATTCCGGCGCCCCGAAGTTTGCCGGGGAGCGATTCCGCCAGATGGCGCGGATGACGGCTGCCCATTCGACCGTGACGGTCAACGACACGTCGTCGTCGCGCTTCTCGCAATCGCGCTTTCTCGGACCGATCATGACGTCGGGCGTCAAGCACGTGACGGCGGCCCGCAAGGACGAAGCGGGCGGGCTCGAATCGGTGACCGCAAGCCACGATGGCTATCTTGCCGCCTTCGGCCTGGTCCACGAGCGTGGCATTGGTGTTTTGAACGGCGGTCGCATGGTCCGCGGTCGCGACCGGCTGTCGCACGCCGACGGCAGCGACCCGGAGGCAAGCGATACCGCGATTGCCGTGGCGCGGTTCCACATTCACCCGGCGGTCGCCATTCGCCAGAACAGCGCCCGCGAGATCTTCCTGACGGCGCCCGATGGCGAGATCTGGCTGTTTGCCTGCCAGGATGGTGACCTTGCCGTCGAGGAGGATATCTTCTTTGCCGATCCTTCGGGTATCCGGGCCTCGCAGCAGCTGACGGTGACCTTTGCAATTGCGCAGCAGCCGGAGATCCAGTGGACGTTTTCACGCGCGAACTGAGCCTTCTGTCTTGACGACAGGCACGCCCAAGAAAGCGCCTCAAGTTTTCCGTTCGCGTTTCAGGAGCGATCGCATTGATGAATTTGGATCGATCCGATCCAGATTCATCGCGATCTTCAGGCCCGGCGAGGTTCCTTCGCCCGGCAAGCTATGCTAACGGGCAGCCATCTCAACCGCCGGAGCTTCCTCCCGGGGCGTCCGGCGCCGCCAAAGGAGCATGGTTGTGGCTGTCGCCTCCAAGAAAATCCCCGCCCCGAACGAGGTTACGGTCCGCACCGCCCTCCTCTCCGTCTCCGACAAGACGGGCGTCGTCGAACTCGCGCGCGCCCTTAACGAAAAGGGCATTCGGCTCGTTTCGACGGGCGGGACCCACAAGGCACTCTCCGAGGCTGGCCTGCCGGTGAGCGACGTTTCCGAGCTAACCGGCTTTCCCGAGGTCATGGACGGCCGCGTGAAGACGCTGCATCCGGGCGTTCACGGTGGCCTCTTGGCGATCCGTGACGATGCCGATCACGTTGCGGCCATGTCGACGCACGGCATCACCGCCATCGACCTCGCGATCATCAACCTCTATCCCTTCGAAGAGGTCAGGGCCAAGGGCGGCGACTACCCGACGACGGTCGAAAACATCGATATCGGCGGCCCGGCCATGATCCGCGCCTCGGCCAAGAACCATGCCTATGTGACGATCGTCACCGATCCGGCCGACTATCCGGTGCTGCTCGAAGAGCTTGCTTCCGGCAAGACGACCTATGCCTTCCGCCAGAAGATGGCCGCCAAGGCCTATGCCCGGACTGCCGCCTATGACGCGGCCATTTCCAACTGGTTTGCCGAAGCGCTCGACACCCCGATGCCGCGTCACCGGGTGATCGGCGGCGTACTCAAGGAAGAGATGCGCTACGGCGAGAACCCGCACCAGAAGGCAGGCTTCTACCTGACGGGCGAGAACCGCCCGGGTGTCGCCACGGCGACGCTGCTGCAAGGCAAGCAGCTCTCCTACAACAACATCAACGACACGGATGCCGCCTTCGAGCTGGTGGCCGAGTTCCTGCCGGAGAAGGCACCGGCGGTCGCGATCATCAAGCATGCCAACCCTTGCGGCGTCGCGACCGCGCCAACGCTTGCCGAAGCCTATCGCCGGGCGCTTGCCTGCGATTCCACCTCGGCTTTCGGCGGCATCATCGCGCTCAACCAGGAGCTCGATGCGGAGACGGCCGAAGAGATCGTCAAGCTCTTCACCGAAGTGATCATCGCGCCTTCGGTCAGCGATGCGGCCAAGGCCGTGATTGCCCGCAAGCCGAACCTGCGTCTGCTTGCGACCGGTGGCCTGCCGGATCCGCGCATTCCGGGTCTTGCCGCAAAGACCGTCTCGGGCGGCCTGCTCGTGCAGACGCGCGACAACGGCATGGTGGAGGATCTCGAACTCAAGGTCGTCACCAAGCGCGCGCCGACGCCCCAGGAACTCGAAGACATGAAGTTCGCCTTCAAGGTGGCCAAGCACGTGAAGTCGAATGCGATCGTTTATGCCAAGGACGGCCAGACGGCCGGCATCGGCGCCGGCCAGATGAGCCGTGTCGATTCCGCCCGCATCGCCGCGATCAAGGCCGAAGAAGCCGCAAAAGCGCTGGGCCTTGCAACGCCGCTCACCAAGGGTTCGGCCGTTGCCTCCGAAGCCTTCCTGCCGTTTGCCGACGGCCTGCTCTCGGCGATCGCCGCGGGTGCTACGGCCGTCATCCAGCCGGGCGGCTCCATGCGTGACGAAGAGGTGATTGCGGCTGCGAACGAGCATGGCGTCGCCATGGTCTTCACTGGCATGCGCCACTTCCGCCACTAAGATCGTCGGGCGGGCGCTGGGCGTCTGTCCGGAATTGGCCGCTAAGGCCCAACAGTCAGAAGCCGTCGCTTCCCCAGGATGCGGCGGCTTTTTTGCGACCGTCATCGGCCGGATAGGGCGTGCGCAGAAGGATCAGCAGGCCGATCACCAGAAAAGCAATCAGCGCCATCATGCCGATCCGTGCCGAGCCGGTGGCAAGCGTGATCGTGGCAACGGATGCGGGGGCGAGGAACGAGGTGGCCCGGCCGGACAGCGCATAGAGGCCGAAGTAGCGACCGGCCTCGTCGAGGCTGACGCTGCGGGCGAGGTAGGAGCGCGACGAGGCCTGAACGGGGCCGAAGGCGACACCGACGAGCAGGCCGTAGAGAATGTAGGCCTTTTCGGCGGCCGTGCCGAACAGGCCGCCGGTATCTTCCATCGACAGCGGCAGCAGCCCGAACAGCGTGAAGCCGGGGCCTGTCGAGACGATGCCGATCGTGGCAATCGTCAGGCAGATCAGGCTGGCGGTGACGATCACCTTGGAGCCAAGGTGCGCATCCAGCCAGCTGGCGCAGAGGCAGCCGCCGATCGCGACGACGTTGAGAATGATGCCGTAGACGCCGAGCTCCAGGGTCTGCCAGGCGAACATCGCGGCCGCGAAGGTGCCGCCGAGTGCCAGCAGACCATTGACGCCGTCCTGGAAGACCATGCGCGCGATCAGGAAGCGCAGGATCCCACGCCTTTCCCGAAGCTCGACGAGCGTGCCCTTGAGCTCCCTGAGGCCAGTGACGGTTGCCTTGCCGAGCGACATTGCCGCCTTGGTGGCATCGGGCGTGAACAGGAACATCGGCAGGATAAAGACGAGGTACCAGACGGCGGAGATCGGGCCGGTGATGCGTGCATCCTCCCCCTTTGCCGGATCCAGGCCAAACAGAGGGTCGATGCCAAGCGCCGTCTTGCCGGTCTCAGGACTTCCGGCAAGCAAGGCCACGACGGCGACCAGCACGATCATGCCGCCGAGATAGCCGAGCCCCCAGGCGATGTTGGAAATGCGCCCCACGTCCTTCTCCGGCGCCAGACGGGGCATCATCGAATCGTTGAAGACGATCGAGAACTCGGCCGCGACCGTCGCGAGGATCATGAAGATCGCCGGATAGAGGATCGGCGAGCCGGGGGCTGCGAACCAGAGCATAGCCAGCGATGCGATCTTGATGACGGCGAAGAAGGCGATCCAGGGTTTGCGCGGCCCGGTGGCGTCGGCGATCGAGCCGAGCACCGGCGAAAGAACCGCGATGATGATGCCCGAAACCGTGAGCGTGTAGCCCCACATCGCCTGGCCGACCGCATGGTCCTCCGTCAGCCGCGATACGAAATAGGGGCCGAAGATGAAGGTCGTGATGACGGTGAAGAAGGGCTGCGCGGCCCAGTCGAACAGCATCCAGCCGCCGATGCCCGCACGGGACGTGCGTGGCTGGTCTTCAGTCCCCCCGGCCGAAATCTGCAAAGTCCCCTCCCGAAACGACTGCGCCACGCGTCCCCTCGAACGCGCGGCGCAGCCTATCTTCAATTGAACCGATTCCAAAAGGTCTGGAACCGGACGCGGGCGAAAAAACTGCCCGCATCCTCTTTGGTACCGTTACTTGGCCCTTCCGCGTGCCAGGTCGTTGAGGAGACCTGCAGCGACGGTGATCTTGGCAAGCGTCGTTTCACCCTTCTCGGTCAGAAGGCGCAGCTGGCCAGTCGCCTGGGCGACACGGACGCGCTCGCTTTCTTCCCAGGCCGCAACCGGGTTGCGCTCCTTCTTCTGCTCGCGCAGGGCTGCCGCGGTGATATCCCGGCGTGCCGCCGCGATATCGGATACGGCGCGTGACAGAGCCATGGCCTCGAACTGCTCGGTTGCCGGAACGCGATCGGATGCCGCCAGCAGACGGTTGATGCGAAGCGTGTCGGTGACGGCGAAATAACCTTGCGCCGTGCGGCTCAGCGTCTCGCCGGTTTCTGCGGCAATCTGCATGATCTCGGGCACCAGCGTCATCAGCGCCAGTTCCGAGATTTCCTCGGCGAGCTTGGCGGGAACGCCACCCTCGACGAAGGCTGCCGTCTTCAACCGGGCTTCTTCGGCGCTCTCGCCGGACACTGCAGTGCGCATGGTCGCACGCAGCTTCTGCAGGCCGTCGCCGAGGCGCGATACGGCCTCGGAGACCGAGCCGGTCGCCGCATGGGTGCGCAGCGCCCGCTCGGTGACGAGCGTGAAGATGCGGCCGACTTCCTGGTAGAGGATGTTCTGCAGGCCGCCGCTGATCTTGTTGTCGAGCGCGTCGATCTCGTCATAGATCCGCGGCAGGTCGAAGCCGTCGAGCGCCAGCACCGCCGCCTTGACGACGTCGGCCGAGAGGAAGCCGGTGGCGTCCGTCAGGGTCGAGACAAAGGCCGGACCACCGCGGTTGATGACCTCGTTGGCGAGGATCGTCGCGATGATTTCGCGGCGCAGGCGGTGACCGTGGATATCGCCGGCATAGGCCTTGCGCATCTTGCCCGGGAAGTAACGCTCGAGCGTCGCCGTGAAGTACGGATCGTCGGGCAGCTCGCTCGCAATCAGCTCATCGAAGAGAACGAGCTTGGAGTAGGAGAGCAGCACGCCGATCTCCGGGCGGGTCAATGGCTTGCCCGCCTGGTAACGCTCGGTCATGGCCTGGTCGGTCGGCAGCGTCTCGACCTTGCGGTTGAGATGGCCGTCGGCCTCCAGCCGGGTCATGAGCCGGCCGAGCGTCGTGCGGTTGCCGAGCCCTTGCATGGCGGTCAGAGAGATCGCCAGCGACTGCTCGTAGTTGTTGCGCAGCACTAGGTGGCCCACTTCCTCGGTCATCGAGGCGAGCAGCGTGTTGCGCTTCGGACGGGTCAGGCGACCATCGCGCATGGCGGAAGCCAGCGCGATCTTGATGTTGACCTCGACGTCGGAGGAGTTGACGCCCGCCGAATTGTCGATGGCATCCGAGTTGCAGCGGCCGCCATTGAGGCCGAAGCCGATGCGGCCCTTCTGGGTGACGCCGAGGTTGGCGCCCTCGCCGATGACGCGGGCGCGGACCTCTTCGGCTGCCACGCGAATGGCGTCGTTGGCGCGATCGCCAACTTCGGCGTCCGTTTCGTTGCTGCCGCGCACATAGGTGCCGATACCGCCGAACCAGAGCAGGTCGACCTGGCTCTTCAGGATCGCGTTCATGATCTCGAAGGGCGTTGCCTTCTGCTTGTCGAGGCCGATGGCGGCCATCGCCTCAGGCGTCAACGTCACCGACTTCTCGGCACGCGAGATGATCATCGCGCCGTTCGAAAGCGTCTTGCGGTCATAGTCCTGCCAGCTCGAACGCGGCAGGTCGAACATGCGCTTGCGCTCGGCAAAGGACCCATCGATATCCGGATTCGGATCGATGAAGATATCGCGATGATCGAAGGCTGCGATGAGGCGGATCTTCTCGGACAGAAGCATGCCGTTGCCGAAGACGTCGCCCGACATGTCGCCAACGCCAGCAACGGTGAAGGGCGTCGTCTGGATGTCGGTGTCCATCTCACGGAAGTGCCGCTTGACGGTCTCCCAGGCGCCGCGGGCGGTGATGCCCATCTTCTTGTGGTCGTAGCCGGCGGAACCGCCCGATGCGAAGGCGTCGTCGAGCCAGAAGCCCGCTTCCTGTGCAAGGCCGTTGGCCGTGTCGGAGAAGGTCGCGGTGCCCTTGTCGGCAGCAACGACGAAGTAAGGGTCGTCGCCGTCATGGCGCTGCGTGTCGGCCGGCGGTACGACATCCTGGCCGACGATGTTGTCGGTGACCGACAGCAGCGTGCGGATGAAGGTCTTGTAAGCTTCGGTGCCGGCCTTGAAGATTTCGTCGCGGGTGCCGCCCACCGGAAGCAGCTTCGGATAGAAGCCGCCCTTGGCGCCGACGGGCACGATAACGGCGTTCTTGACCTGCTGCGCCTTCACCAGACCGAGCACTTCCGTGCGGTAGTCCTGGGCGCGGTCCGACCAGCGAAGGCCGCCGCGGGCGACCTTGCCGAAGCGCAGGTGCACGCCTTCGACCTCGGTGCCGTAGACGAAGATTTCGCGGAACGGATGCGGTTCCGGCAGACCGTCGAGCTGCTTCGGGTCCAGCTTGAAGGCGAGGACTGCGCGCGGTTTTCCGTCGGCGTCATGCTGGAAGTAGTTGGTCCGGAGCGTCGCTTCGATCGCGTTGACGTAGCGTCGCAGAATCCGGTCCTCGTCGAGGCTCGGAACGGCCGAGAGCGCGTCCTCGATCGCCGACAGCAGCGCGTTGCACTTCTTGGCGCGCGGCTTTTCCTCGAGCTTCGGATCCATGCGGGTCACGAACAGCTTGAAGATATCGGCGGCAATCGCCGGATACTTGTTCAGCGTGTCGGCGATATAGCCCTGAGAGTAGGTGATGCCGGCCTGTCGCAGATAGCGGGCATAGGCGCGCAGCACCGTCACTTCGCGGGCGTTGAGGCCCGCAAGCAGGATCAGCCGGTTGAAGTTGTCGTCCTCGATCGCGCCGTTCCAGGCGGCCAGGAACGCCTCTTCCAGCGCCGGGCCGGATTTTTCGAGATTCAGCGCAAGGCCATCGCGATGGATCAGCTCCATGTCGTGCAGCACGACCTTGCGCTTCTCTTCGCCATGGGCATTGACGCCGATGTCGTAGGTCTGTTCGCTGATGACCCGGAAGCCCAGGTTTTCAAGCAAAGGTACGCGGCGCGAAAGCGACACTGGTTCGCTGGCGTGGAAGATCTTGAGCTCGGCCGTGTCCGGCCGCGAGACGGCGCGGGGATAGTGGTAGAACTCGATGCGGATCGGATCCGGGCCCTTGCAGGCGGCGATGTCGGCCAGATCGGCATAGGCTTCAGCCGGCGTGAAGAACGACTGGTAGGCATTGTCGACATCGAGCTCGATGCCGTCCTTGCGGGCAAGCAGGTCGAACCGGTCGATCCAGCGGGTGACGATGCCGCGAACGGCTTCTTCGAGCTTGGCCTGCGGAATGCGCGGCGTCTTGCCGGCGGAGCGGCCGATGATGAAGTGGACGCGGGCAAGGCCCCCTTCCGGGAAGGCCGGGTAGTAGGCGGAGACGCGACCGTCATAGACCGTCTTCAGGTAGTCGCCGATCTTTTCGCGCACATCCGAATCGTACTGTTCGCGCGGCACGAAGACGATCACCGAGACGAAGCGGTCGAAATGGTCGATGCGTGGCAGCACGCGGATGCGCGGCCGGTCGCCGAGTTCGTTGATCTGTTCGCAGAAAGCGGCGAGCAGGCCGACATCGATCTGGAAGAGATCGTCGCGCGGATAGGATTCGAGCGTGTTGTCGAGCATCTTGCCGGAATGGCTCTGCGGATCGTAGCCGAAGTGATCGACGATCTTTTCGATCTTGTGGCGCAGCAGCGGGATCTCGGCCGCCTGGCGGGTATAGGCCGAGGAGGTGAAGAGGCCGACGATGCGCAGTTCTCCGGCGACATTGCCGTCGGCGTCGAAGCGCTTGACACCGATATAATCCATATAGGCGCGGCGATGGACGACCGATTTGACGTTGGCCTTGGTGACGATCAGGAAATCCGGGCTTTCGAGGAAGGCGAGAATTTCAGGCGTAGTCAGCACCGCGTCCTTGCCCTGGCGCAGCACGCGCACATCGGGATTGGAGAGCATGCCGAGGCCCCTGCCCTTGCCGCGCTCGACCATCGCCTTTCCGCCCTTGCCGGAATAGGTGTATTCGCGCATGCCGAGGAAGGTGAAGTTGTTGTCACGCAGCCAGCGGAGGAAGGCGAGCGCCTCGTCGCGGTCGCTCTTCTTGCGCGAGGCGTTATAGGCCTCCAGCTCCTGCATCGCATGATCGAGCAGCGCGGTCATCGCTGGCCAGTCGTGCACAGCCTGGTGCACCTGCTCCAGCACGTCGCGAATGCGGTTGCTGAGCTGTTCGGCCTCGACCGGCGCGAGCTTCGTCAGATGGATCTGGATATGGCTGACGCGGTGCGACGGATCGCTTTCCTCTTCGGGATCGAAGAGCTTTGCCGGCTTGCCCGGTTCCTTGACCAGGATGGGGTGGATCGCGAGGTGAATGTCACGGTGCGTGCTGGTGATTTCCCCCATGACCGAATCATAGAGGAACGGCATGTTGCGTTCGGTGACCGCGATGATCGACACCTCGGTGCCGCCAGGTGCTACACCGGCGACGGATTCGACGGAAACCTGCGGCTTGCCGCCATCCCAGCGGGCGAGTTCCTGATAGGCATGGGCGGCCGTCAGCGCCAGCATGTCCGCCGAATAGAGATCGAGGTCATCGTTGCTGGCCCCACCGAAGAGGATCTCCGGCGCCAGCGCCTCGACGCCCAGTTTGATGGCGGCCGCCTTCGCTGCGTCGATGTGTCTGTCCCGCTTCGGATTGTATTTCACGCCCATGAAGTCTCTCCCATTCATGATAGGCCAAACCCTATCAGAACCATGGCTAATGGCGACCGCTTTTTACGCTGATTTCGGCAAAATCGAGCCCAAAATCGGAGAATTTCACGTGAAAACAGCTTAAATCCATTTAAATCGAAGGTAATTTCGCGAAAATTGCTCGAAAATCGAAGAAAAAGCACGAAAACGCCAGAGGCTTCTCCGGAGCCTATCTGCCATCGGCTGTTGACAGGGGGGTGACAGTCGGGTGAACAGAGTTTCGAGATCGTAGGATTGGACTGGTCGATGCCCGAAATGCCTTCCCTGCCCGGCGCCGTCATCGTCATCTCTAGCCATGTCGTGCGCGGCAAGGTGGGCAACAGGGCCGTGGTCTTCGCGCTTGAAACTCTGGGGCATCCAGTCTGGGCCCTCCCGACCGTCATCCTCCCCTGGCATCCGGGCCACGGCCGCTCGACGCGGGTCACCATTTCCGATCAGGATTTCGGGTCGGTGATCGATGACCTCATGGCAGCACCCTGGGCCGGAGAGGTGCGTGCCGTGCTTTCGGGCTACCTCGGCTCGGCCGGACAGGCCGAAAGCGTGGCCCGGCTGGTGACGGCGCTGAAGGAGCGCAATCCCAAACTGATCTACGCCTGCGACCCCGTGATCGGCGATGCTGGCGGTCTCTATGTGCCGGAAGTCACGGCGGTTGCCATTCGCGACCGGTTGCTGCCGCTTGCAAATCTCGCGACCCCGAACCGTTACGAGCTTGCCTGGCTTGCCGGGGCGACGTTGGAGACGAACACGGCGATCCTTGACGCAGCGCTCGGCCTCGGTCCGGCCCGCGTCTTGGTGACGTCTGCCGTGCCGATGATGAGCGGCGGGACCGGTAATCTCTTTCTCTCGGGCAACCACGCCCTGCTTGCCGAACATCGTTTGGTCGAAAACCCGCCGAATGGTACGGGCGACCTGTTGGCGGCGGTGTTTCTCGCCCGGATCCTTGAAGGACTTTCAGAGGAACGTGCCTTGCAGATGGCGACTGCGAGCGTATTTGAGATCATCGCGCGGAGCGTCAAGCGCGGCGCGGATGAACTGACCATCGAGCAGGACGCGTCGAGCCTATCGACGCCAATGGCGATGGTGCAGATGCGCCGACTGGTTCATCCGAATCAGATGCGGCGCAAGTGAAGAAGCTGTTCACGGACCGCCACCCCTATGGCATCGTGGATTGAATTTTAGATCGCGATCATTTTCATGACGGAGGCGCAGGTGGGCGAAAGCCGGCCATGCCGCCTTGAAGCACGAGCGGAGCAATCGATGGACAAGCAGCAGCAGCGTTTTCCGGACTATCTTCTGAACGGCTACCACAACTTCATGAACGGTCGCTTCAGCGAGCAGCAGAAACGCTACAAGGCGCTGGCGGAAACCGGTCAAAAGCCGAAGACGATGGTGATTGCCTGTTGCGACTCGCGCGCTGCGCCGGAAACGATCTTCGACAGCGGCCCGGGCGAACTCTTCGTCGTGCGCAACGTCGCCAATCTCATGCCGCCCTACGAGCCGGATGGTCACTACCACTCCACTTCGGCAGCCCTCGAGTTCGCCGTGCAGTCACTGCGCGTCAGCGACATCGTCGTCATGGGCCATGGCCGCTGCGGTGGTATCAAAGCGGCACTCGATCCCGATGCGGAGCCTCTGTCACCGGGCGATTTCATCGGTCGCTGGATGCATCTGCTGAGGCCCGCGGCTGAGCAGATCCAGAGCAACGACGTGATGACGCAGGCGGAGCGCCAGCGTGCGCTCGAGCGGGTTTCGATCCGCAACTCGCTTGCCAATCTGCGCACTTTCCCGTGCGTCCAGATCCTCGAGGCCAAGGGCAAGCTCCACCTGCACGGCGCCTGGTTCGACATCTCGACCGGCGAACTCTGGGTGATGGACCCGGTGACGGGCGACTTCTCCCGCCCGGGAATGTAATCGGTCAGCAAAAAAAGGCCCGGCTCTTTCGAACCGGGCCCTTTGTCTGGTTGGTTATGCGTTCCGAAGGACGAAAATCCTAGAGACCGTCGATCTCGGCGCCGATGATGGCGATCGCCTGCTGGTAGACGCTTGCGGCGTTCCAGCCCTGGATCGCAGCGAAGTTCGCCTGACCCTGCTGATAGCCGGCGCCCGGCTGCCAGCCATGGCCGCGCAGGAAATTGGCGGTGGATGCCAGCGCGTCGGCCTTGGAGCGAACCATGTCGACATGGCCGTTGCCATCGCCATCGACGCCGTATTTCAGGACGTTGGCGGGCAGGAACTGGGTCTGGCCGATCTCGCCGTGGGCGGCGCCACGCGCATCCGGGCTCAGATCGCCGCGCTGCACGAGCTGCAGGGCCGCATAGAGCTGGTTGGTGAAGTAGTCCGAGCGACGGCAGTCATAGGCCAGCGTCGAAACGGCCGAGAGCGTGTGCTCCTTGCCCATGAAACCGCCGAAGCCGGTTTCCATGCCCCAGATGGCAATCAGCGGGCCAGCCGGCACGCCGTAGCGCCGCTCGATGCTGGTAAAGAGTGCGGCGTTCTGCTGCTTCATCTTCTTGCCGCGGGAAATGATCACCTGGCCGCCGCGCTTCTGCATGAACTGCTCGAGCGACAGCTTGAAGCTCTTCTGGCCGCGGTCGGCGCGGATCGTCGCCTTGTTGTAGGAGACGCCGGAGAGTGCACGGTCGAGCACCTGCGGGCTGATGCCGTTGCCGGAGGCCTGCTGCTTGAAGTTCTGCACCCAGGCTTCAAAGCCGCTTCCGTCATTGCCGCATTGGGCGGCAGATGCCACCGCCGGAAAAACTGCAGTCGAAATCAGGGCGGCAAGCCCCACTGCTGCGCACTTCGCCCTGTGCATGAAATACCCCGTCATAGCCCGAATCTCGTTGCTCTTAAAAATGCCAGCCTTCGCCGGCCGTGTCACCTACCGCAAGCGGCAGGTAACTTTATCGTGGTTTCACGTGAATCCGGGAAGGATCGGCCCCTCGTGAAACAGGAAACCCGCCAGGCTCGAAAGAGCCTGGCGGGAGTGAATGGTTCTAATGCCGTTTTCAGGCAGCCTGCTTGCGCGGCTTGATGAGGCCACGATTGACCAGCAGCTCGGCAATCTGGATCGCGTTCAGAGCGGCACCCTTGCGCAGGTTGTCGGAAACGACCCACAGGTTGAGGCCGTTCTCGACGGTTGCGTCTTCGCGGATGCGCGAGATGTAGGTCGCATCTTCGCCGGCGCACTCATAAGGCGTGACGTAGCCGCCGTTCTCGTGCTTGTCGACGACGAGGCAACCCGGCGCTTCGCGCAGGATGTCGCGCGCTTCGTCAGCGGTGATCTCGTTTTCGAACTCGATGTTCACCGATTCCGAATGGCCGATGAAGACGGGAACGCGCACGGCAGTGCAGGTCACCTTGATCTTCGGGTCGAGCATCTTCTTGGTCTCGGCGAGAACCTTCCACTCTTCCTTCGTGTAGCCGTCTTCCATGAACACGTCGATGTGCGGAATGACGTTGAAGGCGATGCGCTTGGTGAACTTCTTCGATTCGATCGGATCGGCAACGAAGACGGCGCGGGTCTGGTTGAAGAGTTCGTCCATGCCGTCCTTGCCGGCGCCGGAAACCGACTGGTAGGTCGAGACGACGACGCGCTTGATCTTGGCGTGGTCGTGCAGCGGCTTCAGCGCGACGACGAGCTGGGCGGTCGAGCAATTCGGATTGGCGATGATGTTCTTCTTGGTGAACTGCGCGATCGCGTCCGGGTTCACTTCCGGAACGATCAGCGGCACTTCGGCGTCGTAGCGCCAGGCCGAGGAGTTGTCGATGACGACGCAGCCCTGCTGGCCGATCTTCGGCGAATACTTCAGCGATACGGCGCCGCCAGCCGACATCAGGCAGATATCGGTGTCGGAGAAGTCGTAGTTTTCGAGGTTCTTGACCTTGAGGGTCTTGTCGCCGAAGGAAACTTCGGTGCCCTGGGAGCGGGCGGAAGCGAGGGCGACCACTTCATCCGCGGGAAAGCCGCGTTCGGAAAGGATGTTCAGCATCTCCCGGCCGACATTGCCGGTGGCGCCTGCGACTGCAATCTTGAAACCCATGATCTAAGCTCTCTTTTCTGTCTCTCCTCGTCGGGTGAGGGGGAAACCGCGCGACCTGCCGCGAGGGTTCCTGTCCCCGGCCAAACCGGGGAGAGAGCGGAGGGCCAGAGACGTCAGACGGTTTTCGTCGTCGTTTTGGCCGTTGTTTTGCAAGCGAACGAAAAATCGACATCCTGCCCCGCGGCAAGAGCCGGCAGGATCAAAGCAGCGATGGCTGGACCGATCGGTCGCATGGTGGTGATTTCCTCGTTCGTCGCTGCTCTTACGCGGTTTTGGGGAAGAGTCAAGACATTGCCGCGCGCCGGCACGCCCCCGCCCTGCCCGCGATCGATCGCCGCATTAGACGAAAGTCATAAGCCGAAAGCATCTCTGCCTGTGATGACACTTTTCTGACATCCTCATTTCAGGCGCACCACGTCCGGACGTTCGAGGGAGGAATGCTGGACCAGCCAATGGGCGCTCCTTTGGAGTGGAGGATTATCAAAATGGCAAATGTCGCGACAGCGGACGACGCAAAAACGCGTCCGATGACCGGCGAGGAGAAGAAGGTCATCTTCGCCTCGTCGCTCGGTACCGTCTTCGAATGGTACGATTTCTATCTCTACGGTTCGCTCGCCGTCTACATCGGCGCGACCTTCTTCAGTTCCTACCCGGAAACGACGCGTAACATCTTCGCGCTTCTGGCCTTTGCCGCGGGCTTCCTGGTTCGCCCGTTCGGCGCGCTCGTCTTCGGTCGCCTGGGTGACCTCGTCGGCCGCAAATACACCTTCCTCGTGACGATCCTGATCATGGGTCTGTCGACCTTCCTGGTCGGCATCCTGCCCGGCGCTGCCTCGATCGGCATTGCCGCGCCGATCCTGCTCATCGTGCTGCGCATGCTGCAGGGCCTGGCGCTCGGCGGCGAATATGGCGGTGCGGCAACCTACGTGGCCGAACACGCGCCGCATGGGCGTCGCGGCTACTTCACGTCCTGGATCCAGACCACGGCGACGCTCGGTCTGTTCCTGTCGCTGGTGGTGATCCTGCTCGTGCAGTTCGCGCTCGGCAAGGAAGCCTTCGCCGCCTGGGGCTGGCGCATTCCGTTCCTGCTGTCCTGCGTGCTTCTCGGCATTTCCGTCTGGATCCGTCTGAAGATGAACGAATCCCCGGCCTTCAAGAAGATGAAGGAAGAGGGCAAGGGCTCCAAGGCGCCGCTTCGGGAAGCCTTCGGCCAGTGGAAGAACGCCAAGATCGCGCTTCTGGCGCTGTTCGGTGCCGTCGTCGGACAAGCCGTGGTCTGGTACTCCGGTCAGTTCTACGCGCTGTTCTTCCTGACCGGTGTCCTGAAAGTAGACGGTCAGTCGGCCAACATCATGGTCGCCGCCTCGCTTTTGATTGGCACCGGCTTCTTCGTGCTCTTCGGCTGGCTCTCCGACAAGATCGGCCGCAAGCCGATCATCATGGCCGGTCTGCTGCTTGCGATGCTCACCTACTTCCCGCTGTTCAAGGCGCTGACCTGGGCCGGTAACCCTGCACTCGCTGAAGCCCAGGCAACCGTTCGCGCAACGGTGACCGCGGCTCCCGGCGACTGCAAATTCCAGTTCAACCCGACGGGCACGGCGAAGTTCACCACCTCGTGCGACATCGCAACCGCGTTCCTCACCAAGAACTCCGTTCCCTACGACGTCGTCACGACGGCAGCAGCGGGCACGGCGGCGACGGTCAAGGTCGGCGACACCACGATCAACAGCTACGACGCAGTCGCTGCTGGCGATGGTGCCAAGGCCGCCAACGCCGCCTTCGAAAAGCAGACCAACATGGCGCTCCACAATGCCGGCTACCCGCTGGTTCGTGGCGCGGCAAAGGTTCCGGACGCCAAGCTTGACGGTTTTGTCACCGCCAACCCGGAACTGTCGCTTGACGCAGCCGCTGTCCGCGGCGGCGAAAAGACCATGGTTCCGGCCGAAAAGCTCATCGCCGACAAGCTGCTGACCAAGGATGAAGTGGGCGCTGCCACCGAAATGGCCGTCTACACGATCGCCGGCGGCGGCACCTACGCGATGGTCGCGGATCCTGCCAACGTCAACTGGACGACGATCATCGCGGTGCTCACCGTGCTCGTCATCTACGTGACGATGGTCTACGGCCCGATCGCAGCCCTGCTGGTCGAACTCTTCCCGACCCGCATCCGCTACACCGGCATGTCGCTGCCCTACCACATCGGCAACGGCTGGTTCGGCGGTCTGCTTCCGGCAACGGCCTTCGCGATGAGTGCTGCCCAGGGCGATATCTACTACGGCCTCTGGTACCCGATCGTCTTTGCAGGGATCACGCTGGTCATCGGCCTCCTCTTCCTGCCGGAAACGAAGGATCGCGACATCCACGCGATGGATTAAGCCCGGCGCTCCCGGAGAGAACAAATCCCGGGAGCACCTCAAATCTTCCCCGAGCTATTATGGCTCTCCTGACTCCGGCGCGGTCTTCCGCGCCGGCTTTTTTATTGGGTCGGCTCGCTGCGTCCGGCAAGCGGCCAACCGCCCGGGCCGAGGCGAAACAGGCGACCGTATTTGGCAAAGACAAACGCCATCATCACCGATGTCCAAAGGCCGAGCAGCAGCCCGGCGGCGACGTCGCTCGGATAGTGTGCGCCAACGATGACGCGGGAAACACCGATCGTCAGCGCCAGGACCAGAAAGAGTGGCCTCAGTCTCGGCAGCAGCATGGCGAAGACGCCGAAAAACGCACCGGCCGCAGTCGAGTGCCCGGACGGAAAGCTCTCATAGAGATCACTGGCGGCGAACGGCGTCAGGCTGTAGGCGCCGAGCTCGGCAAAGAGTTCCGGTCGTGCCCGGCCGATCAGGAGCTTCAGCGTATGCACCAACGCGCTGGCGGTGCCGATCGTCAAAAGGAAATAGGCGGCGAGGTCGCGGGCAGTGCGCGCCTTGTTTTGAAGCGGCCCCTGGCTTGCCGCCCGGCGCAGCACGAAGGCCCCCGCAAGCAGGATACCGGAAAGATAGATCATCCAGCCAAAGGTACCGAAATCGGTGATCCTTTCATTGAAGGTGACGATGTTGTCCGGCAGGCCTTGCGCGCGCTGTGACAGGAACGGATCGAGCGGGATGAGCGCGAACACGAGGATGGCTGTTGTCAGCACGATCCATCCGGTGGCCGCAAGTGGTCGGTTCATGGTTCTCCCATCCTGCCACCCAGATCGCGCGGCAATTGTCTGTTCCTGTCGGGGCACGATGCAGGGCGCTTCCCGCGCCAGGCGGCCCCGGTCCGTCTTTTTCCGATGTGTCGGTTCTTTTGGCAAATTCAAGGCCGTGGAATGCAAAACACCTCCGGATGCGCTCCGGAGGTGTTGGTTTTCGTAGGCCTGTTGGCGTCGGCGTGACGCCGATCCGGGATCGGTTGTCGCTTACGCCGACAGCGCCTTGAACTCGGCAAGGATGGCTTCGCCCATTTCGACGGTTCCGACCTTCCGTGCGCCTTCGGCCATGATGTCGCCGGTGCGGATGCCCTGGTCGAGCACGTTGGCGATCGCCTTCTCCAGATTGTCGGCTTCCGTCACCAGGTTGAAGGAATAGCGCAGGCACATGGCGAAGGAGGCGATCATCGCGATCGGGTTGGCAATGCCCTGGCCGGCAATGTCGGGTGCCGAGCCATGCACCGGCTCATAGAGCGCCTTGCGCTTGCCGCTGACACCATCCGGTGCGCCGAGCGAGGCCGAGGGCAGCATGCCGAGCGAGCCGGTGAGCATCGCCGCCACGTCCGACAGCATGTCGCCGAACAGGTTGTCGGTGACGATGACGTCGAACTGCTTGGGCTGGCGCACCAGCTGCATGCCGCCGGCGTCCGCCAGCATGTGCTCGAGCTGGACGTCGGAGTACTTCGCCTTGTGCGTCTCGGTCACCACCTGGTTCCACAACACGCCCGACTTCATGACGTTGCGCTTTTCCATCGAGCAGACGCGGTTGTTGCGGGTGCGGGCCAGCTCGAAGGCGACGCCGGCGATGCGCTCGATCTCGTAGGTGTCATAGACCTGGGTGTCGATGCCACGCTTCTGGCCGTTGCCGAGATCGACGATCTCCTTCGGTTCGCCGAAATAGACGCCACCGGTCAGCTCGCGCACGATCAGAATGTCGAGGCCTTCGACCAGTTCCGGCTTGAGCGACGAGGCGGCGGAAAGCGCCGGGTAGCAGATCGCCGGGCGCAGGTTGGCGAAGAGCTCGAGATCCTTGCGCAGGCGCAGCAGACCGGCTTCCGGGCGAACCTCGTAGGGCACCGCATCCCACTTCGGACCGCCGACGGCGCCGAACAGCACCGCATCGGCGGCAAGCGCCTTTGCCATGTCCTCTTCCGAGATCGCCTGACCGTGGGCGTCATAGGCCGAACCGCCAACCAGGCCCTCGTCCGTCACGAAGCCGGCACCAAGCTCGGCATTCATGTAGGCGATGATTTTGCGGACTTCCGCCATGGCTTCCGGGCCGATGCCGTCGCCGGGCAGAAGGAAGAGGTTGCGCACAGTCATGGATAGTCCTTCTCGCGGGGGGAAAACTCGGCCGCGTTCTAGCGCAACTTCGTATCGAGGGAAATCGGTGAAACGAAAGATTTGTGCGCGCCCGCGAGCGGAACGTTCCCTACGGAACAGCTGATCGGTCGAGGCACTGCGATCATGGCCCAGAAGCCGCGTACCTGCCTGGCCGTCGATCCCTCGAGGAGAAAAACATGCGCAATTTTGTTCACGCCGTCGCCGCCCATATCTGCGCCACGACCAAGAACCTGACCTTTACTTCCGGCAAGCGCTCAGCCGCGTCTTCCTATAGTTGGCTTAGCTTTCCTCTTGACTGAAACGGTGCCTCCGGATCGAATGCGGGTAACACAACTGGGAACCCGCCATGTCCGAGACGCTGCTGATTGGAGCCTTTCTCGCCGCCCTCTCCTACGTCCTTATTCCCGGACCGGCGTTTCTGGCGCTGCTCGGCATCGGCGCCGGCCAGGGGCGCAAGGCAGGCGCCTTGTTCATGGGCGGACACCTTGCCGGTGACGTTCTCTGGTCGACCCTGGCGCTGGTCGCAATCGTCGGCGCGCGCTCCGTCGGCACGACGATTTTCGATATCCTCGGTCTCTTCTGCGGCGCCTATCTCGGCTGGATCGGCTGGACGGCATTGCGCGCACGCCCCGCCGGCGAGAACCGCGCGCTCGTGACAGTCGAGCGTCCTTTGAGGCGCGGACTGATTTTTGGACTCACCAATCCCAAGGGCTATCCGGTAGCGCTCGCAACCTTCACGGCGCTGCTTGCCAGCTCGGCCAACGCGCTCGAGTTCGATGCGCTGCCGGCGCTGCTCGGCGTCTCGCTGATCGGATTTCTCGTGGCCGATCTGATCCTGATCGTCATCATCGGCACCTCCGTCGTGCGGCGTTTCTACCGACGCCACGAACTCGCGATCGTCCGGCTCTCCGGTCTCCTGTTCATCGGCTTTGCCGTTCAGGCGGTCTGGCACGCTGCCCCCGGGCTTCTCGGTTTGCGCAGGCCTTGACGGCAAGCCCCCTCACGACCACCTCCATTGCCTCCGCGTCCTGATGTCATAGATAAGCGACGCCCCTCCCCGGCCCCGCGTCGGACCGCATGCGAAAGGATTTCTGATGACCACCAGCACCCCGCTCAATCCCGCGCTCACCGCATGGACCGGCCACGAAGGCCTGCCGCGTTTCGACCTGGTGAAGGACGAGGATTTTGCTCCGGCGTTCGACGCGGCTTTCAGGGAACATGAGGCGGAGATCGACGCGATTGCCGAAAACCCGGCGGCGCCGACCTTCGAAAACACGATCATTGCGCTGGAGATCGCCGGTGACGAACTGTCGCGCGTATCCTCGATCTTCTGGAACAAGGCCGGCGCCGACACCAACGAGACGATCCAGGCGCTGGAGCGCGATATCGCGCCGAAGATGTCCCGGCACTATTCGAAAATTGGCATGAATGCGGCGCTGTTCAAGCGCATCGACACGCTGTGGGAAGGGCGCGCAGGGCTTGGCCTCGATCTTGAAGCGACGCGCGTACTCGAGCGCCACTGGAAGGGTTTCGTCAAATCCGGCGCCAAGCTCGCAAAGCCGGAGCAGGAGCGGCTGGCAGCGATCAACGAGAAACTCGCCGGTCTCGGCGCCAGGTTCGGGCAGAACGTGCTCGCCGATGAGAAGAGCTGGGTTCTGTTCCTAGAGAGCGAGGAACAGCTCGCCGGCCTGCCGGACTTCCTGCGCGACGCCATGGCGGCGGTTGCCGAAGACCGCGGCCAGAAGGGCAAGTATGCCGTCACCCTGTCGCGCTCGATCATCGAACCGTTCCTGACCTTCTCCGACAATCGCGAGCTTCGCGAGCAGGCCTTCCGCGCCTGGATCGCGCGCGGTGAAAATGGCGGCGACACCGACAATCGCGGGCTGATCGCCGAGATGCTGGCGCTGCGGGCCGAAAAGGCGAAGCTGCTCGGCTATGATAACTTCGCGTCGCTGAAGCTCGACGATACCATGGCGAAGACGCCCACTGCCGTGAACGGCCTGCTGATGCAAGTCTGGGAAAAGGCGGTTGCCCGCGCCCGCGAGGAAGAGGCCGAGCTTGCCCGGCTCGTTGCCGACGAGGGCCGCAATCACGACGTCATGCCCTGGGACTGGCGCCATTACGCCGAGAAGCTCCGCGCCGAGAAGTTCAATTTCTCCGAAGGCGAACTCAAGCCTTACCTGCAGCTCGAAAAGATCATCGAGGCCTGCTTCGATGTCGCCAAGCGTCTGTTCGGCATTACCGCGGCGGAGAAGAAGGGCATTGCCGCCTACCATCCCGACGTGCGCGTCTTCGAGGTCAAGGATGCATCCGGCAAGCTGGTGGCATTGTTCCTTGGCGACTACTTCGCCCGGTCTTCGAAGCGCTCCGGTGCGTGGATGAGTTCGTTCCAGTCGCAGCACAAGCTCAAGCTGAAGAATGGCGCCGAAGGCGAGCTGCCGATCATCTACAACGTCTGCAATTTCGCCAAGCCCGCCGAGGGCAAGCCGGCGCTGCTGTCGCTCGATGATGCCCGAACGCTCTTCCACGAGTTCGGGCACGCATTGCATGGCATGCTATCCAACGTCACCTACCCTTCGGTGTCCGGCACGGGTGTGTCGCGTGACTTCGTCGAGCTGCCGTCGCAGCTTTACGAACATTGGCTGACGGTGCCGGAGATCCTGAAGCGTTATGCGGTGCACTACCAGACCGGCGAGCCGATGCCGCAGGCGCTGCTCGACAAGGTGCTGGCGGCGCGAACCTTCAACTCGGGCTTCGCAACAGTCGAGTTCACGTCGTCCGCACTGGTCGATATGGCCTATCATACGGCCGCGGTGACGGCGGAACCGATGGCGCTCGAAGCCAAGAAGCTCGATGAGATCGGCATGCCGAAATCCATCGTCATGCGCCATCGCAGCCCGCACTTCCTGCACGTCTTCTCGGGCGACGGCTACTCGGCCGGCTACTATTCCTACATGTGGTCGGAAGTGCTCGACGCCGATGCCTTCGCCGCCTTCGAGGAAACCGGCAACGCCTTCGATCCGGCCATGGCCGCCCGCCTCAAGGACAACATCTATTCGGTCGGCGGCTCGATCGATCCGGAGGATGCCTACAAGGCCTTTCGCGGCAAACTGCCGAGCCCGGATGCGATGCTCGCGAAAAAGGGCCTGGCTGCCTGAGCCACGCGGAACTCCGATCACGCCATCCGGCGTGATCGGTTGTTCCAAAGTCCCCGCACTGTCTCGCAAGCAGCCTCGAAGTCGTCGTAATTGCGCAGACTGACAAGGGCGGCAGCCGCCGTCGTAATGATGGTGGTTTCCGCGCGCTCGTCGCGGGCAGCACCAGTCCAAACCGCCTGCCAGTATTCGCGGCTGCTCAAGCCGGTGCGCGGTTCGGCCGGCGGCGCGATTTTCGCGGGAATGATGACGTCGGAGGCTTCGCCGCCGACAAGGCGGAAAAGGGGCGTCTGGCGGTAGGGCGTGAACTCAGCGTGGTCGCGGGTGTTGCCGAGGATCGTCAACTCTCTCGTGCCGAGCAGCATGGCGATGTCGCGGCTGAGCGTGCGGCTCGAGGGATTGGCGACGCCGAGCAGGCTTGTCCGTCCGCCCATCGGATTGATGAGGTGTATGGCGGCGTTTAGCGGCATGCGCATCTCCATCAGCCGATAGAGCCCCAGCAAGCGATAGACCTGCGGCGCAAAGGCCGAGAGCGGCAGATAGGCGATGCCTGCCGACCGAAGCGCTGTCTTGGCGGCCGTGATCGACGTGCAAACCGGGATGCCGGCTGCGGAAGCGGCCACCTCCAGCTTGTGCCGATCCGTACCCTCTTCACCGTAGCTTCCATGCAGCACGACGCGATGCCCGGCATCGACGACAAGCCGTGCCGCATGCAGGAACCAGGGCGCAGTCTTCAATTTGGGCGAGAGGTAGCAGGGCCAATCGAGGTCGGCGATGCCGTTTCCCGGTTCAATTGCGCCGATATGGCGGCGCATGGCGCGCACGAAACCGGCCACCTCCACCGCCGTCGGTCCGCGATAATGCAGCACCGTCATCAGCGCACCGATCTGCACCGGGTCCGCTTCGCCGGCAAGGATGATCGCCAGCGCGTCCTCGGCCTCCTCTTTGCTCAAGGGGCGGCTGCGGCCGGCGCCGGTGCCGACAGTCGCGATGCAGCGAGCCAATCGTCGTTCAGGGGCGGCATCGTCGCCGATTTCGGCCAGCTTTGCGGCGAACTGTTCCGGTGCCGGCTCCCCCTCAAGCAGGCGGCTTGGCCGGACCGCCAGCGGTGGTGCGTCGGTCAGTGCCTGCCCTTCCCAGCCGGCGTGACCTGTCTGTGTGGGTGCGGACGCGGAGCCAGCGGCGCGTGCGTCAAGCAGGGCTTCGGTCTCTGCGGCAAGAGCGCGCACGCGTAGCCGCAGAGACTCGGCAAGCGGGGTCGGGCGCAGGCCATGACCTGTGCGCAGGAACAGCGGATCGGCATAGTCCTCACGCAATTGACCGAGCAAGCGGCTCATTGCCGAGGGCTGCAGACCGACGCTTGAAGCGGCACGGCTGACGCTGTTTTCGCGTAGCAGTGCGTCCAGCGCCAGGAGCAGGCGCAGCTTGCTCAGATCCGTCTGACGTTCGTTGGAGGCCGACGCGCCTCCTGTCACGCTCGCCGTTGCTTTCGCCATGGTTCCGTCCCGCCTTTCTGTCTCATCCGGCATATTCGCGGGCGCTGTTTTGCGTCGTTTCGTATTTGGAACGGTTCCAAAACAGCGTCGTTGACCGTCTCCCTCGCCAATAACTAAGTGGAGTTCATTACTCAAGATATATGCGGGGCGAAGATGATGAAGCGGATGGGGCCTGAGACCGAAACCGAGGAGCAGCGGCAAGGGGACCGCTGGAACCGGTGCGGCTCGGCCGGATGGTCACATCGTTTCGTCTGCGCCTGCCTCGCCGGCACGGCGCTGACGGTGCCGACGGAAGCCTTGGCACAGAAGGCCAAGGAAAAGGAGAAGGCGACCGAACTCGAGCAGATTGTGGTGACGGCGACCGGGTTCGAGCAAAACGTCAAGGATGCGCCGGCGAGCATCACGGTGATCTCGGGCGAAGACCTGCAAAAGCGGTCGTTCCGCGATCTCACCGATGCGCTTCGCGACGCGCAAGGGGTTGCGGTGACCGGTGTCGCCAACGAGCGCGACATCTTCATCCGCGGCCTGCCCGGCTCCTACACGCTGATTCTTGTCGACGGAAAGCGCCAGAGCACGCGTGACGCGCGCACCAATGGCAACTCCGGTTTCGAGCAGAGCTTCATTCCGCCGGCCGCCGCCATCGAGCGTATCGAGATCGTCCGTGGGCCGATGTCGTCGCTCTACGGTTCCGATGCCATGGGTGGGGTCATCAACATCATCACCCGCAAGGTCGCCGACAGCTGGACCGGCTCGTTTACCACCGACGGCACGATGCAGCAGCACAAGCAGTTCGGCAATTCGGGCCAAATGTCGTTCTATACCAGCGGGCCGATCCTGAAAGACACGCTCGGCGTACAGATCTGGGGCCGCGGCCTGAAGCGCAGTGAGGACAGGTTCCTTTCCGGCATCACCGGTTCGAAGGAACACGATCTGACGGCGCGGCTTTCCTATACGCCGAACGAGGATCATGACTTCTTCCTCGAAGGCGGGACCGCACGGCTTCGCCGCGATGCCAATGTCGGCAAGACGATCGAGCCTGGACCGCGCGCGGTCAGCACCTACAACGACAACGACCGCGATCACTGGTCGTTCTCCCATACGGGGCGCTGGGGACCGACGACGTCTGACTTCTCCATCCTGCAGGAATGGGCGGAGCGCCGGACCTACAACTACAGCCACGCAGACGGTCGCTTCGTCAAGCAGCCGCGCGCGCCCGAGGTGCGCAACACCGTCATCGACGGCAAGTTCACCACTCCCTTCGATCTCGGCGGCAGCCACACGCTGGTGACTGGCGGGCAATATTTCGAGGCGCGGCTTTCCGACAGAACCCGGGTCGACGCACGGGCTTGAACGAGACCTTCTCGGCGACGCAATGGGCGCTGTTTGCCGAAGACGAATGGCGCATGGTCGATGACTTCGCGCTGACTACGGGCTTGCGTCTCGATCATCATGAGGAATATGGCTACCACTTGAGCCCGCGCATCTACGGCGTCTGGAACGCGACCGACATGCTGACGGTAAAGGGCGGCATTTCCACCGGCTTCCGTGCGCCCGATATCCGCAGCATCGCGCCGGGTTATGCCTATACGACCGGCGGTGGCGGTTGCTCCTATGGTCCGACCGGCACCTGCGGCGTGATCATCGCCGACCCGAACCTGAAGGCCGAATCGAGCACGAGCTATGAAATCGGCGCGGTTTGGGACAATGGCGACGTCATTCTCGGCGGTACCTATTTCTATACGGATTTCCGGGACAAGATCTCCAACTCGATGGTGCTGGATTCGGCCGGCAATCCGGTGCGCTGGAGCGAGGACCCGAACTACCGCCTCTGGTACAACTACAATATCGACGACGCGATCATTCAGGGCGTCGAGCTGACCGCGACCTGGAATGCGACGCCGGATCTGACACTTCGCGCGAGCTACACCTACACGCAGTCCGAACAGAAGACCGGTACCTTTGCCGGCTTCCCGCTGGCGCGCACGCCGGAACACATGGCCAATCTCAGGGCTGATTGGTACACGCCGGTCGAAGGGCTAGAAGCTTGGGCTTCCGTCAACTATCACGGCGAAGAGATCGCCGCCGGTCCGCGCATCGGCACCAACGGCAAGCCGGTGACGATCAACGGCCAGCAAGGCCGCAAGTACGACGCCTATACGACGGTCGATATCGGCACGAAATATGATGTCGGCGAGGGCCTGACGCTGAACGCTGCGGTCTACAATCTCTTCGACAAGGAAGTCGAGCAGACCGATTTCAACACGGTTATGGAAGGCCGCCGCTTCTGGATGAGCCTAACGGCAACATTCTGATCGTCCGGCCGGTCCCTGCCCGGCTCCCGATCGAAAACAGACGGCGCCCGGAAGGCGCCGTCTGTCATTTCTCAAGCGCCGCTCTTTCTCAGGCGCTTTGGTCCACGCCGAGGGTCGATAGCAGGCTTTTCATTCTCTGGAGCGCCAGTTCCGGCCGGTCGAGCACATTGGCGCGGTCGGCGAGGCGGAAGATATCGGCGTAGTGCAGCACCCCGCGGGCGGACTGCATGCCGGCGGGCATGGTGAAGTGGCGCTGGTGGCCGTTCAGCCAGGCGAGGAGAACGACGCCGGCCTTGTAATACTGTGTCGGTGCCTCGAAGATCTTGCGGGACAGGGGCACGGTCGGCTCGATCACGCCGCGGAAGGTGGCGAGATCGTCCTTCGCCAGCGCCGCGAGTGCCTTGGAGGCGGAGGGCGCCACCGCATCGAAGATGCCGAGCAACGCGTGGCTGTACTTCGTGCCGTCGCCCTCGATCAGTTCGGCATAGTTGAAGTCGTCGCCGGTAAAGCAGAGCACGCCTTCGGGCAGGCGATTGCGCAGTGCCACTTCCTTGGCGTTTTCGAGCAGCGAAATCTTGATGCCTTCGACCTTGTCGCGGTTGGCTTCGATGATCGAGAGCACCGTATCGAGCGCCTGGTCGAAATTCTCCGAACCCCAATAGCCCCGAAGTTGCGGATCGAACATGTCGCCGAGCCAATGCAACACCACCTTGTGCCTGGTCTGGCCGAGGATGCGGCCATAGACGAAGCGATAGTCGTCGGCCGATTGCGCTACGCGGGCGAGCGCCCGGCTTGCCATCATGATCGCCCTGCCCCCCTCGCCTTCGACGAAGCCGACCTGTTCCTCATAGGCGGCAATCACATCGTCAAGCGAGCGCGCATCGGTGGGCGCAAGATGGTCGGTGCCGGCGCCACAGGCAAGATCGGCGCCCGCTACCTGCCGCGCATCGCTGAGCGAGCGGCGGATCAACTCCTGCGCGCCCGGCCAGGCAAGGCCCATGCCGCGTTGGGCGGTGTCCATCGCCTCGGCGATTTTGAAACCCAGGCTCCAGAGGTGATGGCGAAACGCCATCGTCGCATCCCAGTCGATCGCCGGGTTGCCCCAGGGATCGAGATCCTTGAGCGGATCCGAGACCACATGGGCGGCCGCATAGGCGATGCGGTTGAAGGTCGGCGGCGTGTTGGGCCGTTCAATCGGCGTTCCGGTCAGGCGATACTGTTCAAGCGAGCCGTCTTGGCGCGGCAGCGTCAGGCTTGTCATTGGGGTTGGTCTCCTCCGCGGACGTTTGCCTTGGAATACTTTGGATCGTTCCAAATGGCAAGCGGCAATGTTTTTCAGGCGAGGCGATCCTCCTCCAGACGATTGCGGATCTCCGATAATGTCATTTAAATTCAATTAAATAATCCGTCAAACCGCAGGTCGCTACGCTTCTCGAGGTGCCTTTTGTCTGCACCGAACGCGGCCGGACGTGAAAAAAGTGATCAGCCAACTCTTGACGAAATTGGAACGTTCCAATTATGAAAGAAGAAAGCAGGCAGAAGAATTCGGGAGGATGCTGTGGTCAAGGAGAGGGTAACGGTCATCGATATTGCGCACGCTGCCGGCGTGTCGAAGTCGACCGTGTCGCTCGTTCTTCAGGGCAGCTCGCTCGTCAATGAGGCGACGCGCGCCAAGGTGAATGCCGCCATCCGCGATCTCGGCTATGTCTATAATCGCGGCGCTGCCAATCTTCGGCAATCGAAGTCCAAGATCATCGGCATCGTCGTCAACGATCTCACCAACAGCTTCTTTGCGGAACTCGCCGTCGGCGTCGATGCGGTCGTGCAATCGGCAGGCTTCGTGCAGTTTCTTGCCAATACCGGCGAAAAGATCGAGCGCCAGCGCGAAGTGGTCGCGTCGATGCGCGAGCATGGCGTTTCCGGCCTGATCATTTCGCCGGCGCGTGGCACCGAAGCGGCCGATCTTGCGCCTTTGGTCGAGAGCGGCATTCCCGTCGTGCTCGTCGTCCGCGACATTGCCGGGGCAAATGTCTCTTCGCTGATCTCCGACAACCACGCTGGTGCCGTGGCCGCGGTGCGTCATCTGATCGAACGTGGTCACCAGCGCATCGCCTTCCTCGGCGGTTTTTCCGACACCGCCGTCTTCGAGGCGCGCATGCGCGGCTACCGCGATGCGCTCGTCGAGGCCGGCATGCCGGTTTCGGAATCGCTGATCATCGGTTCGGCGCCGTCGCGTGCCGGCGGGGTGACGGCGGTGGAGCAGGCGATGATGCTCGCCGACCGGCCGACGGCCGCACTCTGCTTCAATGATGCGGTCGCTTTCGGCGTCTGCGATGGCCTGAGGGCCCGGCGGCTTGAGCCGGGTGCCGATTTCGCCGTTATCGGTTTCGACGACGTGATCGAGGCGAAGACAGCAGTTCCGGCGCTGACGACGGTGTCCGTCGATCCACAAGGCATGGGCCAACGGGCGGCCGAGCTGCTGTTGAAGCAGATCAAGGCCGGTAAGGCGGAGCCGGAAGCGATCGTCGGTTCGGTTCGTCTCGTCGTTCGCCAGAGCTGCGGCGCAGCAGTCGAGAGAAAAAGGGAGGCACTGGCATGACACGGTGGGGTCTGATCGGCGCAAGCACGATTGCGCGCGAATGGGTGATCGGCGCAATCCGCGCCGCCGGAGGCGAGGTCGTCTCCGTCATGAGCACGAGCGCGGAGCGCGGCGCGGCTTACGCCGAGGAGAACGGCATCGCCAAGTCGGTGACCACTGTTGCCGAACTCGTCGGCGATCCCGATGTCGACGCCGTCTATGTCTCCACCACCAATGAACTGCATCGCGAGCAGACGCTGGCGGCGATCGCTGCCGGCAAGCATGTGCTCTGCGAGAAGCCGCTGGCGATGACGCTGGAGGATGCGCGTGACATGGTGAGCGCAGCGCAGGAGGCGGGTGTCGTTCTTGCTACCAACCACCACCTGCGCAATGCCGCCAGCCACCGCGCAATGCGCGATGCGATCGCCGAGGGCAGGATCGGCCGGCCGATTGCAGCCCGCGTCTTCCACGCCGTCTATCTGCCGCCGCATCTCCAGGGCTGGCGACTGGAGAGGCCGGACGCCGGCGGCGGCGTCATTCTCGACATCACCGTGCATGACGCCGATACGCTGCGCTTCATCCTCAACGACGATCCGATCGACGCCGTTGCCATCAGTCACAGTGCCGGCATGGGCAAGGAAGGCGTGGAGGATGGTGTCATGGGTGTCATCCACTTCCGCTCCGGCGTCATCGCACAGTTCCACGATGCCTTCACCACCAAATACGCAGAGACCGGTCTTGAGGTGCATGGCACCGAAGGATCGCTGATCGGCCGCAACGTGATGACGCAGAAGCCGACAGGCACGGTGACGCTGCGCAACGCCGATGGCGAGAGCGAGCTGACGCTCGACCACCGCAATCTCTACGAAACAGCGCTTTCCGCTTTCCATGCCGCTGCCCAGGGCAACGGCCGTCCATCTGCGACGGGCGAGGATGGCGTCTGGTCGCTGGCAACGGGCCTTGCCGTCGTCAAGGCGGCGGCCACCGGCCAGGCCGTGGCGATCGAAACGGGACTTTGAACTCATGTCGATGAACAAGCACATCTCGCCGGCCGAAGCGGCTGCCCTGATCCCGGATGGCGCGGTGGTTTCGGTCTCCTCGTCCAGCGGCCTCGGCTGCCCGGATCTGATGCTCAAGGCGATCGGCGAGCGGTTCGAGACGACCGGCCACCCACGCGACCTGACGACGCTGCATCCGATTGCCGCCGGCGACATGAGCGGCATCAAGGGCGTCGACTATATCGCCAAGAAGGGTCTGCTGAAGAAGATCATCGGCGGCTCCTATCCCTCGGGTCCGTCGAGTGCGGAACCGCCGTTGATCTGGCAGATGATCGGCGCTGACGAAGTGGCAGCCTACAACGTGCCCTCCGGCATCCTCTTCGACATGCACCGCGAGGCGGCGGCCAAGCGCCCGGGCGTGATGACCAAGATCGGCCTCGACACCTTCGTCGATCCGTCGCGCGAAGGCTGCGCCATGAATGCTTCGGCCGCGGCTGAGCCTGTGGTGAAGAAGGTCTCGTTCGAAGGCGAGGACTGGCTCTATTTCAAGGCGATCGCGCCGCAAGTGGCGATCATCCGCGCGACGACGGCGGACGAGCGCGGCAATCTCACCTATGAGCACGAGGGCGCCTATCTCGGTGGTCTCGACCAGGCGCTCGCTGCCCGCAACAATGGCGGCATCGTCATTGCCCAGGTCAAGCGCATCACCAAGGAAGGCTCACTGAAACCCCACGACGTGCGCGTGCCGGGCGTGCTGGTGGATTATGTCATCGTCGATCCCGACCAGAAACAGACGACCCAGACGCTTTACGATCCGGCGATTTCCGGCGAGATCTTCCGGCCGCTCGACAGTTTCCGGGTGCCGGAATTCAATATCCAGAAGGTCATTGCCCGCCGCGTGGCGCAGGAGCTTGAAGCCGGCAGCGCCGTCAATCTCGGCTTCGGCATTTCGGCCAATGTGCCGCGCATCCTGCTCGAAGAGGGGCTGCACGGTGCGGTCACCTGGGTGATCGAGCAGGGCGCTGTCGGCGGCGTGCCGCTGCTCGACTTCGCCTTCGGCTGCGCGTCCAATGCCGATGCCTTCATGCCCTCGCCCTACCAGTTCACCTATTTCCAGGGCGCCGGCTTCGATGCCTCGCTGCTCTCCTTCCTTGAGATCGATCGCAACGGCTCGGTCAACGTGTCGAAACTCTCTTTCCGCCCGCATGTGACGGCCGGCGCCGGCGGTTTCGTCGACATAACGGCACGGGCGAAGAAGATCGCCTTCTCCGGCATGTTCAATGCCGGCGCCAAGCTCGCGGTCGCCGACGGCAAACTGGTGATCGAAAAGGAAGGCAAGCTGAAGAAGCTGGTCAACGAGGTCGAACACGTCACCTTCTCAGGCCGTCGCGGTATCGAGCAGGGCCAGGACATCACCTATGTCACCGAGCGCTGCGTGATGAAGCTGACGCCCGAGGGCGTGATGCTGACCGAGATCGCGCCGGGGGTCGACCTGCAGGCGCATATTCTCGACCAGTCGGAATTCCCAATGATCGTTTCCGACAGACTGAAGACCATGGATGCGGGTCTGTTCCAGGATGCATTGCTTGGTCTTGAACTGCCGAAGAAGCCGGCGCGCCGGCTTCAGGGAGGCGACCGTGGCTGAGGGCCGTATCCGCATCGGCGTCGACGGTGCTGTCGCGATCATGACGATCGCCCGTCCGGAAAAGCTCAACGCTTTCGATATCGACATGCTGAAGGCGTTGGCATCGGCTTGCGACGAGATTGAAGCCGACCGCAATGTGCGTGTCGTCATCCTCACCGGCGAGGGCAAGGCATTTTCGGCCGGCGGTGACATCAAAGCCTGGGGCGGCATGGATGCGCCTGCCTTCGGGCATGACTGGGTACGGTTCGGTCATCGCGTGTTCGAGCGGCTGGCGACGCTGCGCATGCCCGTCATCGCCGCTCTTAACGGCCATGCGCTTGGCGGCGGGCTGGAACTGGCGGCGGCGGCCGATATCCGGCTGGCCGAAGCGCAGATCAAGATCGGCCTGCCGGAAACGAGCCTCGGCATGGTTCCCGGCTGGTCGGGCACGCAGCGCCTCGTCTCTCGCTTTGGCGCCCAGATCGTCAGGCGCATGGTGCTTGGCGGCGAGATGTTCACCGCCGAGGCTGCTCTGCGCGAAGGTCTGGTCGATGCCGTCGTCGAGACGGGCACGGTGCTGGCCGCTGCCCGCGATTACGCGGCGCGTGTCGCCAAGCGCGGGCCTGCGGCGCTTGAGATTTCGAAACTGATGCTCGCTTCGGCGAATGGCGAAGACAACGGATCCGCAGTCGAAGCGCTCGGCTCGATCCTTGTCGCCAAGACCGGCGACCTCAAGGAAGGTGTCGCCGCCTTCTCCGAAAAGCGTGAAGCCCAATTCAAGGGAGAATGGTAATGACCGTGCTCGTGAAACCCAAGCCGATCGAGGGCCAAAAGGTTCGCGCCTTCCAGATGCTGATCGACGGCAAATGGGTGGACAGCGCCGAGGGCCGTACGATCGAGCGCGTGGCGCCGGGCCACGGCGTCGTCGTCAGCCGCTATCAGGCGGGCACCAAGGCCGACGCCGAAAAAGCGATTGCTGCCGCACGCCGTGCCTTCGACGAGGGCACCTGGCCGCGCATGACCGCTTCGCAGCGTTCGCTGGTGCTTTTGCGCGCAGCCGATATCATTGCCGAGCGCGCCGATGAGCTTGCCTATCTCGATGCGATCGAATCCGGCAAGCCGATCAGCCAAGCCAAGGGCGAACTCGGCGGTGCCGCCGATATCTGGCGCTACGCCGCGGCTCTCGCCCGCGATCTGCATGGCGAAAGCTACAACACGCTCGGTGACGGTACACTTGGCGTCGTGCTGCGCGAGGCGATCGGTGTCGTCTCGATCATCACGCCCTGGAATTTCCCGTTCCTGATCGTCAGCCAGAAGCTGCCCTTTGCGCTGGCCGCTGGCTGCACCACTGTCGTCAAGCCGTCCGAGCTGACCTCGGCCTCGACGCTGCTGCTCGGTGAAATCCTCGAAGCCGCCGGCGTTCCCGCCGGCGTGGTCAACATCATCACCGGCACGGGGCCGGAGGTCGGCGCGCCAATGACGACGCATCCGGATGTCGACATGGTGTCCTTCACCGGCTCGACCGGCGTCGGCCGCCTGACCATGGCCAATGCTGCCCAGACGCTGAAGAAGGTCTCGCTGGAACTCGGCGGCAAGAACCCGCAGATCGTTTTCCCCGACGCCAATCTCGACGAATTCATCGATGCCGCCGTCTTCGGCGCCTATTTCAATGCCGGCGAATGCTGCAATGCCGGCTCGCGATTGATCCTGCACCGTGACATCGCCGACGAGGTGACGCGCCGCATCGCCGAGCTCTCGGCCAAGGTGAAGGTCGGCGATCCGCTCAATCCGGAAACCCAGGTCGGCGCAATCATCACGCCGCAGCATCTGGAAAAGATCGCCAGCTATGTTTCTGCTGCTTCGAAGGATGGCGCTGCGGTTGCCCATGGCGGCACCGCGCTCGATCTCGGCATGGGCCAGTTCATGGCTCCGACGATCCTTTCTTCCGTGCGCCCGGACATGGCGGTGGCGCGCGAGGAAGTGTTCGGCCCGGTTCTCTCGGTGCTGACCTTCGAGACGACGGAAGAGGCGATCGGCATCGCCAATGCGATCGACTATGGTCTTTCGGCCGGTGTGTGGAGCCGCGACTTCGACACCTGCCTGACGATCGGCCGCCGCGTGCGCGCCGGCACCATCTGGATGAACACCTTCATGGATGGCGCGTCGGAACTGCCCTTCGGCGGCTACCGCCAGTCCGGCCTCGGCCGCGAACTCGGCCGGCATTCGGTCGAGGATTACACCGAGACCAAGACGCTCAACATGCATATGGGGCCGCGTACCGGCTGGTGGATGCCGCGCTAAGGCTGAAACAGGGGAGGAGAGGACATGCGGACGATGGGGAGAACATTGGGGCAGGAGGCAGCGTCACGTGACGCCGCCTTGCGTACCGTGTTCGCCCGCTCAGCCGGCCGCGCCGAAGCTCGATGGGATCTGCGGACAGAGCAGCAGCTGCAGCTTGCTGACGTCGCTTTCTCCGCCGATCTTCTGCAGGAGCACCCGGCCCATGTCCTCGCCGGTCGCCGTCAGGTCCTCGTAGATCGTCTCGACCTGCGGCTGGATGGCGCTCAGGAGATGCGAGGTCTGCTTGGCGACGATGTCGTATTCGCGTCCGAGCGTCAGCCCGCAATCGCTCATGCCGGTGATGGTTGCGAGCGCGCAGACTTCGCCGCCGCACATGAAACTGTCCGGCGGATCGGGCTCGGCATAGCGCTGGCGCACGCGGTCGCGGATGGCGCCTGCCGGGCTGTCGAGATCGATGCCCGAGAGGATTTCGTAGGCGCAGCCCGCCTCGCGCACGGCGGTCATGAAGCCGTGCTGAAGATGGCCGGCAAAGGTGAAATCGGCGGGGCCACTGATCAGTGCGGGCTTGCGCCTGCCCTTGGCGATCAGGCGCTTCGTCGCCTGGTAGGAAAAGGTGAAGTTGTCGTAGTCGACATAGGGATGTGGGGTGGAAAGCTCCGTGCGCCCATGGGTGACGAAGGGAAAGCCGAGATCGGACAGCAATCGGACCCGGGGATCGAGCGGTTCCGTGCGCGAGAAGATCAGGCCATCGGCCATCGCGTTGCGGGTGATGTAGTTGACCGCTTCGACATTGGTCGAGTTCAGGAAGTTCGGCATGACGATCAGGTGGTAGGCCGTGCCCTGAAGTGCCTTGGCGATGCCACTCATGATCGAGGTGCCGTAGCCGAGGATTTCCTCGTGCGGGTCGAGCAGCACGCCGATGACATTGGTGCGGCCGGTCTTCAGGCGCTGGGCGGCGCGGTCGGGCGAATAGCCGATCTCGTCTGCGACCTCGCGCACTCGCTTGCGGGTATCGAGCGAGATCTGCGGCGCATCGGAAAGGGCACGCGAAACGGTGGTGACCGCAAGGCCGGTGATTTCCGCGATCGTGCGAAGGGTCGGCTTGCCGCGCTTGACGGCAGAACCAATGTCTTCGGCGTGGGCGGGCTTGGAGGGATCGGCCAATGCTAGTCTTTCTGAACGCGGGCGGGAGCGGTGTTTGTATCGTGGTGCGAGGGCTTAGGCAATCGAATCATGAAAACGTTTTAAATCTCGCATCGCGGCATGGTGTGCTGCACTGCAATAGCTAATGTGAGCTGTATAATTCAGTAAATTCAAACGGTTCCGAAGGTGCTAAAATACAAAATGGCGGAATGCTTGACTTGCTGAATTTATAACGTTTTAAATGGCCAGCCGCTGGCTGAAGCGGCGCGAATTCCGGGGTGGAGGAGGTTCCGCCTCGTTAACTTGCAAACGGGAGGAAAACGATGCGCAAGTTGATGACGACGACGGCCGTTGTGGCGCTGATGATGGCGGCCACCGCCGCGCGCGCAGCCGAAAATGTGGAAGTTCTGCACTGGTGGACATCCGGTGGCGAAGCCGCCGCACTCGACGTTCTGAAGAAGGACCTGGAAAGCAAGGGCATCACCTGGACCGACATGCCGGTTGCCGGCGGTGGCGGTACGGAAGCGATGACGGTTCTGCGCGCTCGCGTCACCGCAGGCAACGCTCCGACCGCCGTGCAGATGCTCGGCTTCGACATTCTCGACTGGGCCAAGGAAGGCGCACTCGGCAACCTCGACGAGACCGCTTCCAAGGAAGGCTGGGACAAGGTGATCCCGACCGCCCTGCAGCAATTCTCGAAGTATGACGGCCACTGGATCGCAGCGCCGGTCAACGTGCATTCGACCAACTGGGTCTGGATCAACAAGGCCGCCCTCGACAAGGCTGGCGGCAAGGAGCCGACCAACTGGGACGAACTGGTTGCCCTGCTCGACAACTTCAAGGCCCAGGGGATCACCCCGATCGCCCATGGCGGCCAGCCCTGGCAGGATGCGACGATCTTCGACGCCGTCGTGCTTTCGCTCGGCACCGACTTCTACAAGCAGGCTTTCATCGATCTCGACCCGGCAGCGCTCGGCGGCGACAAGATGAAGGAAGCCTTCGACCGCATGACGAAGCTGCGCTCCTATGTCGACGACAACTTCTCGGGCCGTGACTGGAACCTCGCCTCCGCCATGGTCATAGAGAACAAGGCCGGCCTGCAGTTCATGGGCGACTGGGCCAAGGGCGAATTCCTGAAGGCCAAGAAGGTGCCGGGCACCGATTTCGTCTGCATGCGCTTCCCGGGTACGCAAGGGTCCGTGACCTTCAACTCCGACCAGTTCGCGATGTTCAAGGTTGCCGACGACAAGGTTCCGGCCCAGCTCGCCATGGCTTCGGCGATCGAAAGCCCGACCTTCCAGTCGGCCTTCAACGTGGTCAAGGGCTCGGTCCCGGCCCGCACCGACGTTCCGGACACGGACTTCGACGCCTGCGGCAAGAAGGGCATCAAGGACCTGGCAGAGGCCAACACCAACGGCAAGCTCTTCGGCTCCATGGCCCATGGCCATGCCAACCCGGCTGCCGTGAAGAACGCGATCTACGACGTCGTGACGCGCGAGTTCAACGGCGAACTGACGTCCGAAGAGGCCGTCAAGGAACTGGTCTCGGCCGTCGAGGCCGCGAAGTAACGGGCTCGCTCCGGGGCGCACTCTAGGCGCCCCGGACACCCCATTCCGACATGCAGGCGCCGTCGAACCGCCGTGGCCAACAGGACACGGGGAGGGGCGCTTTGATACCCAGAACCTCGCGCGGATGCCGATATCAGGGATTTCCCGACGGCCGCGCCAGAAGTGGTGAACGTTCATGGATAGCCGCAGTCGCCTGCAGGACCTGATACCGAAGCTGGTGCTTGCCCCGAGCTTCCTCATCGTCCTGATCTTTGTCTATGGCTTTATTGCCTATACCGGCTTTCTGTCGATGACGGACAGCAAGATGCTGCCGTCCTACAATTTCGTCGGGTTAAGCAATTATTCGAAGCTGTGGGCGCTGCCGCACTGGTGGCGGGCGGTGAGCAACCTGGCGATCTTCGCCGCGCTCTATATCGCCATCTGCTCCGTGCTCGGCCTTGGGCTGGCAATCCTGCTCGACCAGAAGATCCGGGCCGAAGGTTTCCTGCGGCCGATCTACCTCTACCCGATGGCACTCTCGTTCATCGTGACCGGAACGGCCTGGAAGTGGTTCCTCGATCCCGGCATCGGCCTTGAGAACACCATGCACCTCTGGGGCTGGGAGAGCTTCTCGTTCAACTGGATCAAGGACCGCAACTACGCGATCTACTGCGTCGTCATTGCCGCGGTCTGGCAGTCGACCGGCTTCATCATGGCGATGTTCCTTGCGGGCCTTCGCGGCGTCGACAACGAGATCATCAAGGCAGCGCAGATCGACGGCGCCAAGACCTCGACGATCTATCGCCGGATCGTCATTCCCCTGATGCGGCCGGTGTTTCTTTCCGCATTCGTGGTGCTCGCGCATCTGGCGATCAAGGCCTACGACCTGATCATCGCGCTTACCGGCGGCGGCCCCGGCCAGGCGACCGAACTGCCGGCGACCTTCATGTATTCCTACACCTTCACCCGCAACCAGATGGGCATCGGCGCGTCCTCGGCGATCATCATGCTGGTGATGATCTTCTCGATCATCGTTCCCTATCTCTATTCCGAAATCCGGGGAGCACGACGCTGATGAGCGCTCCGAGCCCAGACAACATCATTTCGCACAACCGCCTCACCCGCGCGTTGATCTACACCGCGCTGATCCTCTTTGCGCTCTATTCGCTGTTGCCGCTCTACGTGATGCTGGTGAACTCGGTGAAGCCGCTCGACGAGATCCGCCAGGGCGGCATGCTCAACCTGCCGCAGACCTTTACAGTCGAGCCGTGGCTTCAGGCCTGGTCGACGGCGCAGATCGGCGTGCAGCCGACCGGCCTGAAACCCTTCTTCATCAACTCGATCCTGATGGTCGTGCCGGCCGTGGCGATCTCGACGATCATCGGCGCACTCAATGGCTATGTGCTGACGAAGTGGCGCTTCCCCGGTGCCAACATCTTCTTCGGCATGCTGCTGCTCTCATGCTTCATCCCGTTCCAGATCGTGCTGATCCCGATGGCACGCATCCTCGGCATCCTTGGGATAGCCGGTTCGATCTGGGGCCTGATCTTCGTCCATGTGATCTACGGCATCGGCTTCACGACGCTCTATTTCCGCAACTACTACGAAGCGTTCCCGACCGAGCTGGTGCGCGCAGCGCAGATCGACGGCGCCAGCTTCTTCCAGATCTTCTGGCGCATCCTGTTGCCGTCCTCCGGTCCGATCATCGTCGTCTCGGTCATCTGGCAGTTCACCAACATCTGGAACGACTTCCTGTTCGGCGCGTCCTTCTCAGGCCCCTATTCGACGCCGATGACGGTCGCGCTGAACAACCTCGTTTCGTCCTCGACAGGCGTCAAGGAATACAACGTCCACTTCGCGGGCGCGATCCTCGCCGCCCTGCCAACGCTCATCGTCTACATCGTGTCCGGCCGCTACTTCGTTCGCGGGCTGATGTCGGGCGCCGTGAAAGGATAAGCTCATGTCTTTCTTGAAAATCAGCAACCTGCGCAAATCCTATGGCTCGCTCGAGATCCTGAAGGATATCAACCTGGAGATCGAAGAAGGCGGCTTCCTGGTGCTGGTCGGCCCCTCCGGCTGCGGCAAGTCCACACTTCTCAACACCATTGCCGGTCTGGAGCCGATCACATCGGGCGAGATCGCCATCAACGGTCGCTCGGTTGCCGATCTGCATCCCTCGAAGCGCGACATCGCCATGGTGTTCCAGTCCTACGCGCTCTACCCGAACATGACGGTTGCCGGAAACATCGCCTTCGGCATGGAAATCCGCGGCGTGCCGAAGGAGGAGCGCGAAAAGGCGATCAAGCAGGTCTCGGAAATGCTGCAGATCGGCCATCTGCTCGATCGCAAGCCGAGCCAGCTCTCGGGCGGCCAGCGCCAGCGCGTCGCCATGGGCCGAGCGCTGGTGCGCAACCCGCAGGTCTTCCTGTTCGACGAGCCGCTCTCCAACCTCGACGCAAAGCTGCGCGTCGACATGCGCACCGAAATCAAGCGGCTGCACAACCGCATGAAGACGACGATCGTCTACGTGACCCACGACCAGATCGAGGCGATGACGCTGGCGACCAAGATCGCGGTGCTGAAGGACGGCGTGCTGCAGCAGTTCGGGACGCCGGCCGAGATCTACAACAACCCGGCCAACATGTTCGTCGCCGACTTCATGGGCTCGCCGGCGATGAACCTGCTGACGGCGCGGATCGAAA